>NZ_JAKMUT010000003.1:0-349807 GCF_027570065.1 Corynebacterium evansiae | reverse complement strand
AAAGGGCCTGACCCCGATGCAATATCGGAATCAGACCCTTGAACCCCTCACCGCCTAGAATTAAACCAGTCCAACTTTCGGGGGCTAGTTCAATACCGGCGAGGGGATTTTCTCATTGCTCAGCGAAGTTCTAGTCCAGGCCAAATAGCTCCCGCTGGAATTGCGTGGGGTTCTTCAGCCGCTCGGCGTCCGGCAACTTACCTGGCAGGGTGGTGCCCTCCGCAAACGGCGCACCCGGCAGGTGGTCGCGGCCATGGGGTTGCGCCAGGCCTGAGAGCTCCGGTCCGGCCGGGACGATCTGCGTGGGATTCACCTCGCGGTGCACGATGTAATAGTGCTGCTTGATCTCCTTGAAATCGGTGGTATCGCCGAACCCAGGGGTCTGGAACAGCTCGCGCAGGTAGCCGTAGACGTTCGGCATCTCGCTGATCTTGTTCCGGTTCGTCTTGAAGTGCCCGTGGTAGACAGCATCGAAGCGGATCAGGGTGGCATATGCCCGGATGTCGGTCTCCGTGATGTGCTCACCCATGATGAATCGCCGGTTTTCCAGGCGCTCCTCCAACCAATCGAGGACCTCGAATACATCCTCATAGGCTTGCTCATAGGCATCTTGTGACGCCGAAAACCCAGCCCGGTACACGCCGTTATTGAACTTTCGGAAGATGAAGTCGTTGATCTCCTCCATCTCTTCCCGCTGCTCTGCCGGTGGAAGCAGGTTGGGAGCGCCAGCTCGCTGGTACTCGGTCCACTCTGTTTGGAAGTCGCGGACGATCGAATTGAAATCGTTGGTCACGACCTTGCCGCTTTCTTCCTCCACCAGCGCCGGCACGGTGATGCCCCGCGGGTAGTCCGGGAAGCGCTTAAAGTACGCATCCTGCAGGCGGGGGATCTGCAGTACGGGGTCGACGCCACCCGGATCCAGATCGAAAGTCCAGGAGCGCTTGTCGTGGGTAGGGCCCGCCAGCCCCAGGGAGATCACATCCTCCAGCCCCAGCAGGCGCCGCACGATGACCGCTCGGTGTGCCCACGGGCAGGCGCGTGCGGCGATGAGGCGGTAGCGGTTCGGCTGCACGGTCCAGTGCAGCGCGTCACCAGTGCTTCCACTGTTGCCATCCCCGCCGGCAGGCTGCGGTTCCTCGCCGGTCACGGAAGCAACGATGCGGTCGCCGATGTAATTGGTATCCCGCTTGAATTCGCCGTCCGTCGAGGCATTTTGGGCATCGCCGGCCCAGTCCTTCTGTGATTCTTTCTGAGCTTCCGTGGCCATGCCCTTCCTCCCTGTTGTTCGCCCTATCTAGCGTTAGGCTTCGCCGATCTCTGCGAGAACTTCCCGCATCAGCTCCGCCGCCTGGGTGGGTGTTTTACCCACTCGCACACCAGCTTCCTCCAGCGCGACCTTCTTTGCCTCGGCCGTGCCCGAGGAACCGCTGACGATGGCTCCGGCATGCCCCATGGTCTTGCCCTCCGGGGCAGTGAAACCTGCGACGTAGCCCACCACGGGCTTGGTGACATTCTTCGCGATGTACTCGGCGGCGCGTTCTTCAGCATCGCCACCAATTTCGCCGATCATGATGATCGCCTTGGTCTCCGGGTCATTTTGGAAGGCCTCGATCGCATCGATGTGGGTCGTGCCGATAATCGGATCGCCGCCGATGCCAATGCAGCTGGTGAATCCCACATCGGAGAGCTCGTGCATCACCTGGTACGTCAGCGTGCCGGACTTGGATACCAGACCGATCTTGCCAGCCTCACCGGCGGAATCAGAGGGGATAATGCCCGCATTGGACTGCCCGGGAGAAATGATGCCAGGGCAGTTCGGCCCGATGATGCGGGTCTTGGAGTTCTTCGCCAGGGCAAAGAAGCTCGCTGTGTCGTTGACCGGCACGCCTTCGGTAATGAGCACAACCAGCGGCATCTCTGCCTTGATTGCCTCTTCTGCCGCAGCCTTGGTGAACTTCGCCGGAACGAAGATCACCGAGACATTCGCGCCGGTCTCCTCCATTGCCTCAGCAACGGAGGCGAAAACGGGAACCTGCTTGCCGCCTTCGAAGGTGACCGTCTGTCCGCCCTTGGAGGGGTTCACTCCGCCGACAATGTTGGAGCCAGAGTCCAGCATGCGCTGGGAATGCTTCATGCCCTCCGAGCCAGTCATTCCCTGGACGATGATCTTGGAATCGCGATCTAGAAAAATAGCCATAATTTTCAGTCCTCTACCTGTTGGAATCCGTGATGCTTATTTGTTCTGATCAGCCTGGGAAGCCAGCTCCGCGGCCTTGCGCGCGGCGCCGTCCATCGTGTCTTCCCGCTGCAGATTCGGCAGGTTGGCATCGTCCAAGATCTTCCGGCCCTCTTCTGCATTGTTGCCGTCCAGTCGGACAACGAGGGGCTTCGGCTCGATTCCTTGGGTGTGCAGGATCTTGTAAGCCTGAATGATTCCGTTGGCAACCTCATCGCATGCGGTGATTCCGCCAAAAACGTTGACCAAGATCGACTGGACTTGCTCATCCGCCAGGATGACCTCCAAGCCATTGGCCATGATCTCGGCATCGGCACCGCCACCGATATCCAGGAAGTTGGCGGGCTTCGGCGAACCGGGGAATTCCTCGCCGGCGTAGGCGACCACATCCAGGGTGGACATCACCAGACCGGCACCGTTGCCGATCACACCGACCGAACCGTCCAGCTTCACGTAGTTCAAGCCCATCATCTGAGCCTTAAGCTCCAGCGGATCGGTGGTGTTGTGATCCACCAGCTCGGAATGCTCCGGGTGGCGGAAGTCTGCGTTGTCGTCCAAGGTCATCTTGCCGTCGATCGCCAACAGCTCCCCGGAATTGGTCTTGACCAGCGGGTTGACCTCAACCAGCGTGGCATCTTCGCCAACGTAGGTCTCGTAGAGCTTCTGCAGAACGGGTACCAGCTTCTCCACATCGTCTGCGGGGAAGCCGGCATCTTCTGCAATTTCGCGGGCAATGGAGTCCGTCAGCCCCTCCAGCGGGGAGAAATTGCGGCGGACGAGCGCCTCCGGCCGCTCCTTGGCCAGCTTTTCGATGTCCATGCCACCCTCGCGCGACAACATGGCAAGGTACTGGCGCTGCGTGCGGTCCAGCATGATGGAGAAGTAGTACTCCTCGGCAATGTCCGCCCCCTCGGCAACCATGACCTTGCGCACGGTGTGCCCCTTAATATCCAGCCCCAGAATGTCCTTCGCCGCCGCGGCTGCTTCGGCCGGCGAGTGGGCCAGTTTTACACCCCCGGCCTTGCCGCGGCCGCCAACCTTCACCTGGGCCTTTACGATTACGGTGCCGCCTAGCTTCTCAGCAGCCCGTTCGGCTTCCGCAGATGATGTAGCAACGATGCCCTGCAGGACAGGTACGTCGTAGTTTTCGAAAAGATCTCGAGCTTGGTACTCGTATAGATCCACTTAAATTCTCCATACAGTCTGTAGGTGGGAAAGGTCAGAATATGCGACGAGCCCACTTATGACCTACCTCACTTTGGAGGCAACTTTGTGAGCTCTCAGAAACCATCGTAATGAAAAAATGCATACTCGACAGAAAGCGCTGCTAGCTATCGTCCAGGGCGCGCAGGTAGAAGCGGCGGATAAGAGCACGCCGCGGCAGGTCGAGGACTGGGCGCAGCACGGGGAAACGGGCTGGCTGAGACTTGGCGTCAATAAGAAAAAGAACCCTTCCGTCCTGCAACCGCTCGAGGGTGAAGGTCTCCTCGCCTCGCTCGGCGTGGCCGGGGAGGGTGCCATAGGTAAAGCCGCACCGGCCGGGCGCGGAGACAACATCGACCACTCTGCAGCGAAACGTCCACGACCCGAAGCCCAGTGTGACCTCCGCGCCGGTCTCTACGACCTCGTGGGTGGGGTGCACTCGGAACAGGCCGCTGCGCTGCACACTCCAGCGGAAAAGCCTGGCCGCGGCGGCATCAAAGTCCGCATTGATGACCCGCGACATGTGCAGCTCCGGAAAGCCGTCGGTCGAGGTATAGGAGAGGGGAGTCATAGAAAGCCCCAGGCTACTTGAGGTGCCCGGCGATCTGCTGGTGTTCCGGCACATAGGGGACGAAATCTTGCACGTAGGCACCCATGGCAATCAGCGCGTTGACCCTTTCCCAGATCGGCGGGTGGGTAGCGGAAAAGTTTCGTTTCTTCGTCATGGCGCGCTTGAAGACGGACCCCTTCTTACCTGCGTCGGAATTGTGGAAGCCCTGGATGATGTCCTGCTCCGGGGCGTACAGAGCCAGGGAGCCGGGTGTGCCGTACATGGAGTTCTGCACCGTAGAAGGGTTCGCCTGGTGGAACGCGCGGATAGTGATCAGCGCTTGCGCTAGTGCGGTGGGGTTACGGCACAGGGAGACTCCATGGCTATCGGCCTGCTGCTCGCGGTGGCGAGACATGTAGGCCCGGGCGATGTTGGCCAGTGCAGGGGCGGCGAGGATAACGCAGAAGGAGATCAGCAAGATCACGATGGCAGCTACGGCATTGCCGCCGCCATTCGAGTTAGAGCTAGAGCGGCCTCGGTTGTTGTTGCTGAAACTGCCGTAGATAAACACCGACTGCAGGATCGAAATGACGGACGCGATGGCCACCAGCTGGGTCATCACACGATTATCGTCGGCGGTTAAGTGGCTCATTTCGTGGGCGATGACCGCCTGCATCTGCTCGCGGTTCAGCAGGTAGCCTAGCTCTTCGGTGACGACGATGGTGCCGGTGTGAGGCTTGTTGCGCTTGCCTCCCAAGGCATAGGCGTTGGGCACTCCGGTGCCAATAAGCACATAGACCTTAGGCGGGGAGGGCATGCCCGCGGCGATCGACATCTCCTCCACGATGTTGTAGACCATGCCCTTTTCCACTTTGCGCTTCTCGCCACCGATGGCGGAAATCACGGTCTTGGTGGAAAAGAAATACGAGTACAGCAGGATAAGCGCGGCAACCGGGATGGCGACCCCGGCGGAGATCAGAATGACCTTGCCCAGGGTGTTGTAGTCAATATCGCTTCCCTGGATACCCACGTAGGCTGCACAGGCGCACGCGACGATGGAAAGCTGCAGCACAAATACGTTCGCAATCCACGCGACAGCGATGCCTTTGCGTAGCTGCGAAAGCGATTCATCAAAGGTTCTCGGCTGGTTGGCCATTGTCCGTTATCCGTCCTTTCAGCCTCTCAGTGCGCAAGCGCGGCCGGGCAGGGCAAGAAGGCTAGAAGGAAACGTCCGGAGCCTGGCGCTTGGATTCCTCCACCTGGAAGAACGCGAAGGGCTGGAAGCCGTGCACGGAAGCGACGATGTTGGTCGGCACGGACTGGATGGCGGTGTTGTAGGTGTTCGTGGAGGCGTTGTAGTACTGGCGGGCAAAACCCACCTTGTTTTCGGTGGAGGCGAGCTCCTCCTGCAGCTGCTGGAAGTTGCGGGAAGCCTGCAGCTCCGGGTACGCCTCGGCGGTGGCACGCAGGGTAGCCATGGTGCGACCGAATACAGCGTCTGCCTGGGAGGCATCCTGCACGCTGCCGGTCGCTTGGGCGCGGTCGGTGGCGGTGCGTAGCTCCGCGATGTCGTGGAATACCTTGGCTTCGTGGTTGGCGTACCCCTTGACGGTGGCCACCAGGTTGGGGATCAGGTCGCCGCGGCGCTGCAGCTGGGTATCGATCTGGGCGTAAGCCTCGTTAACCGTGTTCCGCTTCTTGACGAGGCTGTTGTACATGGCGAACCAGATGATGGCGAGGACTACGAGGATGGCGAGGATGATAACTGCGATGATCATGTAAGCAAAACTTCCCTGGAAACTCTTGAACGTACCTATCTAGAAATTCTCGGCGCGTGGCGGTTCGGTAGTGACCCGCACAGGCTAACAGTGTTGGAATGTATTATCGCTAACGTTTGTTCCCGGCGCAGGCCGGAAAACTTGGAAAAATCTCTAGCTAGGGTTGGGGCCATGCCTAAAAACACAAACTCTATGGTCGAACGCCAGCTTTCCCACCGCACGATCAGGGAGTTCACGGATCAGCCGGTGGACGACCAGACCCTGGAAACCATTTATGACGTAGCCATGCGCACGGCATCTTCCCGCGGGATGCAGCAGGCCAGCATCATTCGCGTGACGGATACGCAGCTGCGGGAACGCCTGGCGGAGATCGGTAACCAGGAGTACGTCCGCCGCGCGCCCGTGTACCTGTTGTTCCTGGCGGATACGGCGCGGAATGCGCAGATCTTGCAGGAAAACGGGGGCGACCCGCGAGCGGCTGGCCGCACGAAGGCTTTTGTGGAGGCATTCACCGATGCCTGCCTGATGGCGCAGAACGTGGTGAACGCCGCGGAGTCCTTCGGCCTGGGCGCCAACTTCCTGGGCAATATCCACAACGACACTGCCGGGGTTATCGAACTGCTCGAGCTACCGCGCTACACCTTCCCAGTGGTGGGGCTTACCCTGGGCTGGCCGAACCAGGATCCGCAGCTGAAGCCTCGCATGCCGCGCCAGTTCCGCGTGATGGAAAACGGCTACCAGACCAGCGAGAATCTGACCGCCGACCTGGCGGAATACGATGCGGAGATGACGACCTATTACGACCTGCGCAACGCCAACCAGCGCGTGGATAGCTTCACCAATCAGGTCTTAAAGAACTTCCCCTTCACCCGGGACAGCAATGATGACTCGCTGCAAGCTGCGCGCTGGCAAGGCTTTATTGTTTAGCGTTGTTCTTTGTGACGCCCTCACTGTCATTCGCGCCTAACCTCAAATTAACCTGCCGTTCAGAAACCTGGGTTAGTGTCCGAAGGAGTTTATAAAACTATCGCAATAGGCGCCGGGCGAGCCAGGAGGCTTGGCGTCAAAAAGAATCGCAGGACGAGACTTCAAGGGTGAGAGAAAAAGTGACCAAAACCAAGAGCCTAAAGATCACGGCAGCAGCCATGATGGCTACGACCATGTCCCTTTCCGCAGTGAACGTCGCGCCGGTGGAGGCTGCACCGAGCGTGCCGGCGGTTGCTGGCTCCGAGGGGCTGCCGAGCTACCCGCACCCCGTGCAGCACAAGGGCGCCCCGACCCCGCAGCCTTTCGGCCCGGAGTACCTGGGCGGCTACATCTCTGACATCAGCTCCCACGGCTACGGCATTTACCTGGATGTCGTCGATGGCTTCAACGATGTGCGCGCCAACCACCCGGCGATCATGAAGCAGAACCTGGACAAGGTTGTGGAGATCAACAACGCTGCGCAGAGCAATCCGTCTGCTATCCAGCGCGCACAGAAGGACGCTCGCGCGGACAAGGCTGGCGTGCTGGATGCGTTCTCTGACTCGCTGGGCGACGAGCTTGGCCGCCACTTCCGTGCTGCCCTGCGCGAGAACCGCCTGCCGAAGACCCAGTTCCTGCTGGGCAACGGCTACCTGGCACGCGCAGGCGGAGTTGCATCCTCCACCTTCGTGGAGAAGATGGTGTTTGGTTACGACCGTCCGTTCGTGGTCGCTCCGGAGCGCATCAAGAAGTACGAGGACGGTCAGAACAAGTACTACGGCACCTCCAAGTCCTACCCATCTGGTCACACCAACCAGGCCGTGTGGTCCACCACTCTGCTGGCCCTGACTCTGCCGGAGCTGGCTCCGCAGATTCTGGCTCGCGGTTCCGAGGCTGGTAACAACCGCATTGTCATGGGCGTGCACTACCCGCTGGACGTCATGGGTGGCCGCATGTCCGGCACCGCTGCCGCCGCTGACCGCTGGAACGATCCGAAGATGCGCGACGCGGTCCGACAGGCGGGCAAGGAGCTGCGCGCGGAGCTGGAGTGGCGCGCGGGTCGCCCGATTGCCGAGGTTGTGAAGAGCGACAAGGCTTACCGCTCCACCGACCAGGCTGTGCGCGAGTACACCGACCGCATGACCTACGGCTTCCCGAAGATCTACCGCAAGGATGC
Source organism: Corynebacterium evansiae (assembly GCF_027570065.1). Classification (NCBI taxonomy): domain Bacteria; kingdom Bacillati; phylum Actinomycetota; class Actinomycetes; order Mycobacteriales; family Corynebacteriaceae; genus Corynebacterium; species Corynebacterium evansiae. The sequence continues at coordinate 341,897 of NZ_JAKMUT010000003.1, read as the reverse complement.
GCCGATGATCGTACCGCAGGCCGCGCCGGATCTGCTGCTACCGAAGTTCCCGAAGCTGAGCTACAAGCAGCGCGCCTCTATCTTGCGTCAGACCGCCATCCCGTCCGGTTCCCCGCTGGATGATCAGGGTCCGCGTGGCTCCTGGCAGCGCCTGAACATGGCTGCTGCATTCGCTGCGAAGGTCAAGGTCAACGGCGACGGCAGCGTCACCGTTCTTCGCTAATTGCTGGCTAGCTGGCGGCTAATCGTCAGCTAGTCGGCAGCGCAAAAAGGGAGGCGGGGGAGCAGGGGTAACCTTGTCCAAATTGTTACCTCTGTGACGCATGTGAAACCGAGCTTCTGCGCTAGGGTTAGGTGCATGTCAGCCGCATCTGTATACACTCGCACCTCACCTGGGCGCTCCTTCCGCAGCGCCACCCGTCGCCGAATCGGAGCCCTGATGGCGGGCGTGGCGTTGGCTACCTCCGCCGTTTTTGGCTCCGCATTCACCGCGCCAGAGGCCGCAGCCGCGCCCGCTGGTTCCGCAGATGCATTCTTGCAGGCCACCGGCCAGCCCGGACCGCACCGCGTTCCGGGTCACTACTTCACCTCTCCAGGCATTCCGAAGGCTCAGCGTGCCGCGGCGCCCAGCGTTCTGGCTGGGCCTTCCATGCCGATCTACGTTGGCAACAACATTTGCACCCTGGGCGTGGTCGGCTACGACAAGGCCGGGAACAAGGTGGGCATCACCGCAGGCCACTGTGGTGGCCCCGGCACCCCGGTTATTTCTATGGACGCCGAGGGGGCTGGCCAGATCGGCACCGTCGTCCGCAACGGCTACCCGGATTACGCCGTGATTAAGTTCAACAACAAGGTGCGCCTGACCCGCGGCTACAACAACGTTCACCTGAACGCCCTTGGCGGCCCCACCCCGGCCAGCCTGCAGCAGATGTGCAAGACCGGTGTGGCTACCGGAGTTTCCTGCGGCCCCATGCTGGCCATCTCCGGGCCGTTCCTGGTTTCCCACCTGTGTGGCTCTATGGGGGATTCGGGCGGCCCGATCTACGTCGGCAACCGTCTGGTCGGCATCGTCAACGGAGGCGTGGCCAACCTGCCTTCCTGCACCACCCCGCTGCAGGGGCCGCTGCACGCGCCGACGGCCGGTGCGGCGTGGAACGTGATCGCCGCGGACCTCAACGCGGCCGGCGGTGTGGGAGCCGGATTCCGCCTGGCCTAGTCCAGTTCCGGCGGGCCCCAGCTGACCCTTAGCCCAAGCGCCCTCTGCCTAGCTGCAGCAGGGCCTTTGCTATTTCTACGCCCTCTGGGCCGAACTCCGCGCGGAACTGGTTAATGATGGCGACCTCGCGGGTATAGACCAGCTTCGTGCCACCGGAACCCAGGCGCGTCTTACCGATTGCTTTCGATACCTCGCTGCGACGGTGGATCGCGTCGATGATGACGCGGTCGAGGCGGTTGATCTCCTCGCGGTAGGATTGAATTTCTGAATCCGACAAGGGATCGTCCGTGCCCGAGGGCATGCGGACGGTGAACTCGTTGGGCTTCGACGAAGCCGCAGAATCGTTGTCGCTCATGCGTTGTATTCTACCGCTAGTCCGGAAGCCGAGATCCGCAAGAGCCCCCGGAGAGAGGCGCCAGCGGGTTTCGGGAAATTTTTTGAGGGAGCACGAAGGGAAACATGAACAACCAGCACGATCCGTTCGCCGACCTGCCGCTGCCTGAAGAACCGACGCTCTTCGACGATGAGGTTCCGCCACCGGAGGACGAGCTGCCGCCGGAGGGGTACGAAAGCGTGCTGGCGAACATGCACTCTGATAGTCCGCAGCCTGTCCCGCAGCCAACACAGCCGCACCACACACCGGCGCAACCGCGCAGGGATGCTGGGGCGGTCGCGGGGGAGAAGGGGCGTCACAAAGAAAAGCTCCTCGAAGGGCTCAACCCGCAGCAGCGGCAGGCCGTCGAGCACATGGGCAGCCCGCTGCTGATCGTGGCGGGCGCGGGCTCCGGCAAGACGAGTGTGCTGACGCGCCGCATCGCGTACCTGCTGGCAAATGGGGTGGCGCCGTGGCAGATCCTGGCGATCACCTTCACTAATAAGGCGGCGGCGGAGATGCGCGAGCGCGTGGTGGACATGGTCGGGCCGCAGGCGGAGCGCATGTGGGTCTCCACGTTCCACTCCTTTTGCGTGCGCGTGCTCCGCGCCAATGCGCACCTCGCGCCGGGGCTGAACACGAACTTCAGCATCTACGACTCGGATGATTCCAAGCGCCTGATGACGATGATCATCAAGGATGCCTCGCTGGATCTGAAGGAGTTCTCGCCCCGTGGGGTGCTGAATGTGATCTCCAATTGGAAGAACGAGCTGGTCGGTCCGGCCGGGGCGCTAGAGGAAGCGCAGCGCGACTCCAACCCCCACACCGCCCAGATCGCCACGCTGTACAAGACGTATCAGAACCGCCTGCGGGCGGCGAACGCGGTGGACTTCGACGATCTGATCGGTGAGGTTGTGGCGATCCTGAACAACAACCCGGACGTGCGCGAGCACTACCGGCGCCGCTTCCGCCACATCATGGTCGACGAGTACCAGGACACCAACCACGCGCAATACGAGCTGGTGGCAGCGCTCGCGGGTAAGGGGAAGGCCGAGTGCGAGCTGTGCGTGGTGGGCGATGCCGACCAGTCGATCTACGCCTTCCGCGGCGCGACGATCCGCAACATCGAGGAGTTCGAGCGCGACTACCCGGATGCCCACACGATCCTGCTGGAGCAGAACTACCGCTCCACCCAGAAGATCCTGTCCGCAGCCAACGCAGTGATCGACCGGAACCAGGGGCGCCGCCCGAAGAAGCTGTGGACGGATCTGGGTGATGGCGAGCTGATCGGCGGCTACGTTGCGGACAACGAGCATGATGAGGCGAACTTCATCGTCGAGCAGATCGACGACCTGGTGGATAACGAGGGCTACTCCTACGGCGACATCTCGATCATGTACCGCACCAATAACGCCTCTCGTGCGATCGAGGACGTGCTGGTGCGCTCCGGTATGCCGTACAAGGTCGTCGGTGGCACGCGCTTCTACGAGCGCCGCGAGATCCGCGACATTGTGGCTTATCTCAAGGTTCTGGACAACGCGGACGACACGGTGGCGCTGCGGCGCATCATCAACACCCCGCGCCGCGGAATCGGTGATAAGGCCATCGCGCAGGTCACTGTGCATGCGGAAGGCCAGGGGATTGGTTTTTCGGCTGCTCTTGGTGACGCCGCCGCGGGGAAGGTCGCCGGCCTTTCCGCACGCGGCCGCAATTCCATTGGCAAGTTCCTGGAAATGATGGACGCGCTGCGGGCGGAGACAGAGTCGATGGAGATGACGGCCTCGGATGGGTCCGGCCTGGGGCTGCCCGACCTGGGGCGGGTGATCTCCGCGGTGCTGGATGTGACCGGCTACAAGGAGCTGCTGGAGAAGTCCAACGACCCGCAGGACGGTGCGCGCCTGGACAACTTGAACGAGCTGGTGAGCGTGGGACATGAGTTCTCGCAGGAGTCGGCGAACCTGAAGGCGTACGAGGAGATGCCGGGTGGCAGCGGTGGGAGCGACGGTGCCGACGACAGCGCCGAGAACAGTGCCGACCCTGCCGACGCCATGCTCGCCGAAGGTGAGGCGCCGCTGGGCAGCTTGCAGGCTTTCCTGGAGCGCGTGAGCCTGGTGGCGGACGCGGACCAGATTCCCGCGGACGAGCAGGACATGGTGACTCTCATGACGTTGCACACCGCCAAGGGGCTGGAGTTCCCCGTGGTGTTCCTGACCGGCTGGGAGGACGGACAGTTCCCGCACATGCGCGCCCTGGGCGACCCGATGGAGCTGGCCGAGGAGCGCCGCTTGGCCTATGTGGGCATTACCCGCGCGAAGCAGCGACTGTTCCTTACCCGCGCGATTACGCGCAGCGGTTGGGGCGCGCCAGTGAACAACCCGCCGTCGCGCTTCTTGTCCGAGGTGCCGGAGGATTTGATGGAGTGGATCCGCGAGGAGCCCGCCCGCTTCGGCAGTGGTGTGGATTCCGCCTGGGGTGGCGGTGGCTATGCCGATGGCACCAGCTTCGGCGGCTCAGGCGGCTGGGGTGCGGGATCCAGCGGCTGGGGCGGCCAGTCCTACCGGAAGCCGGCGAAGAAGTCGAAGCCTGTCTTCGGGGCCGGAGCGAAGAAGAACCAGGATCTGGACTTGGCGGTGGGGGACAAGGTCAACCACGACAAGTACGGCCTGGGCACGGTGAAGAGCGTGGACGGTAGCGGATCGCACACGACCTGCATGATCGACTTCGGCAGCCAGGGCACGGTGCGTCTGATGCTGTTCGGCGGCGTGCCGATGGAGAAGCTCTAGACCCCTGGGGGCTGTGGCGGCACGCCCGAGCAGGCGTGTTGCTGGAGTGACGAATGTGGCTAATGTTGCGCAGAAAATGTTTTCTTAATGTAACGTAACAGCATCCTCTTTCGATGGGTTGGGCGTAACTAGAAGGGTATTAATGCAGAACAATCAACAAGTGACTTCCAAATTGCAAGACCTTAAGCACCTGGGCGAGGCCGCCTGGGCGGAGACCCACGCTATTGCCACCGGCCTGGGGACTGCGCTGAAATCGGGCGTAGTCGTCAGGGGTGGCGGGGTTAAGGGGAAAGCCAAGCTGGTCGAGAGCATCGCCCGCTACGGCTTCACCGCTGGACGTCAAGCGTGGTACGCCGCAGAAGTGGCGCCGAACCGTACGGCCATCATCGATGACATCGGCGAGCGTACGTATGCGGAGGTTCGTAGCGATTCGCTGGCCTTCGCCCGCGCACTGCAGCGTATGGGTCTGGGACCGGGAAAGAATATTGCGGTCATGGCCCGCAATTCCCGCGTGGTCGTCTACGCGCTGGTCGCCAAGGGATTCATCGGGGCGGACATTAGCCTGCTCAACCCGGCTTCCAGTCCAGTCCAGCTGCAGAAGAGTATGGATGAGCTGGATGTTCACACCATCATCATTGATGAGGAGTTCGCGGACAGGCTGCCCGCGGACTATTCGCGCGCCAAGGTGATCATCGGTTATGCGGAGGATCTGGAGAACCCGCAGGCTCCGAACCCGGAATGGAAAACCTTCCAGCAGGTCATTGACCGCGCCCCCTCCGAGGCGGAGGAGAAACTGCCCACGATCCCGAAGCGTGGCTTCATCACCATCTTGAGCTCCGGCACCTCTGGTACCCCGAAGGCCGTAGTGCACCGGGAGCCGCCCATCCCGACTCCGCTGGCGGACCTTGTCACCTGGATCCCGTGGCGGGCGGAGATGATGATCCAGCAGACCGCCTCGATGTTCCACTCGTGGGGCTGGGCGAACCTGAACCTGATTTTTGCCCACCGTGCGACAGTGGTATTCCGCCGTGACTTCGACCCTGTTCAGGCAATGGAAGATGTAGAGCGCTACAAGGTCAACGGCATCATCACCTCGCCCATCTTCATTAAGGAACAGCTCAAGGTCGCGCAGAACGGCGACTACGACGCTTCGTCGATTGAGTTCATCGTGTCCTCCGGCAATGCCATGCACGAAGATCTGCTCCGCGGCCTGCACAAGCAGTTCGGGCCCGTGGTCTGCAACTTCTACGGCTCCACTGAAAACAGTGTGGTCGCCATTGCGAAGCGAGAGGAACTGGTCGAGAACCCGGCTCTCGCCGGACGGCCGGTTCGCGGCGTGCGCGTCAAGATTCTGGACGACGACGGCAACGTGCTGCCGCCGAACACCCCGGGCCGCATTTATGCTCGGGGCACCATGACCATGCGCCGCTACGCGCACACGCGCGATCAGATGAAGATCAAGCACGGCCTGCTGGAGATCGGCGACCGTGGGTACCTCGACGAGGAAGGTCGCCTGTTTGTGCTCGGCCGGGCGGACGACATGATCATCGTCGGTGGAGAGAACGTGTATCCGCGCAGTGTGGAAGAGGTGCTGGCGCCAATGCCTGGCATTCGAGACCTCTACGCGAAGGGCGTGGACGACGAAGAGAGCTTCAAGCGCATGGCGGTCTGGATCGTGCGTGAAGACAACCCGGAAGGCGAGGCGCTGACCAAGGAGTCTGTTCAGGAATGGGTCAGGGACAACCTGGCGGAACACTCCGTTCCACGCGAAGTCACGTTCCTGGATGAGCTTCCGCGCAACCCAACTGGTAAGGTCATGCCGGCAAAACTTCCGAACAGCTAACATTTTCGATTCTCGATCGATAGCCTTAATACGGCATAAAAACACATACGGGAGAAACTGATGAAGAAAATTGCACGCATTCTGACTGCGGCTGTCGCCGTAGCGGGATCTGTCATGGGTCTGGCGCCTGCTGCCCAGGCTGCCCCGGGAAACACCGTGCTGCTCGGTGATTCCTACTTTGCTAACACGACGCTCAACCAGATTATTGACGCCAAGCGCGGTGGCGCGCGTGGTTGCATCAAGGGCAAGTTCCGCGTGGCAACTGAGCTGCAGCGCCTGACGGGCGCGCGCGTGGATGACTACTCCTGCAACGGCAAGGAGCTGTACCTGGGCCGCGAGCCGCTGGAGGCTCGCCTTGATCAGGCTATCCGCGACGGCAAGCTGAACCGCCACACGCGCAACGTGCCGATCATGGTTGGTGCAAACGACACCTACCGCACCCTGGATCCGATCAACAATCACGCAGCGGCTCGTTCCTACGACCGCCTCGCTAAGAAGATCAAGCGTGCTGCTCCGAACGCTCGCATCCAGTTCGTAAGCTACCCGCACCTCACGAACGATCGTGCAGGCCTGTGCCTGATCCGTCTGAACGGTCTGCCGCCGATTCAGGCTCCGTTCCCGATCGTGAAGGAAGCCGAGCGTCAGCTGTGGCGCCAGGCTAACGATGCCGCCAAGCGCAACGGTGGCGTTTTCGTTGACCTGCACCGCTCCACCCGCGGGCACGATACCTGCCAGCCGGGCGGTAAGGCTTGGGTTGCCGGAGTCATCGATACCCAGACTCCGCACTACAACCTGACTCTGCACATGTCCCACGACGGTGTGACCAATGCGGCTAAGCAGATCGGCGCTGCTCTGAAGTAAAACTAGTAAAGCTTCGGGAAGTTTCGGCTTCCGGGGGTGGGGGCAGCCTTTCAGGCAGCCTCGTCTCCGGAGACCGCACGAGAGGCAGACGAAAAACCTCCCGACCGCCTTGCAAGAGGCAGTCGGGAGGTTTGCTTTGTGTGGCCTTAATCGGCCAGTGGCTTTAGCTAAGCCTTAGAGCTGGATGCCGCGCTCGGCGAGCCAAGGCTTCGGGTCGATAGCCTCGCCACCGTTCGGGCGAACCTCGAAGTGCAGGTGGGAGCCAGTGGAGAAGCCCAGGGAGCCCATTCCAGCGATCTTCTGGCCGCTGGTTACACGGTCGCCAACCTTAACGTCCAGGGTGGCCATGTGGCCGTAGACGGTGACGGTGCCGTCGTCGTGCTTGATGCGGATCCAGTTGCCGAAGCCGGAAGCAGGGCCGGAGTCGATGACGGTGCCGTCGTGGACTGCACGGATGGCGGTGCCCACGGCGTTGGCTATGTCGACGCCGTAGTGGAAGGTGCCCCAACGCGGGCCGAAGCCGGAGGTGAAGGTGCCCTCGGCGGGCTTGACGAACTCGGGCATACGGGCAGCCAGGTCAGCCTCGGTGCGCTCCTTGGCGAAGCGCAGGGCGGAGTCGAGCTGCTGAGACAGATCGGAAACCGGCTTAGCCTGCGGAACCTCGAGGATCTGCGGAGCCTCGTTGGCGGTCGCCTGAGCGTCCGCCGGAGCTGCAGAGCCCTGAGCACCCTCGCCCTGGGCGAGGATGGTGGTGTTCTCGGAAGCCAGGGCGATGTCGTCCTTGGAGTTCTGGGATGCACCGGCGGTAGCGCCGGCAGCGCCAGCAGTAGTCACAGCGGTGGTGGCGACGGCCACGAGCGCGAAGCGGCGCTTCGCGGTGTGCTCCTGCTTGCGGTGGATGCCGGTACGGCTCGCTTCAGTAGTGTTTCGCACTGTCCTAGTAACCCTTTGACCTAATCGATGTTTCTTAACAACTGTCACATGTGATTTCGCACTATCGCTTTCGCTCTTCCTCGAGCCTCACGGTTGGGGCTTGAGTCTGTTGCGAAAGCAATTTGTAACCACTTTGTTATCAACGGAACGTAACACTATCGGTTTGGCAACATTGCGGCAACTAAATCGGTCAAAAATAACGCTTTGGTTACATTGCGGGGGTAGTGGAGTCAGTCTTATCTGGCTATAAGGATGCATTCCCCCTGTTCCAGACGATTTTTTACTGGTTATATGGCGATCAAACCCCGCTAGTGATCTTGGTTACGTTACCCTCAAACCCTCAAGTATTACCTTAAGTGTGTCGGCGCTAAAGGGGGTAGAGAGGGTACGGCGTGGGTGTAACGGGGGTGCAGTCCGGACGCAGGGTGAATGCTAAACGGGCGTAGAAGGGGGCCTAGAAGGTGGGTCAGTCCGCCAGGTAGCTGCCACTGTTAGGCACAATGGGACGGGTGAGTAAAGATTCTGCTGCCCAACGACCCGGATCCCGACGATCTGCGTCTTCCCGACGCCCCGGCTCCAGCCGCACCAGGCGGACGTCGGCTGCCAGCAGTGCAGACAGAATTAAAGGCACTGGCAATAAAGGCACCGGCGCCCACATCTCCGAAGGCTCGGGGCACGAACGCTTTGTAGCGGCGAAGCCGACCGGCGCCACGAACGCTAAGGCCACTCCGAAGGCCAAGTCCAAGGCCGCCGCAGATGCGTCGGCTGGCGGTGTGAAGGCTGCGGTCGCGGACTGGTGGTCGAAGTGGAAGTCCCACGTCAAACGCTTCGGCCCCCAGCTAATGATTAATCACGCTGTAACTCTGGGCGTCATCGTCATCATCGCCGTACTCATCGGCATCGGCGCGGGCTTTAGTGTAATCCCCGCCAGCATCGCCTCGATGTGGATGGTGTTCAACCTGGCTCCCATCGAGATGGCGGGGGCGAAGCTGGGCTTCGTGCCGCTGCTGCCCGCGCTGGTGTTGGTGTGGGGGCATGCGAAGCGTGCGACCACGGTGCTGGGCAATTCGATAAGCGTGCGCGGCCTGCGGGTATTCACCACATTAAGCCTGCTGATTCCCATGCTGCTGACGTGCATTGCGTGGGTGATGCTGTGGGATGCCTCCAGGGTCTACGACATCACCCCGCCGAACCTGCTGGTGGCGCTGATCTCCACGGCGCTGGTGAACGGCGCTGCGATTGTTATCGGCATGCGGGCCCGCGTGTGGCGAGCACTGTTGCTGCGCCGTGGTTGGTCCACGTGGCCGGTGGAGTCGATGCTGCTAGCCGGACGCTTCCTCAAGTGGATGGCTGCAGCCGGTGCCCTCGCCGCTGCCGTATATCTATTGACGAACATGGAGGCAGTCGGCAAGGCCTACGAAATCACCTCCTCCACTATGGGTGTTCTGGGGCTGACCTTCGTCGCGTTGCTGTATGTGCCAAATGTGGTGGTCGCGGCGATGGCGGTGCTGCTGGGCGGCGAGTTCCACGTCGGTAACGGCGCGGTCAGCCTCTTTACCGCCAACAACGTGAACCTGCCGCCGTTGCCGGCCTTGGCGGCGGTCCCCAACGATCAGATTCCTTTCGGCGCTGTGCTGCTGGCCGTCCCCGCTTGTGTGGCGGTCGCGTGCGTCTACACGTTCCTGCGTGGCCGCACCTATGTGGAGGCGCCGCTTCTGCAAGGAGTGGGGGCTGGTGCCTGCGCCGGGCTGATCGGCTTCTGCACCTCCTGGCTGGCTGGTGGTGAGCTGGGCGTGTACGGGCGCGCGGGTGCGGTCGAGTGGCTGTTTGCTGTAGAGCTCGCTGCCTGGCTGTTGGTGCCCGCCGCCGTCATGATGTTCTTCACGGCCCGCCGTGGCGAGTCTGTGACTGAGGACATCCCGGAGGCCGAGGTTGTGGAGCCTGGCGCATCCCAGCAGGCTCAGACTGAGACTGAGCATGATGCCGAGGCAGGCGCTGACGATGCTGACGATGTAGCAGACGGTGCGGAAAGCACGGACACTGACTCTTCTGAAGATGACGCCCCTACGGAGGAACCGGAGGACGGGGAAGATGGGGGCGTCACTAAGAAAGAACGAGAAGATCCAGCAGACACAGAAGACAAAGAAGACAAAGAAGACACAGAAACAGAGGAAGAAACAGACGATGAGGATAGTGATTCTGGCGAGCGGGACGGGGACTCTGCTCCAGAGCGTGATTGATAACGTCGACCGCTCGCGGGTGGAGATCCTCGCCGTGGGTAGCGACCGACCATGCGAGGCGCTGGAGCGCGCTGAGCGCGCGGGCATCGAGAACTTCCTGGTCGAATACGTGCCAAAGCAGACCGATCGGGAGAAGTGGAACGAAGAGCTGGCGGACAAGCTCGCCAGCTACGAGCCCGACCTGGTGGTGAGCGCCGGCTTCATGCGCATCATCGGCCCGAAGGTGGTCGAGCGTTTTGAGGGGAAGATCATCAACACCCACCCGGCGCTGCTGCCCGCATTCCCCGGGGCGCACGCCGTCGAAGACGCACTAAATTACGGTGTTCGCGTAACCGGGTCTACAGTTCATGTTGTAGATAGTGGCGTGGACACGGGGCCGATCATCGCCCAAAAGGCGGTGGAGGTCGCGCGGGACGACACGGTCGACAGCTTGCATGAGAGAATCAAGAAGGTGGAGCGCACACTCTTGGTAGAGGTGCTGCACGATTTTCAAGAACAGGGAACCTTCTAGGAACGAAAGGCCAGGATCCAAAACCATGAGTGATGGCACCACAGCAACCAACGGCGCAGACAAGAAGGAAATCCGTCGCGCGCTGATCAGCGTGTACGACAAGACCGGCCTGGAGGAGCTAGCCAAGGGGCTGCACTCCGCGGGCGTGGACATCGTCTCCACCGGCTCCACCGCCAAGAAGATCGCGGACGCCGGAGTGCCCGTGACCGAGGTGGAAGCGCTGACCGGATTCCCGGAGGTGCTGGAAGGCCGCGTGAAGACGCTGCACCCGCGCGTGCACGCGGGCATCCTGGCCGACACCCGCAAGGAAGACCACCTGAAGCAGCTGGAGGACCTGGATGTTGAGGCCTTCCAGCTGGTTGTTGTGAACCTGTACCCGTTCACCGAGACGGTGGCTTCCGGCGCTGATTTCGATGCCTGCGTGGAGCAGATCGACATCGGTGGCCCGTCCATGGTGCGCGCCGCCGCAAAGAACCACCCGTCCGTGGCCGTTGTGGTGGATCCCAACCGCTACGAGGACGTCGTGGCCGCCGCCAATGCCGGGGGCTTCACCCGCGCCGAGCGCACCGACCTGGCTGTGGATGCGTTCCGCCACACCGCCGCTTACGACGTGGCCGTTGCGACCTGGATGGGCGAGCAGACCGCAGCACAGTCCAAGGCAGGCGCAGAGGCGGATGCAGGCGTGCAGTTCCCCGAGTGGATCGGCGCCTCCTATGAGCGTGCCAACGTGCTGCGCTACGGCGAGAACCCGCACCAGGCTGCGGCGCTGTACTCCGACGGCACCGGCCTGGCCGGCGCCAAGCAGTTCCACGGCAAGGAGATGAGCTACAACAACTACACCGACGCGGATGCTGCCTGGCGCGCCGCGTGGGATCATAAGCGCCCGACCGTGGCCATCATCAAGCACGCCAACCCGTGCGGCATTGCGGTCTCCGACGAGTCCATCGCCGATGCTCACAAGAAGGCACACGCCTGCGACCCGATGTCCGCATTCGGCGGCGTGATCGCAGTGAACCGTGAGGTCAGCGTGGAAATGGCCAACCAGGTAGCCGAGGTATTCACCGAGGTCATCATCGCGCCGGGCTACGAGGAGGGCGCAGTAGAGGTCCTGTCCCAGAAGAAGAACATCCGCATCCTGCAGGCGGATGCTCCGAGTGAGGAGCCGGAGCTGCAGGGCCGCGAGATCTCCGGCGGCCTGCTGGTGCAGCAGGTGGACGCCATCGACGCCAAGGGCGACGACCCGAGCAACTGGACCCTGGCCGCTGGCGAGGCTGCCGACGAGGCCACCCTGCGTGAGCTGGAGTTCGCATGGCGCACCGTGCGCGCGGTGAAGTCGAACGCCATCTTGCTGGCCAAGGATGACGCCACCGTAGGCGTGGGCATGGGCCAGGTAAACCGCGTGGACGCTGCCAAGCTGGCCGTGGAGCGTGCAAACTCCCTGGCAGGCGACGAGAAGCGCGCCGAGGATGCAGTTGCGGCCTCGGATGCCTTCTTCCCCTTCGCCGACGGCTTTGAGGTGCTGGCTAATGCTGGCGTCCGCGCAGTTGTGCAGCCGGGCGGCTCGGTCCGCGACGCGGAGGTCATCGAGGCGGCGGAGAAGGCGGGCGTCACCATGTACCTCACCGGTGAGCGCCACTTCGCGCACTAGAGTGCGCACTCGGGGTGAGCGGGCTTAATGGTTCGCTACCCGCGAGGCCGGGAGAGCGCCTAAAGTTGGATTAGTTTAAATACTGACAAGACGTTTCAACGCAGGAGTTCCCCGGTTATGTCTAACGAGCACCCCACTGATCCCGGCGTCGGAAAGAACAACCCAGATCAGCCGGAGCCGCCGCAGTACCGCCACAATGAGCAGGGTGCGGGGAGGAATCAGTGGCAGGTGCCGTCGAAACAGAGCGGCGGCTCGGGTGCACAGGGTACGCAGGGGGATCAGAGCCAGCAGCGCTGGCAGCAGTGGGAGGCTTCGCAGCCGCCCCAGAATCAGCAGCAGAACTGGCAGGGGCAGCAGTACCAGCAGCCCCCGCAACCCCAGTACCAGCCCGACCAGCAAGCCCAGCAGTACGCCTACGCGCAGGAGCCGGAGAAGGAAAGCAAGTTCCTGCCGATCCTAGGCGTCGTGCTGGCTGTGCTTCTTGCCCTTGCCCTGGTCGCGGGCGCGGCATATTACATGGGCTGGATTGGCGACAAGGACGGCACGGAAGGCAGCGACGGCAAGGCTGCGAGCAGCTCCTCCCAGTCGCAGGGCGAAGAAGGCGAAGGCGCTGACGACGAGGATGCGGCCGCGGAAAACGAAGACGCCGCAACCGACGACGAGGAAGAAGCCACGGACGACGAGGAGGAGTCCCGCCCGGCTCATCCGAAACTGCCCTCCGGCGCGGCGCCGGCCAACAGCGCAGCTGAGGAAGGCAAGCCTGCGGGCGACTTCAACAACGTTTACACCGGCAGCGACCTTACTTCTAAGCCTTTCGCAGTGGCCGTACGCGATGCTTTTGTGACCCACTACCTGGATACCGACAGGACAAACGGCACGGTTTCCGCGTATTCGTCCGTCACGGGGCAGACCTACTCCATGAAGTGCAGGGATAACGGCGAGTACGTGACCTGCACCGGAGGCAACAATGCCATCGTTTACATCTCCTAGCCCCAGCCCGCTTCGCCGCGGTCTGGTCGCCGCCGTGCTCTGCGCTGCGAGCGTTGCCGTTGCGGGTTGCACGATTGGGGATGTGGAAAGGGATGACGCCACCGTCTCCGATCCGTCCACTCCAGCCCAACAGGACGGGAAGCCGAAGTCCCGTGGTCCGCAACCGACCACTGGGGCGTCCACACCAGAAAAACCGCAGGAAGAGCAGCACGGAGAGCTCGGCTACGACGGTGCAGCGGCCATCGCGGTGGCCGGTATGGGTGGCGCGGGGGATACGTCCGTGGCTCCGTGGTCGACCGCGAAGGTGCCGATTGCGATTGCCGCGCTGCGGAAGGATCCGAGCCTGCAGGGCGCGATGATGCAGGCGATCCAGAACTCTGACAATGCGGCGGCGGAAACGCTTTGGGGCTCGCTGGGATCCCCGGAGCAGGCTGCGGAGGCGACTAGCGCGGTCATCCGCGAGGGCAACAGTAGTGCGCGGGTGGAGTCCCAGGTGGTGCGCCCGGGGTTTAGTTCCTTCGGGCAGAGCGACTGGTCGCTGAGCGCGCAGGCCGATTTCGCCTCTCACCTGCGGTGTATTCGGGGGTCGGAGCTGGTGGTCTCCGCCATGGGCAACATCGGCAACGGCGGGGGCTATGGGTTGGGGACGATCCCGGGAGCGATCTTCAAGGGTGGCTGGGGGCCGAACGCCGCGGGCGCGTATGGGCTGCGGCAGTTCGGGCTGATCCCGAAGTCTGATGGCGCGGGCTATGTGGCCGTTGCCATCGCCGTGGAAAGTCCGGATGGCAGTTACGAGGCCGGGCAGGCGGAGCTGACGGCGGCGGCGGAGTTCCTACGGTCGAAGGTGGACACCCTGCCGGAGGCGGCCTGCTAATCGCCCAGAAGGTATTCAGTTAGCGACTCTTAACCAGTAGGGTGTTGGTTATGCGTTCTCATTATCTGGCCGAGCCCGCCACAGAAGGCCTGTCCGCGCGTGCCGCGGCGAAAGAACAGCGACGGGTGGAGCTGCTGCGCGCAGCTGCTGAGATCATGTCCGACAAGGGGTTCCATGGAACTCGCCTGGAAGAGGTCGGGCATGCCGTGGGGGTCTCCGGGCCGGCGGTGTACCGGCACTTTTCCGGTAAGGAAGAGATCCTGACGGAGCTGATGACGGGCATTTCGGAGCACCTGTTATCCGAGGCGCGCAAAATCGTCGACGGCCTGGTGGATCCGCGCGAGCGCCTGGCGGTGCTGATTGACTTCCAGGTGGACTTCGCGCTGTCCCAGCCAGAGCTAATTCGCCTGCATAACCGCGAGCTTTTCCGCATGGGGGAGGAGGGTCGTGGCCGTGTGCGTTCCGCGCAGGGAAGCTATTTGAAGATGTTTGCGGAGGCGCTGGGGGAGATGGATCCGCGCTACAAGGGAGAGGCGGGCCGCATCACTGCGCAGCTGGTGATGGGAATGATTAACTCCTCGGAGTTGACTCGCGGCTGGGCTTCTGCCGCGTTGGTGCGGCGGCAGACGGTGGCTGCGGCGCGCGCTGCTGTGGGGTTGGCCTAAGGCGGGGTACTGCTTTCGGGGGTAGTTAAAGAGGGGAAACTTTTTAGATTCACTAGCAAAAGTGGTCTAGGTCACTTAAGGTGACGGCAACAAGTTAGTTAATCACTTGTAACTGAATCTCAAGCGCGGGGCGCTCGACGGCGCTCTGGCACTCGGATTCCGCCACCTTCCGTCATCTTCCTAGGAGCTGCATACGTGGATACTGCAACCACCCAAGCGACAGATCCGGCCAACCCCCGCGGCGCCGCTCGCGAAATCCCGAGCCACCGCGAGCTCGTCGAAGAGCTTCGCCAGCGCCTCGCCCGTGCTCAGGCCGGAGGAGGGGAGAAGGCCCGCAAGCGCCACACCGACCGCGGCAAGCTGCTGCCACGCGACCGCATCCGCCTGCTGCTGGACCCCGGCAGCCCGTTCCTGGAGATCGCGCCGCTGGCAGCCGAGGACATGTACGACGGCAAGGCGCCGGCGGCGGGCATCGTCGCCGGAGTCGGGCTCGTTAGTGGTCGCCTCTGCTTGATCGCCGCTAATGACGCCACCGTCTCCGGCGGCACCTACTACCCGATGACCGTGAAGAAGCACCTCCGTGCCCAGGAGATCGCCGAGCAGAACCACCTGCCGTGCATTTACCTGGTGGATTCCGGCGGCGCGATGCTGCTGCAGCAGGATGACGTGTTCCCGGACCGCAACCACTTCGGCCGCATCTTCTTCAACCAGGCCAACCTGTCGGCCAAGGGAATCCCGCAGCTGTCCGCCGTCATGGGCTCCTGCACCGCCGGTGGTGCCTACGTTCCCGCCATGAGCGACGAGACCATCATCGTGGAGAACCAGGGCACCATCTTCCTGGCCGGCCCGCCGCTGGTGAAGGCCGCCACCGGCGAGGACGTAACTCCTGAGGAACTCGGTGGCGGCGCGATGCACTCTCGTATCTCCGGCGTGACGGATCACCTGGCAGCCGACGACGAGGACGCGCTGCGGATCATGCGCAACATCGTTGAGACCCTGCCGGAATCCAAGCCGACCCCCTGGAAGCGCAGCACCCCCGTGCCGGCCCCGCGCCCGCAGGAGGACCTCTACGACATCGTGCCCACCGACCCGAAGATTCCCTACGATGCGCACGAGGTCATCGAAACCCTGTGTGACGAGGGCAGCCTGTCGGAGTTCAAGAGCGAATACGGCAACAGCATCATCACGACGTTCGCCCGGCTGGAAGGCCACCAGGTCGGAGTGATCGCCAACAACGGCATCATCTTCTCCGAAGCCGCCATGAAGGGCGCACACTTCATCGAGCTCTGCGAGCAGCGGAACATCCCCATCATCTTCCTGCAGAACACCACCGGCTTCATGGTGGGGCGTCAATACGAAGAGGGCGGAATCGCGAAGCACGGGGCGAAGATGGTGAACGCCGTGGCCACCGCATCGGTGCCCAAGCTCACCGTCGTCACCGGCGCTGCCTTCGGCGCGGGCAACTACTCGATGTGCGGGCGGGCCTACTCGCCGCGCTTCCTGTGGATGTGGCCGAACGCGCGCATCGCGGTGATGGGCGGCCCCCAGGCGGCCATGACCCTCTCCACCGTCCGCCGCGCGCAGATCGAGCGCCGGGGCGAGGAGTGGTCGGCCGAGGAGCAAGAGGCCTTCGAGGCTCCCATCCGCGAAATGTTCGACGAAAAATCCACCTGCTGGTACTCCACCGCGCGCCTCTGGGACGACGGGGTGATCGACCCCGCGGACACCCGCCGCACCCTCGCCATGGCCCTCGACATCTGCGCTCAGGCTCCGCGCGAGGAAACCGGTTTCGGCGTATTCCGCATGTAACTCCTGTTCAAGCTGCCTAAGTATCCACCACAAGAAAGAGAATCTGACATGAGTGACACACATGCTCTCACCGGCCCGTTCGATACGGTGCTGGTCGCCAACCGCGGCGAGATCGCCCTGCGCGTGATCCGCACCGTGCACCGCATGGGGCTGAAGGCCGTGGCCGTTTACTCCGAGGCGGATTCCGCCGCCCCGCACGTGCACGCCGCCGACAAGGCCGTGTGTTTGGGCCCTGCCGCCGCTGCGGAGTCCTACCTCAACATCGACAAGGTTATTGACGCCGCCAAGGCGACCGGCGCCGGCGCCATCCACCCCGGCTACGGCTTCCTCTCGGAGAACGCGACCTTCGCCAAGCGTTGCGAGGACGAGGGAATCATCTTCATCGGCCCGCCCGCCGGGGCTATCGACAAGATGGGCGACAAGATCACCGCCCGCGCCACCGTGGAATCCCGCGACGTGCCGACCGTGCCCGGTATCTCCCGGCCGAACCTGACGGATCAGGAGATCATCGACGCTGCAGACTCGGTGGGCTTCCCGGTGCTGATCAAGCCTTCCGCCGGCGGTGGCGGCAAGGGAATGCACCTGGTCGAAGAGCCGGAGAAGCTGGCCAGCGCGCTAGTTTCCGCCCGCCGCGAGGCCGCCAGCTCCTTCGGCGACGACACGCTGTTCCTGGAGCACTTCGTGGACACGCCCCGGCACATCGAAGTGCAGATCGTCGCCGACTCCCACGGCAACGTAATCCACCTGGGCGAGCGCGAGTGTTCGCTGCAGCGCCGCCACCAGAAGGTCATCGAAGAGGCACCGTCGGCCCTGCTGGATGAGAAGACCCGGCAGGAGATCGGCGAGGCCGCCTGCGACGCGGCTCGCGCCTGCGGCTACTGCGGCGCGGGCACCGTGGAGTTCATTGTTTCCGCCAAGCAGCCCGAGCGCTTCTTCTTCATGGAGATGAACACCCGCCTGCAGGTCGAGCACCCAGTCACCGAGATGGTTACAGGCCGCGACCTGGTGGAATGGCAGATCCGCGTGGCCCGCGGCGAGGCCTTGCCAATCACGCAGGATGACGTGCAGCTCAACGGGCATTCGGTGGAGGCTCGCGTCTACGCCGAGGATGCCGCCGCCGGATTCCTGCCCACCGGCGGACTAATCACGGGTCTTTCCTGGCCGCGCGGGGAAGGGATTCGTGTGGACGCCGGCGTGGTGGAGGGCCAAGAGGTCAGCTCCGACTACGACCCAATGCTGGCGAAGATCATCACCCACGCCGACACGCGTGAGGCAGCCCTCGAGCGCCTGGACCAGGCGCTTTCCCACACCCGCATCGAGGGACTGACCACCAACATCGACTTCAACCGCTTCCTGGTCACCCGCCCGGAGGTCGTGGCGGGAGACCTGCACACCGGACTGCTCGACTCCATTGTCGAAGAGTTCCAGCCCCGGGAGGTCCCCGCGGATACCTTCGCCGTCGCGCTGCTGCACCTGGCTGGGACGTTGGCTGGCGGAGCCGAAGGGGCGTCCGAAACAAAGGCAACCGCAACCCCGCTGGGCAGTGTGTGGACCGCCCGCGACGGCTGGCGCGGCGCTGGGCATCGCGCCCCGCTGCGGCTGGTGCTGGCGGATCCGAGTGGCGTCACGGCGCCCGTGGAAGCCCGCGCGGAGTACAGCAACGGCAGCTGGGAGGTGCAGCTCACTCCGCTGACCAGCGGTGACGACGAGGACGCGCCGGTGCAGGCCGAGACCAGGAGCATCCAGGTGGTCGCCAACCCGCAGGGCAGAGCCACCGAATGGCGGCTCTCCTTCGACGGCGGCCCGGCAGAGAAGTGGAGCGCCACTACCAGCGGCAGCATCACTGGCCCGCATGGCACGCACGTGGTGGAGGTGTTCTCCGGCACTGCGAACGACGCGGAAGCCAGCTCGGAGGAGTCGCCGGACATTCTGAGCCCCATGCCCGGCACGGTCATCGCCGTGGAAGTCGCCGATGGCGACGACGTCACCGAGGGCCAGCCCGTGATCGTCATCGAGGCCATGAAGATGGAGCACACCCTCGAGGCCACCTGCGACGGGCGGGTCAAGATCCACGCCGCCGTCGGGCAGAAGGTCGGCACCGGAGAAGTTCTGGCGGAGGTCATCGCCGCCGACAGCGCCGATGGCAGCGACAACTAAAAACCTCACTTCACACGTATCTCCCTAACCCACACACCCAACCCAGACATCCAACCCAGAAAGAGGACCCAAACCATGAGCCAGAGCACCAAGAACCGCAACCCCTACCTCTCCGACGAGCTGCACGAGCTGCGCGACGCGGTGGAGGACTTCGCCAACCGCGTGGTCGACCCCGTCGCCGCCCAGCACGACCGCGACCACACCTTCCCCTACGACGTCGTCCGCCAGATGGGAGAAATGGGGCTGTTCGGCCTGCCGATCTCCGAGGAATACGGCGGCATGGGCGGCGACTACATGGCCCTCGGCGTGGCACTGGAAGAGCTCGCCCGCGTGGACCAGTCCGTCGCCATCACCCTGGAGGCCGGAGTTTCCCTGGGAATCATGCCGATCTACCGCTTCGGCAGTGACAAGCAGAAGGAGACCTACCTGCCCAACCTGGTGGCGGGCAAGAACCTGGCGGGCTTCGGCCTGACCGAGCCCGAAGCCGGATCGGACGCAGGCGGCACCAAGACCACCGCCAAGCTCGACGGCGGCGAGTGGGTCATCAACGGCTCCAAGCAGTTCATCACCAACTCCGGCACGGACATCACCTCCCTGGTCACCGCCACCGCCGTCACCGGCCAGCGGGAGAACGGGAAGAAGGAAATCTCCGCCATCATCGTGCCCAGTGGCACTCCTGGCTTCACCGCCGAGCCCTCCTACAACAAGGTGGGCTGGAACGCCTCCGACACCCACCCGCTGACCTTCGACAACGTCCGCGTGCCGGAGGAGAACCTCGTCGGCGAGCGCGGCCGCGGCTTCGCCTACTTCCTGTCCATCCTCGAAGAAGGCCGCATCGCCATCGCCGCGCTGGCCACGGGTGCCGCCCAGGGCTGCGTGGACGAGTGCGTGCGCTACGCCAAGGAGCGCACCAGCTTCGGCAAGCCGATCTCTGAGTACCAGGCCATCAGCTTCAAGATCGCCCGCATGGAAGCCCGCGCCTGGACCGCCCGCCAGGCCTGGTACGCAGCCGCGGCGAAGATGGCCGCGGGGGAGAACTTCAGCAAGGAAGCATCCATCGCCAAGATGGTCGCCTCCGAGGCCGCGATGGATAACGCCCGCGATGCCACGCAGATCCACGGCGGCTACGGATTCATGAACGAATACCGCGTTGCCCGCCACTACCGCGACTCCAAGATCCTCGAGATCGGCGAAGGCACCACCGAGGTGCAGCAAATGCTCATCGCCCGAGCCCTGGGCGTGTAAGCCACACGTCGATGGGGCGCGGGGACGAGAAGGCGTCAATAAAAGAGCACCAGCAAGCAAGCGAAAAGTATAGGAGACCAGCGACAATGAGCGCAGAAAAAGAAGTTGTGCAGCGCGGCCTGTGGTTCGAGGAGTTCACCGAGGGCGTGGTCTACCGGCACCAACCTGGGCGCACCGTCACCGAGGCGGATAACACCCTGTTCACCACCATGACCATGAACACCCAGCCGCTGCACATCGACGCGGCATGGGCCGCCACGCAGGATGGCTTCCGCGGCGAGCGGCTGGTGAACTCCATGTTCACCCTGTCCACGGTGGTGGGCCTGTCCGTCAGCCAGCTTTCCCTGGGCACCATCGTGGCCAACCTGGGGTTCAGCGAGATTTCCTTCCCCGCGCCCATGTTCCACGGCGATACCCTGTACGCCGAAACGCGCTGCGTGGGTAAGCGACTGTCGAAGTCGCGCCCCGGGCAGGGCATCGTGGAGCTGGAACACATCGGGCGCAACCAGGACGGCACCATCGTGTGCAAGGCCACGCGCAAGACGCTGATGCAGTGCGCACCGGAAGGTTCGGGTGAAGATGTCTAACACCGCAGTGTCCAACACCGCATGGCTACCACAGGGACCCGCACTGCTTTTCGCCCCGGCCGACCGCCCCGAGCGCTTCGCTAAGGCCGCCGACCGTTCCGACATGGTCATCCTCGACCTCGAGGACGGCTGCCGCGCCGAAAACCGCGCCGAGGCCAGGCAGAACGTGATCCACGCGGACCTGGACCCGGAGCGCACCATCGTGCGCATTAACCCCATCGACTCGCCCGATTTCGCCGCGGACCTCGCCGCCGTCACGGACTCGCCGTTTAGAACCGTGATGGTGCCGAAGGTGGAAAGCGCTCTTGTTCTTGGTGACGCCGGCTCCAACCGCCGGGCGCTTCCCGAAGACTTTCGCGCGATCGCCCTGATTGAAACCCCCAGGGGCGTGGTGAACCTCGCGGAGATCGCCGCAGACCCGCAGGTGGTGGCTCTGTTCTGGGGTGCCGAGGACCTCACAGCGGCACTCGGTGGGACGAGCTCCCGCTACGGCGCCGGAGAGGTTCCCACCCCCGGCGGCGGGCCGTCCGGCCACCCGGGAGGCTACCGGGAGGTCCCACGCTTGACCCGAGCAATGGTGCTGCTGCACGCAGCCTCAGCGGGCATCGTGGCGCTGGATTCCATCCACGCGGACACGAAGGACACGGAAGGCGCCAGCGCCGAGGCCATCGACGCAGCCGCCAGTGGTTTCGCGGCCACCGTTTCGATCCACCCCGGCCTGGTGCCCGTCATCCGCGAGGCCTACGCGCCCACCGAGGAGCAAGCCACCTGGGCGCGCCGGGTCATCGAAGGGGCGGCCGAGAACTCCGGAGCGTTCGCGCTGGACGGCCAGATGATCGATGCGCCTCTGCTGCGCCAGGCCGAAGTGATCGCCGCCAGGATTCGCTAGTTCCCCTTTCGCTGACCAGCTTCTTCACCCCGCCCATTCCACCCGCCCACCCGACTTTGCTTCAACGCAAGATTCCTTTCCCACGAAAAGGTTGATAACCATGACTACCCCGACTCGCAACGACCGCCCGATTGTTATTTCCGACCCGGCGGATCTGGACCCCACCCTGTCGCACCAGGTTGGACGTACCGACGTGGACCTGCTGGACGAGACCATCGGCCAGTGCCTCGCCCGCATCGTGGCCGAGTACCCGGACCACGACGCGATCATCGACTTCTACGGTGACGTACACCTGACGTACACGGAGTTCTACCGCAAGGTGCAGCGCCTGGCTTCCGGCCTGCACGCCGCCGGCTACCGCAAGGGCGACCGCATCGGCATCTGGGCGCCCAACCGCTGGGAGTGGACGCTGGTGCAGTTCGCCACCGCCGAGATCGGTGCGATTCTGGTCTGCATCAACCCGTCCTACCGCCACAAGGAGCTGGTCTACGCCATGGGCCAATCCGGCGTGAAGGGCTTGTTCTCCGCGGGCCGCTTCAAGGACTCGAACTACCGCGCGATGATCGACGCTGCGGAAAGCCAGTTCAGCCGCCACAACTACAAGGAGACGATCTTCTTCGGCTCCGAGCGCTGGGACGAGCTGGCCAACCACGCGATCCTGGACCTGAACCCGGTGCGCGAGCAGCTGCACCCGGACGATCCCATCAACATCCAGTACACCTCCGGCACCACCGGCATGGCCAAGGGCGCCACCCTGACCCACCGCAACATCCTGAACAACGGCTACCTGGTGGGGGAGACCCTGCAGTACACCGACCAGGATAAGGTCGTTATCCCCGTTCCCTTCTTCCACTGCTTCGGCATGGTGATGGGCAACCTGGGTGCCATCACCCACGGTGCAACGACGATCATCGCTGGCCCGGTCTTCAACCCACAGTCGGTGCTAGAGGCCGTTGAGCACGGCAAGGCCACCAGCCTGTTCGGCGTGCCGACGATGTTCATGGCAGAGCTCGACGAGATCGAGCACGCCAAGGCCAAGGGCAAGACCTACGACCTGTCCAGCCTGCGCACCGGCATCATGTCTGGCACCGCCTGCCCCACCCGCACGATGCGGCAGGTGATGGACATCATGAACATCAACGAGATCACCATCGCCTACGGCATGACGGAAACCTCTCCGGTGAATCACCAGACGCTGGTGGACGATCCGATCGAGAAGCGCGTGGGTACGGTCGGCCGCCCCAACCCGCACATCGAAGTGAAGATCGTGGACTCCGAGACCGGCGAAACTGTGAAGCGTGGCGAGCAGGGCGAAATCCTGATCCGTGGCTTCCTGGTGATGCAGGGCTACTGGGACATGCCCGGCAAGACGGCGGATGCCATCGACGAGGACGGCTGGATGCACTCCGGCGACCTGGGAACGATGGACGAGGAAGGCTACGCACGCATCACCGGACGCGCGAAGGACATGGTGATCCGCGGTGGCGAGAACCTCTACCCGCGGGAAATCGAAGAGTTCCTCATGACTCACCCGGACATCTCCGACGTGCAGGTCGTGGGCGTGCCGGACGAGAAGTACGGCGAGGAGCTGATGGCCTTCATCATCATGCGCGAGGACACTGAGCCGTTGGATCAGGCGGCCATTCGCGAGTTCTGCGATGGCGAACTGACCCGCCACAAGATCCCGAAGTATGTCGAGTGCGTGGAATCCTTCCCGATGACGCTTTCGGGCAAGGTCCGCAAGGTAGAGCTGCGTGAGCACGCTGTGGAGCTGCTCGGGATCTACCAGAAATAAGCACCAACCCGAACCCACAAACCCAAACAGACCCAAACTGACCCAAACAGAAAGGAAGCAACCGTGAGCACCACAGCGCCGCATCATTCAAAACTGCGCACTGCCGCGGAGGCAATCGCTGACATTAAAGACGGCGCCACCCTGGCCGTCGGCGGATTCGGCGTGTGCGGCATCCCGCAGGTTCTGCTCGAAGAGCTCAGCCGCACGCAGGTCAAAGACCTCGAAGCAGTAAGTAACAACGCAGGCCTGGATGGCCGCGGTCTGGGGCTGCTGCTGGAGAACCGCCAGCTGCGCCGCATTGTGGCCAGCTACGTCGGCGAAAACAAGGAGTTCGCCCGCCAGTATCTAGATGGTGAGCTCGAGGTAGAGCTCACTCCGCAGGGCACCTTGGCGGAGCGTCTGCGCGCAGGCGGTTCCGGCATTGGTGCCTTCTTCACTCGCACCGGGGTGGGCACGCTCGTCGCCGAGGGAGGTATGCCGTGGAAGTACGACCAGGCAGACAAGACCAAGGTGGAGGTGGCCTCTCCCGCGAAGGAAACCCGCACCATCGACGGCGAGGACTACGTGCTGGAAACCGCCATCCGCGCCGACTTTGGCCTGGTCCGCGCCGCCGTCGCCGACAAGGACGGCAACCTGCGATTCGCCAAGACCGCCCGCAACTTCAACCCCCTGGCTGCTATGAGCGGCAAGATCTGCATCGTGGAGGCCGAAAAGGTCGTGGAGGTCGGCGAGCTCGACCCGGACGACATTCACCTGCCCGGCGTGTTCGTCCACCGAATCGTGGAGCTTTCCCCGGAACAGGCAGCCGACAAGATGATTGAAAAGGAGACCGTGCGATGACCGGCTGGACTAGGCAAGAAATGGCCGCCCGTGCCGCCCAGGAGCTCGAGGACGGCCAGTACGTAAACCTCGGCATCGGCATGCCCACTCTGGTGCCGAACTATGTGCCGGAAGGCGTGACCGTTTCCCTGCAATCGGAAAACGGCATGCTGGGCATCGGCCCCTACCCGGAAGCGGGCCACGCAGACCCGGACCTCATCAATGCAGGCAAGGAGACAGTGACGGCACTGCCCGGCACCAGCTACTTCGATTCCGCCCTAAGCTTCGGCATGATCCGCGCCGGCAAGATCGACGTCGCCATCCTCGGCGCCATGGAGGTCAACGCCCGCGGGGACATCGCCAACTGGATGGTGCCCGGCAAGATGGTCAAGGGCATGGGCGGCGCCATGGATCTGGTCGTCGGCGCGCGCCGGGTGATCGTCCTCATGGATCACACCACCAAGACCGGGGAGCCGAAGCTCATCGAGGAGCTCACGCTGCCGACTACCGGCCTCGGCGTGGTCGATCGGATCATCACTGACCTTGCGGTTTTCGACCGCGACGAAGGTGGGCTGACCTTGGTGGAGCTGGCACCTGGCGTCACCACAGAAGAGGTAGAAGAAAAGACCGCAGTGCTGTTTAAGACGGCACTGGGGTAGACCCCCAATCGGCCTCGCTGGGCCATCGTTCGTGCCATACTTGAGGGCACGACGCAGGCTTTTTTAAGCGATGACGCCACTAGTTTCGAAAGTTAGGATTTATCAGATGACCTTGCAGGAAGACCCGAAGGACATTGTCGTTGTAGGCGCAGCACGCACCCCGCAGGGGCGCATGCTCGGCGCGCTGGCGAAGAAGAGCGCGGTCGATCTGGGCGCAGAGACCATCAAGGCCGTGCTGGAGCGCTCTGGTGTGGCCGCGGATGCCGTGGATTACGTGCTGATGGGCCAGGTTGTACAGGCGGGCTCCGGGCAGAACCCCGCGAAGCAGTCCGCTGTGGCCGCTGGCATCCCGATGAACGTCCCCGCAATGACCGTGAACAAGGTGTGCCTGTCCGGCCTGGATGCCGTGATTAACGCCTCCCGCCTGATCCGTCTGGGCGATGCCAGCATCGTTGTCGCCGGTGGTCAGGAGTCCATGACGAACGCCCCGCACATCGCCGCGGGCGTGCGCGCGGGCAAGGGCTATGGCTCTCTGGCGCTGCAGGATTCCCTGGAGCGCGACGGCCTGTCTGACCCGAACGAGGGCACCGCCATGGGGCTGGAGACCGACGAGGGTAACGCCGAGCGCGGCATCACCCGCGAGGAGCAGGACGAGATTGCAGCCCGCTCCCACCAGCTGGCCGAGGCCGCTACCAACGATGGTGTCTTCAACGACGAGATCGTCTCCATCGAGGTCAAGGGCCGCAAGGAGACCGTGACCGTCTCCGCCGACGAGGGCATCCGCCCCGGTACCACCGCCGAGGGGCTGGCGAAGCTGCGCCCAGCTTTCGTGAAGGACGGCACCATCACCGCCGCCTCTGCCTCCCAGATCTCCGACGGTGCGGCAGCCGTGGTGCTGACCACCCGCGAGAACGCTGAGGCCAAGGGGCTGGAGATCCTGGCCACCCTGGGCGAGTACGGCCAGACCGCCGGCCCGGACACCAAGCTGCACTCCCAGCCGTCGCAGGCTACCGCCGCAGCGCTGAAGAAGGCCGGCTGGGAGGCCAGCGACCTGGACTTTCTGGAGATCAACGAGGCCTTTGCTTCCGTGGTTGCACAGTCCATCAAGGACCTGGACTACCCGCTGGAGAAGACCAACATCCACGGCGGCGGCATCTCACTGGGCCACCCGATCGGCGCCTCCGGTGCCCGCCTGGTGGTTCACGCGGCGCACGAGCTGAAGCGCCGCGGCTCCGGCAAGGCTGCCGTTTCCCTCTGTGGCGGCGGCGGTCAGGGCGACGCGCTGCTGCTGTGGCGCTAGGAACGCGGTCAGGCGCCGGTGGCGATATTCGAACCGGTGCTTTCAAAAAGCTGCTGCCGCTGGCAGTCGGCGCGGCAGCGGTGTGTGCGTGCTGCGCCATAGCCGCAGCCGATCCGCAGACCCCGGGCGGGGTGATCCCAGAATGCCCCACGAAGGCACTATTCGGCTTTAACTGCCCCGGCTGTGGATCGATGCGCATGATCCAGGCGCTGGTTCAGGGGGATTTCAGCGCCGCGCTGCACTACAACGCGGTTGGGATCCTCGCCGTCATCCTGTTGATTTGGAGCTGGCTGGCCTGGACCGCACGATCATGGGGGAAGCGGATTCCCAACTGGGAGCATTTCCGACATGCCCCCATGGCAGTGGGGGTAGTGATCGGGCTATGGTTCATCGCACGCATTTTGCCGTTCTCGCCGTTTGTAGAATTGCGCGTATAGTTTCTTTCGGTTCGGGAACATTCTGCTCTGCTTTGGTATTTTAATGACGTATTTCAGTTACCAACCAACTCCAAGAAGTTAGCCGAGGAAGTCAGTGACCAACCCTTACGACCAGACCCCTTCCAACGAGGACCCTTTCGGCCAGCAGGGAAACCAGGGGTACCCCTACAACAGCGGGTACAACCAGAACCCGAGCCAGAACCAGCCGCCGAGTTACGGCAGCTATCAGAACAACAGTTACCCGAATCAGTCCGCCGGCTACGGCGCGCAGCTGGGGCAGAATTACCAGCCGGGCGTGGGCAGCACCCCGCCGGATAACTGGATGTGGGCGACTATTCTAGCCACCCTCCTGTGCTGCCTGCCCCTCGGTGCAGTAGGCATCTACTACTCCTCACAGGTAGAAAGCCGCTGGTACCGCGGCGATTATCCAGGTGCACAGGATGCATCGGACAAGGCAAAGAACCTAGCCATTGCATCTGTGGTGGTATCCGCTGCCTTTATCCTCCTGTACTTCGTCTTTTTCGTCGGAATCCTGGGCCTAAGCTTGAGTGAACTATCAGACATGTAGAAGCACCATAATCAGCGCCATCACCGGTAGCGCGAGACCCGTGGAAACCACCGCGGTGTCTCGCGCTAAAACTTTATTCACGCCAAAACGTTGGGCGTAGGTGAAGACGTTCTGCCCGGTCGGGAGGGCCGCCAGGAGAACCATGGCCAAAAGCAGCTGGGACGTGGCGTCGAAAAGAAAGACACCGTAGAACGCGGCGATGGCGGGATGCACGACAGTCTTGACCAACGACGCCGCCCACACGGAGCGACGGGGCGACAGGCCGGGCTGGAGCACACGTACCTCCGCCATGGACATGCCGAAGGCGATCAGAGCGCAGCCGACGGTGGCGTCCGCGATGATCCCCAGCGGATCCGCGACGATCGTCGGCAGGGTAAAGCCCGTGTTGTGCTGCAGAAGAGAGATGACGATGCCGATGGTGGCGCCGATGATCAGAGGGTTCTTCAGGATCGTCAGCAGCGTAGAGCACACGAAGTTCGTGGTCTGCTTGCCGGTGCGCATGTCCAGGGCCAGAACGCTCAGCGGGCCGTAGAAGCCGACCTGGAAGAGGATCACCGGGAGGGTGAGCGTGGGGTCGTCCATCAAATGGGCGGCTAGTGGGATGCCCAGGTTGGAGCCGTTGCAGTAGGTGCAGGCCAGCATCGCGATGATGGAATCCTCGGTGGACCGTCGCGTAATCCAGCGATAGCCAAGGAAAGCCAAGAAGCCCGTGGTGAGGGTGGACAGTGCCACGACCAGTAGGTTCGGGCCGAATAGCTGGGCAATGTCCGTCTTCGACATGAACGTGATCAGCGTGCAGGGCAGCGCGATCCAGAATACGAACATGTTCAGGGTGTAGACCGCATTGGGGCCTAAAAGTCGAAGACGCCCTACTCCGAAGCCGATCGCTATGACGAAGATGACGACGGCGAAGCCGGAGAGGACGTTCAACATGAGGCTATGTAAGTGTGTTAAGTGTTTGCGCCTTAAGCGCAGTAGTCGCGACCTTAGTTAACCCCGTAGTACGCGGACTTGTCCACCACGTAGGCGTTGGCGAACTTATCGGTGAAGGACTGCTTCTCCGAGTTCTGGCCGATGGTCACGCCCACTGCAATGTAGACGACAAGCTGCAGAAAAGCACCGACGTTCGGGATCATGCCCAGGACAACGCCGATGATGTACCAGCTGTTGCGCTTCAGCGACTCTACCGGATCGATGTTCTGGCCGTCGGCGGTGACCACACGGGCGCCGATAGCCATCTTGCCGAGGGTGGCTCCCTTCTTGGACTCCATGAGAACACGGTAGGTCAACCAAACGACCAGCATGATGACGCTGGAGATCATCACCTTGGTGGTCGGGTAGGGCACGTCCACGGCATCGGGGGACTCTGCGTTGACAGTGGCCTGGAACCAATCCATTAGGTCCTGACCAGCGATAGCGAACATCACAATGCTGCCGATAACCACCTGCACCAAGAGGCTGTCGATGATGAGAGCCAGCAGGCGCTTCCAAGCGCCCGGGCGGTCGTTGCCGAACATGGCACCGTTATTGGCCGCAGCATTCGGGAATGCGGGCGCGCCATAAGCATTGGGGGCGCCGGCGCCGTAGTTGCCGTCGCCGTAGCCACCCTGCTCAGCACCGTAACCGGCCTGCTCGGCTCCATAGCTGTTCTGTTCAGCGCCATAGCCGGCCTGCTCGTAGGGGTTGGAGCCGTCGGAGTTACCGCCGGTGTAGCTGTTGTAATCCGGCAGATCATTGGAACCAAAGTCGCCGTTGGGATAGTTGTTGTTATTGCTCAACTGCAGGCTTCCTAACTGTTGTTCGGCTTGCGCCCGATGGGGGCAGCGCCCCTTCTCAACCCGGCAGGCAAAGGGGAGCGCTTAAGAGTTTTACTGTGCAAGCTTAGCGAAGAAAGCAGACAGGCCGCCGGGCGGGTGGCAAAAAGGCACGAAAAAGACCCGCCGCCTAGCTCGCGCTTTCGCACGGGGCGGTGGGTCTTGATCGTGTCTGTTAAACGTCTCCAGGCTGCAGCCTTATGCTGCCAGCCCGAAAGGGCACAGCGGCTTAGCGGCTGTGGAAGGGCAGCAGGGCCATCTCGCGTGCGTTCTTCACGGCGGTGGCAACCTGACGCTGCTGCTGCGGGGTCAGGCCCGTCACGCGGCGAGAGCGAATCTTGCCACGCTCGGAGATGAACTTACGCAGCAGGTCGTAGTTCTTGTAGTCAACCGTCTCAATGCCCTCGGCCTTGAGCGGGTTCTTCTTCGGGCGGCGGGACTGTTCCATCCGCGCCTTCTTCATGTTGGTGCGCTTCATTGTGAAAGCTCCCCCTTACCAGCTGGACTTGCGTACGCCCGGCAGCTCACCGCGGTGAGCCATGTTGCGGACACGTACACGGGACAGGCCGAACTTACGCAGGTAGCCGCGCGGGCGGCCATCAGCTGCATCGCGGTTACGGACGCGAACTGGGGAAGCGTCGCGGGGCTGACGGTTCAGCTCCCACTGTGCATCCAGGCGCTCCTCGTCGGTGCTGTTCGGGTTCTTGATGATCTTCTTGAGCTCAGCGCGACGCTCCGCGTAGCGGGCGACGATTTCCTTGCGCTGCTCGTTCTTCGCGATCATGGACTTCTTAGCCATAAACTATCGCTCCTCGCGGAATTCGACGTGCTTGCGGGCAATCGGATCGAACTTCTTCAGGGTGATGCGATCCGGGTTGTTGCGCTTGTTCTTACGGGTGACGTAGGTGTAACCGGTGCCAGCCGTAGACTTCAGCTTGATGATTGGGCGGATATCGTTACGTGCCATAGTTAGATCTTCTCCCCACGGGCGCGGATCTTGGCAACGACAGACTCGATGCCGTCACGGTCAATGGTCTTCAGGCCCTTGGTGGACACGTTCAGCGTGATGGAACGGCCCTCAGAGGGCAAGTAGAACGTACGGCGCTGGATGTTCGGGTTCCAGCGACGGTTCGTGCGGCGGTGCGAGTGGGACACAGACTTGCCGAAGCTCGGCTTGCGTCCCGTGACCTGGCAATATGCCGACATGGGTTTTCTCCTTCCGCCGGAGATCTCAGGTGCCTGCGCCGCGCACTTCCAAAACCCATGGTTAGACGGGCCAAGAGTCTTAGGTGGTGGGGCGCTGCATCTAGCGTATCTAGCCTAAAATCTGTCCGGCGATGACGTTTACATAGACAACAGCGGGAGCTAACTTTACAGCACCGTCGCGCCATAACCTAATCGCTGTTTCTGACGCCCCTACGCCCCAGTTCGCCCCATTCCAGCTAGGAAAACGCGATTTTCTTTATGGCCTTATCCTTCGCTATGATAAACCCTCGTTGTGCGACCGACTTTGTCGCGCCCAAAATCCACCCGCTTAGCGGAGTGGCCTAAAGGGCGTCAGGTAAAAGAAGGCGCGCTGCTTTTTATGACCCGACTCAGGCACGACCCGTGCAGGTAACGCACGGGACCGACCTGATGTACACGTACCTAAGGGAATAAGAGGAAACCATGAAGAAGGATATCCACCCCGACTACCACCCCGTAGTCTTCAAGGATGCGAGCACTGGCCACCAGTTCATCACTCGCTCCACCGCTACCTCCGACCGCACCGTTGAATGGGAAGACGGCAACGAGTACCCGCTCATCGTCGTTGACGTGACCAGCGAGTCCCACCCCTTCTGGACCGGCGCTCAGCGCGTCATGGATACCGCCGGCCGCGTGGAGAAGTTCCAGCGTCGCTACGGCAACATGACCCGCCGCAAGAAGAAGTAAGACCTCTTCACACCACGAAGATCACAAGAAACCTATTTCACACTTTCAATACCTTTAATTAGGAGGTAGTAGACAATGGCAGTTCCGAAGCGCCGTATGTCCCGTGCAAACACGCACTCCCGCCGTTCCCAGTGGAAGGCCGACAACGTTGCTCTGCAGCACGTTAAGGTTCAGGGCCAGGATGTTCAGATTCCTCGCCGTCTGGTGAAGGCAGCTCAGCTGGGTCTCATCGACCTGGATTAATACGAGCCCAGTAGCGTTACCCCGTCACACATGCACGTGTGGCGGGGTTTTGCATTGGCGAAACAGGCCTAAGAAATACTGAGCTTTCCTTAAAAATGTGGGTCTGCACGGGCGTTGTGACAATTTCATAGGCACAATGGAGCACATGAAGATTCTTGTTGTAGATGATGATCAGGCCGTGCGCGAATCCCTGCGCCGTTCCCTGATCTTCAACGGCTACACCGTCGTCCTGGCAACGGATGGCGAGGAGGCCCTTAAGCTCATCGCTGACGAACGACCGGACCTGGCCATCCTCGATGTGATGATGCCCAAGAAGGACGGTCTGGACGTATGCCGCGAGCTGCGCAGCCACGGCGACGACCTGCCGATCCTGCTGCTAACCGCCCGCGATTCCGTCGAGGAGCGGGTGGCCGGCCTGGACGCCGGTGCAGATGACTACCTGCCCAAGCCCTTCGCCCTGGAAGAGTTGCTTGCCCGCACTCGTTCGCTGTTCCGCCGCGCGGCACGTCCCGCGATCCAGGAAGGGGAGGCGCACGAGCCACTGCGCTTCGAGGATCTGACCCTGAACCCGGAGACCCGCGATGTTTTCCGCGGAGATCGACAGATCAGCCTGACCCGCACGGAGTTCGCCCTGCTGGAGCTGCTGATGAACAACCCGCGCAAGGTGCTTTCCCGCAACACCATCCTGGAAGAGGTCTGGGGTTACGACTTCCCGACCTCCGGAAATGCACTGGAAGTTTACATCGGCTACCTGCGCCGTAAGACGGAGGCCAATAACGAGACTCGTTTGATTCACACTGTTCGTGGGGTGGGTTACGCGCTGCGTGAGACCGCACCGTGATCCTGCGTAGGCTCCCGGAGGATTACCTCGCGGTAGAGCCCGAGTACGCCTCTGCAGAGAACGGGGGCGCGGACACTCGAGGGGATAGCAGGAGGGACCGGCTGATCCAGTCCCTCCGTTTTTCCGTGCGCGGACTATCTCTGCGCACGCGACTGGCTGCCCTCACCGCCATGGTGGTGATGCTGTGTATCGCCATCATCACCATCTCCTCCTACGCCACCGTGAAGCAGGTGCTGTCGCAGGAGATGGATAAGACGCTGCAGACGCAGGCCCAGGCCTACATCGACTCGGGCTTTGAGTTTCCGGTCAGCGAGACAGGGGAGGGCGACGACTACCGCCCTCGCTTCTTCGACTCCGATAACAACATGAGTGTCCTCGTCGTGCCCGCTGACCAGGCGGGACGGCAGGCAGACGTGCACAAGTTCGAGGGCATCCTCAGCCCCAACGAGATCTCCGTCCTCGTTGGCGACGACCCATACACTTTTGAATCGGAAGCCGACAAGCGCAGCTTCGCCATCGGAGCCCTTGACGGTCGCGTGATCGTGCTGCGTCTGGACATCGCATTTACGAACCAGACGCTGGAATCCCTCTGGTTGGTTCTGATTCTGATTGCGGTGACCGGCTTCATCGCCTCCATCATCGTGGGCATCGCGGTCGCGAACTCCGGAATTCAACCGATCACCCGCCTGCGCCGAGCGGCCGACGAGGTTTCCCGCACCGGCGAACTGCGCCAGATCCCCGTCTATTCGCATGACGAGCTCGGATCCCTCACGGACTCTTTCAATAACATGATGAACGCCCTCCAGGAGGCGCAGACGAAGCAGAAGAATCTCGTCGCGGATGCTTCGCACGAGCTCAAGACACCGTTGACTTCGCTGCGTACAAACGTGGAGTTGCTGATGTTGGCGTCACAAAGAAAAGACGGCGAAGGTCCCGGCATCAGCGAGGAAGACCTCAAGGACCTAGAGCGCGACGTGATCGCACAGATCGACGAGATGAGCGGGCTGATCGGCGACCTGGTGGACCTTGCTCGCGAGGACTCGAACCCGGTGGTTCTGAGCACCGTCGAGATCTCCGAACTCATCACGCTGGGTATTGAACGTGTGCAGCGGCGCCGGCCGGACGTGACCTTCGATACGCACCTGATTGACTGGCACCTGCGGGGAGATGCCTTCGCCCTGTCGCGCGCGCTGCTGAATCTGCTGGATAACGCGGCGAAGTGGTCACCGGAGGGTGGCGTGGTGCGCGTGTGGATGCAGCCGATTGTTGTGGAGGAAGGTGACGCCGCAGGCTCCGATGCCGACGCTCCAGCACACCGGGAAGTGGAGATCCGAGTGGCGGACTCTGGCCCCGGAATTCCAAAGGAGGACCGGGAGAATGTCTTCGACCGCTTCTACCGTTCGATCCAGGCGCGTTCAATGCCTGGCTCCGGCCTCGGGCTGGCGATCGTCAAGCAGGTCATCGAGAGGCACCACGGGGTGATCGTGGCCGACGAGTCGGACGACGGTGGTGCCCTGATGCGTGCAGTGCTGCCGGGGGAGCCGAGTTAACTGGATCCAGACGGGGGTTCGGGAACTTTTCTCTAAGAGTTTTCCTTAAACTGGCAGAAAAACTACAGCATTCCTAGTGCTGAACTACATACATAACGGACATACTGGTCGCTATGGACGAAAGGGAACACAATATGGGCGAGAACAACTCGGGGGACGGGCAGCGGATGCCCGGCGAACCGGACTTTTCTAACCGTGGCCAGAAGCCGGTGCGAGGGGGTGGCGGGCCGCAGGGTGGAGTTCACCGGGATCACATGCGCTGGGAGGCACAGCAGAGGCCGATGCAGGAGCCTGCCACGCAGGTAGGGCCGGCGGTACAGCCTACGCAGCCTGCACAACCGGCACAGCCGGCGCAACCGAGCTCGCAGCCCTTCCCACAGCAGCAGAGCCCGCAGCAGTCGCCGCAGCCGACATCAGTGCAGGCTCCGCCGCAGCCACCGCAGGGGCCTACTACACCGGCGGGGCCGGGGCAGGAACCTTTCGCAGATCCGTACCAGCCCCAGCTGAGCAACCAGCCGCAGGAAAAAAAGCGCTGGTCCACCCCGGCCGTTGCAGCACTGCTGCTGGCAGGTGCTGTAGTTGCTTCCGCCGTCACATACGTGGGCATGGATTCGATCAACGGCAACCAGGCCAGCAACAACGCCACATCTTCCTTCGATAACTCCAACAGCGGTAGCAAGTCTTCACAGGATAAGAAGGCTTCCAACCCGGTGAAGCCGGGCAGCACCACCGACATTGCCAACAAGGTTCTGCCCTCTGTGGTTTCCATCCGAGTTATGACGTCCCGGGGCGGAGAAGAAGGTTCCGGCTCGATCATTTCCTCCGACGGCTTGATCCTTACGAACAACCACGTAGTCGCGGGTGCCCAGGACGGGCGCGCGAAGATGGAGGTTACCCTCAACGACGGCCGCACCTTCGAGGCAGAGGTGGTGGCCACCGATCCGCCCACGGATATTGCGGTTATCAAGGCAAAGGACGTCACGGACCTGCAGCCCATCGAGTTCGGCGACTCGGACATGGTGAATGTCGGCGAGGACGTGATGGCGATCGGCTCCCCACTGGGACTGTCAGCCACGGTAACCACCGGCATCGTTTCGGCGAAGAATCGCCCCGTCCAGGCCTCGGGTGAGGACGGCGGCGAGGCTTCCCTTATCGACGCGATCCAGACCGATGCCTCCATCAACCCCGGTAACTCCGGTGGTGCCCTGGTGGACATGGAGGGCAAACTCGTCGGCATTCCCTCCGTCATTGCTTCGACCGGTGGCGGGGAAGTGGCCGGTTCCATCGGCCTGGGCTTTGCCATCCCGATCAACCAGGCAGAGCGCATCTCCAAGCAGCTGATC
This sequence comes from Corynebacterium evansiae, assembly GCF_027570065.1. Taxonomy (NCBI): domain Bacteria; kingdom Bacillati; phylum Actinomycetota; class Actinomycetes; order Mycobacteriales; family Corynebacteriaceae; genus Corynebacterium; species Corynebacterium evansiae. The sequence goes on along the minus strand of NZ_JAKMUT010000003.1, from coordinate 306,972 downwards.
GATAACGGCAAGGCCGAGCACCCGATCATCGGTGCGAAGGTCGACACCCGCTCTAGCGAGAACGGTGCCGTCATCGCGGATGTGAACAAGGACAGCCCTGCGGATAAGGCGGGCTTGAAGAAGGGCGATCTGGTTACTCACGTGGATGATCGGCGCGTGGATTCGGGCGTGGGGCTGATCGCAGCTATCCGTTCGCACGCCGTGGGCGACAAGGTCAAGCTGAAGGTCAAGGATGGCCCTGATGGCGAGGAACGGGAGGTCGAGCTGACGCTCACCGCCGCCGAGTAAACCCCCCATTCCCGTTCGCCTGTACAGCCGAGGGCGAACGGGATACTTTATTAGTTACATCCGTTTATCGATTCAGGAGGATCGCCGTGCCAGCTCGGAAGGCTAAAGAAGGATCTGCGGACATTAACGCGGACATCAACGAGGTCATGGCCATGAGTTCCGTCGATCACGCACAGGTGGACCGTCTGGCAGAGGAGATCCCGGAGCCGGACGACGCACTGTTCCACACCCTGGATGCCCAGGAGCGCACCCGCGAACAGCTCAGCAACGAGCCGCCTCTGCGCGCCATGGTCGTGCTGGTCACCGACTTCCCGGAGGAAAAGGCCAAGAACGGCGAGCTGGTTGCAGAGCTGCTGGCAGAGGAAGGCTTCCTCGTCGATGCCGTGCTGAACGTCGAGTCCCGCAAGTCCGCAATCCGCAAGGTAATCCAGACCGCTGTGGTCGGCGGTGCCGACCTCGTCGTCACAATCGGTGGCACTGGCACCGGCCCGCGCGATAAGACTCCGGAGGCCACCCGCGCCGAGCTGGACCGCAAGGTTCCGGGCATCGCTGAAGCCCTGCGCGCCTCCGGTTTGGCGGCTAACTCCCTGGACGCGGGCCTGTCCCGCGGAGTCGCCGGTATTTCCGGTTCGACCGTGGTGGTCAACATCGCCGGATCCCGTGGCGCGATCCGCGATGGCATGGCCACTCTTGGCCCACTGGTTCGCCACGTTGTCGGCGACATGAATAACCGGGCCTAGCATGAGCACTGGCCGCTCGGGCAAGAGCCAGCCGGGTCGCCGCCGTCGCAGGTTCTACGGCAAGGTGGGCAAGGTCGGCCAGGTTGGGGGCTCGGGTTCTTCTTTTATTGACGCCATCGCCTCCGGCAAAGCAAAACCCCACTCAAGCCCTTCACGGGATGAGTGGGGTGACGATCGCCCTTCCGCAGAGCAGGAGCGCCGATTCCTAGAGGAACAGCGCCCGCCGCACTGGGGCTAACGGGGGCTGGGGGTTAGCTCTCTGCGTGCTTGCCGGTCGGCTCTGCCTCGCCGCCACGCTGCTCCACCAGCAGGTCGCGGATCTCGGCCAGCAGCTCGGTCTCAGTAGCAGCAGCCTCCTCCGGCTCGATGCCCTTGCGGCGAGCGTTCATCTCAGCCAGCTTGTTCATCGGCATGATCATCACGAAGTAGATGACGGCAGCGATGATCAGGAAGTTGACGGCGGCGGTCAGGACAGCGCCGATGTTGACGAACGTTGCATCGTTGCCCTCGCGGAGGTGGAAGCCCATTCCGAACTCGGGGGAGCCGCCGACTGCAGCCAGGAGCGGCTCGACGATGCCGTTGGTGAAAGCGGTGACGATGGCGGTGAAGGCACCGCCGATGATGACGGCTACGGCAAGTTCCATGACGTTGCCGCGCATGATGAACTTCTTAAAACCTTCAAGCATTGCGCAAAAGACCTTTCTTGTCCGCGACCTAGCGCAGACTTTTTAAAGCAATTAAAAGATGGGGAAGTATCCGAGGTCGTGGATCACAGCGTCTACGACCAGATCGTGGTCTTGGCAGGGAACGTCGCGGGTGAATTCTTCGTGGTCTACCACTGCCCACACCTTCACATGCGATGGGCGATTGGCAAGAGTTCGATCATAGAAGCCACCGCCCTGTCCGAGCCGTGTCCCATGATAATCAATCGATAGAGCAGGTGTAACTATTACATCGACGCATGTCGGGAAAGTGTGAATTGCATTACTCTCCGAGTCGCTTACGGGCTCGCCCACCGGCTCGAGTATTCCCCACGTGCCTTCGACGAGGTTTGGGTTGTCCGGCTGATATTCGATCCATTCGAGACTGGGGGCGTCACCACGAACAACGCGAGGAAGCAACACTCGCGCTCCAGTGCGCGCCAGGACATCGGGAAGATCCGCGCCGCCCGGCTCGCCCGGGAGGGGGACATATCCGCAGATGGTGGAAGGTGTGCAGGGGAGATCCGCGAGAGCGTCCAAGAGGTGAGTCTGAATGCTTCGGTCGCGAAAGGGGCGCTCGTCGAGGCGGTCGGCGCGGGCAGCGCGCACTCGGGCGCGGGCGCGCTTCTTCAACTCAGAGGGGGTGCTCATCGCCTCAAAGCCTACTGCAAAAGAAAACTCTCCTTAAGTGGTGTGTAGAGCACGAAACCCGGAGCTTAAAGCGCTACTATTCCGGCATGACTTCTAGCCCTACGATCTCCACGTCCGAGCAAGCCGCACTGCGTACCGTCGTGGTCCCGGCCGCCGGGCTTGGAACCCGCTTTTTGCCCGCCACCAAAACCGTTCCCAAGGAACTGCTGCCCGTCGTGGACACTCCCGGGATCGAACTGATTGCAAAGGAAGCCGCCGATGCAGGTGCAGACCGCTTGGCGATTGTGACGGCTCCGAAGAAGGGCGGGGTGCTCGGCCACTTTGATACCGACGAAGAGCTGGAGCGTACGCTAGAGCAGCGCGGCAAGACCGACCAGCTGAACAAGGTGCGCGCTACCGACGGGCTGATCGACGTGGTGGCTGTCGAACAGGAGAAGCCGCTCGGCCTGGGGCACGCCATCGGGTTGGCGGAAGAGGTGCTGGATGACGACGAGGATTGCTTCGCCGTCATGCTGCCGGACGACCTGGTTCTGCCGATGGGCGTGATGGAGAAGATGCTTGCCGTGCGCAAGCAGTACGGCGGATCCGTGCTGTGTGCCTTCGAGGTGCCGCGCGAGGAGACGAGCAACTACGGAGTCTTCGAGATCGACGAGGCGGACCACGCCGACGTGAAGATCGTGAAGGGCATGGTGGAAAAGCCGGCCGTCGAAGATGCTCCGTCCAACTTCGTAGCCACCGGGCGCTACCTGCTGGATCGACAGGTATTTGATGCTCTGCGCCGCACGAAGCCGGGCAAGGGTGGGGAAATCCAGATCACCGACGCCATTGAGCTGATGATTACCGAAGGCCACCCTGTGCACATCATCGTTCACCACGGCCTACGCCATGACCTAGGCAACCCGGGTGGGTACATTCGAGCTTGTGTCGATTTCGCGCTTCAGAATGAGACATATGGCCCCAGCCTGAAGACCTGGCTGCGGGAGCGCCTGAACCAGGAAAACTAGGGGCAACAAACATGCGATCGGTCGAAGAACAACTGGCAATCATCACCTCTGCGGCGGTGACCCCTGAGCCAGTGCGCATCGCCATCACCGAGACTCTGGGGCTGCGCTGCGCCGAAAGGGTCGAGGGCGCCGAGCCGCTGCCCGGATTCGACCAGGCCGCCATCGACGGCTATGCCGTGCGCAGCGTGGATATTCGCCAAGCTCTGACAGCCGCCCGGGGCGGCGACGCCGACCGAGACCCGGAGGATGCCGCGGCCGCGGAGAACACCAGCGGTGTGAAGGAAACCCTGCCGATCGTCGGCGACGTAACCGCCGGCTCCCTGCGTCCGATCCGTTTGCAGCCGCGCCAGGCGGTGCGGGTGGAGATGGGCGCGCCACTGCCGACCCTGGCGGATTCGGTGCTCCCACTGGACTGGGTGGAAAAGGAAGGCCGCAAGATCCGCCCGTTGGAGGCCATCGCCTCCGGCGAGTTCGTGCACCGGAAGGGCTCCGACGTGCAGCCCGGCGACGTTGTCGTGGAGGAAGGCGCCGTCATCGGTGCCGCCCAGGTGGGCTTGCTGGCCGCTGTGGGGCGATCCAAGGTGCTGGTTTACCCGCGCCCGCGCCTGTCGGTGCTCTCCTTCGGCCGTGAACTGCTGGACATCGACCGCGACCCGGCTGTGGGCCAGGTTTACGACGTGAACTCCTATGCCCTGGCCGCCGCCGCCCGCGAAGCCGGCGCGGACGTGCACCGCGTGGGCATCCTCAGTGGCGAGCCGCGCAAGATGCGCGAGGTGCTGGAAAGCCAGCTGCTGCGCTCCGAGGTCGTGGTGATCTCCGGCGCAGTGGGAGGTGCGGCCAGCGACGAGCTGCGGGAAATCCTCTCCGAGATGGGGGAGATGGACATTCAGCGCATCGCCATGCACCCGGGTTCAGTCATGGGCTTCGGCACGTTGGGGCAGGACAAGGTGCCGACCTTCCTGCTGCCGGCCAACCCCTCCGCCGCCCTCGTTTCCTTTGAGGTCATGGTGCGCCCGCTGGTGCAGCTGATCCGTGGCCGCCGTCAGGCCACCCGCCGCGTGGTTCCCGCCCGCACGATCGCCGGCATCGCCTCGGCTCCCGGTCGCCGTGGCTTTATCCGCGGCCAGTTGATGCGCGACCGGGAGACCCGCGAGTTCCTGGTGGATCCCCTCGGAGCGGTGAACGGCGGCGAGCCGACCCACCTGCTGGGCAGCCACGGGCAGGCTAACTGCCTGATTGTGGTGCCTTCCGATGTGACGGACGTGGCACCGGGGCAGGAAGTGGACGTGCTGTTCCTCAGCAACAAGGATTAGCCCACCCGTGCTTCATCGACTGCGCGCCGCCTTCGCCCCCACCGCGGTGCCCGAACAGCGCTCGCGAACCGTTTTGAGTCGTGGGCACATGTATGGAGATCTTAATGACGCCCCCACGGTCGCCCTGCCGGTAACTCTGCGTCCCGTGCGCGCGACCGACGGGGCGCAGTGGAGCGCCGCGCGGATCGAAGATCAGAAACTACTGCAACCTTTTGAGCCGACCGTGCAAGGGGACTGGGAAGCAGCACACAGCCCGCAGGCCTGGCGGCAGACTTTCCACAACCTGCAGGTCCTGTCCGCCGACCGCCTGCTGGTGCCGATGGTCATCGACATTGATGGGGAGTTCGCGGGACAGCTGACGATCGGCAATATCCAATACGGAACCGTATCCAGCGCGTGGATTGGCTACTGGGTGCACTCGCGGTTCCAGGGCCACGGCGTGGCCACTGCGGCGGTAGCGCTGGGCGTGGACTTGGGGATGCAGGTAGTGGGGCTGCACAGGATAGAGGCTACGGTCATGCCGGAGAACGTGGCGTCCAGAAAAGTGCTAGAGAAAACCGGCTTCCGCATCGAAGGGCAGCTACAGCGAAACCTGCACATCAACGGCGAATGGCGGGACCACCTGCTGGTGGCGCAGACTCAGGAGGAAACGGCGCCGGACGGGGTGGTGCGCAGGCTGGTGAACCGCGGAATCTTGGGGCTGGCTGTGAACCGAAACTAGCCTCGGCGTGGCGAGCGCGGATATAGGGGTTACGCGGGTAGCGTGGCAAGCACTTGACCATTCACGCTGCCCGCATAAGCTTCACAAACTTCGAGGAGAACTGATACACGTGTCCGGCTCCCTTTTGCTCATTGCCGCCGTTTGGTTGGTGCTGCTGGCGCCGCTTCTGCTGCGCAACCAGAAACCCGTGCGACGGACTGCCCAGGCACTGAGCGAGACCCGCGTGCTGCACCGAGGTGGCAGCACCCTGAAGGCGAAGCGCAAGCTCAAGCCGGCCGAGGGCCTGTACATGTCCTCTGATGACGACGAACTGGAGCTGGTCGACGCAGAGCCGGAGTATGTCCTGCTGGAAGACGAAGATTCCGCAGCCGGCGCGAAGTCGGGCAAGCCGCGTGGGCTGCGGGCGCTGATGAACACGAAGGGCAGTGAGCGCAGCGAGGATAGCGTGGACGCTGAAGTCGTTGACGGCGAAGTGGTAGACGCTGAGATGGTCGATGCTGAGGTAGTGGACGCCGAAGCAGCAGATGCCGAAGCAGTAGATGCCAAGGCGAAGACCGCGGAGGCGACCGAGCAGACGGACGCGAACGCCGATGACTCTGGCACGGCAGATAAGGGCTTCGGCAGGGGCGCCGAGAAGGTCTCCGAAAAGGTCGTGGCAGCGGCATCTGCGGGCAGCGCAGTGCGTTACACCGCCCAGGATGAAATGGACACCGGCGAGTTCTCCCCGGTGAAGAAGGCGGAGATGAGCGCTGAGTCTGCTGAGTCTTCTGGGTCTTCTGAGTCCAGCGACTCCAGCGATTCCACGGAGCACGCCGAGCAGTCCGAAGAGCAGAGCGCCCGCCAGGCCGCATACGCCGCAGTCCCGACTGAGTACGTGCGCGGTGGGGACGTGAAGGCGTCACCAGATTTGGTAGACCACGTCGATGAAGCACCGACGGGCAAGAACCTGGACATCCTCGAGGACTCCGACGAGCTGAGCGAGGCCGATCTGCAGTACCTGGCGTCCCGCCGTGGTCGCGGTGTGTACGACCCGGTAGCCTCCGCGCGCCTGGCCCGTGAGCGACAGAACCGCCGCAAGAAGGTGCTGCTGGTGCTGCTGGCGCTGTGCGTCCTGACCTTTGGCGCCAGCCTGGCCCTGGGCAGTGGCGTGTGGCTGACCTTCGTGGCCATGGTTGCCTTCACCGCCTTCTACCTGGTGATGCTCCGCCGCCAGGCCATCGAGGAGCGCGAGCTGCGCCACCGCCGCCTGGTGCGTATGCGCCGCGCCCGCCTGGGTGTGCGCAACACGGAGGACGACGAGCTGGGCGTGCCGGATCGCCTGATCCGCCCGGGCGCCGTGATCCTGGAAACCGACGAAGACGACCCGGCCTTCAGCAACCTGGAGTACGCCGACGGCAGCGACTTCTTCGACGTACCGGGCGGGGGCTCCGACGCGGGCGCACCATCCGCTTCCGCCGCAGACGAGGAATACCTCGACCCGCGCTCCGGCATCCGCGCGGTCTAGGAGTAAACCTCCCGCATGCTGAACCACCCCGCAGCGCGTGACGCGGCCCTGCTGCTCCTGCGCCTTGTCACCGGCGTGATCTTCATTGCCCACGGTTGGAAGAAAGTCTTCATCGACGGCATGGGCGGAGTAACCGGCACCGTCGCCACCTTCGACCGCCTGCACATTCCGCAACCAAAGGTCAGTGCCTGGGCGGCGGCCAGTTTCGAGATGCTCGGTGGCGCGATGCTCATCGTTGGTCTGCTTACCACGGCAGTCGCAGGACTCTTCGCCATCTACAGCGCACTGGTGCTGTACTTCGTGCACTGGTCCAACGGTTTCTTCGTCGCCGATGGGGGCATGGAGTTTGTGCTGCTCCTGGTCGTCTCGCTTATGATGATTGTTGTTTTCGGCGCGGGGCGCGCGAGCCTGGACAAGGCTCTCTCGCGCTTCGGCTGAAGTTGAGTCAAGCACGCAAGAGGCGGGATTAAGCGCATGGACTGTCAAGCGGTCAGGACCTCAATGTCCGCCCGGCTCGACGGCGAGACCGCCGAGCTGTCCGACGACCTCGTCGACGCGCACCTTGCCGCCTGTGAAGACTGCCAACGTTGGTATGCCACCGTCACCGCACTGGGGCGCCGGATGAACGTCTCCGCCACCCCAACGGATGATGGCCCCACGACGGAGCCGGGCGACGAACAGAAGGCGGCGCTCCTCGCACAGGTGCTCGAGCAGGCCGATCACAACCCTCAGATCAGCGGAGGCCTGCGCCGCCGTCAGCTGCCTCTCTACTTTGGTCGCTTCGCCCTTGTTGCCGTGGCGCTGGTTTATGTTGTGTGGGGCCTGTCGCTGTTGTTCGGCTCGCCTATTGGGGATGACGCCGACTCGTCTCAGCTTCGACTAGTCTCCGACGCGGCGACGATGCGCTTTGCACTGGCCGGTGGCCTCCTGTGGGCAGCTTGGCGCCCGAAAGCGGCTGCCGCAGTGTTGCCGATCTACCTGGGGCTATGGGCTTTCGGTCTAGGGTTCGCAACGCGGGAGATCGTGCTGAGCATGGTCGGGGAAGGTGGCAGCCTGACCACACTCTGGCTGCTGCTGGTGCACTTGGCGGCGGTCGTGGCCCTGGTCGTGGTGTGGGCTGGCAGGCAGAACGTGTTCATGCCGCTGCAGCAGTCGCTGCGCGCGCTGATGGCCCAGCCGGTGAACTTCAGCCCGAGCGACGCCCGACGCAACTCCACCTTCGAGCTCGGCGAGCCGCGACCGCGGGGCTGGGATTAGCGCCAGGAAGGCAGCCACATCCGCATGTCGAAGGCGAAATCGGAAAGCGGAGTGGCCGTGTAAATCGGCAGGAAGTAAAGAAAGTTCCAGACCACCAGCATCAGGTAGATCACTACCAGCAGCTGACCGGGGCGAGCCTTCACGAAGGTCTTAGGGGAGGAGTGCGGCTGGGCGGCAACGTCCGGGCGCTGCCAGCGCAGCAGCTGCCCCAGGGCCATCGCCAGCGCAATCGCCAGGAACGGAGCCAAGTTGGCTGCGTAGAACAGGTACATCTGGCGATCGAGGTTGACTAGCCAAGGCAGGAAGCCGGCGGCGAAGCCGATGACGGGCACCACCCAGCGGCGGTCTTTATGCACGATCAGGCACCATAGCCCCCACAGCATGACGGGGACGCAGAACCACCAGATAGCGGGCGTGCCGACCAGCAGGATCACCTTGTGGATGCCCTCGTCGCTGGACGGGTTGTAGTACATCAGCGAACGGCTGGAAACCAGCCAGGACCACGGCTTGGACTCCCAGTTGTGGTGGTGGCCGTTAGAGTTCGTCAGCTCCGTGTGAAAGCGCATGACGGACACGTGATAGTAGATGAAGTTCTGCAGGGCATCGGGCAGGAAAGACCAGAACCAATCCCCGGTGGTGTTGGTGTACTGCTCGGACTCCACGGCGTGGCGGAACACGCCCGTTTCGGAGGCGAACCAGGCCCGCCAGCTGACCACGTACAGAATCGCGGGGACGATCACGATGGAAAAGAAGGAGGGCAGAGCGTCGAAGAAAGCGGTCCCGAGAAGGGGACGGCGCACGCCGAAACGGCGGCGTCGAAAGTAATCAACCGCAACAATCGTCACCCCGAAGAAGGCCATGTAGTACAGGCCATTCCACTTCACCGAAAGCGACAAGCCCAGCGCCACGCCCGCGGCGAAGCGCCACCAGCGATAGCCCATGCGCGGGCCGAGGGCGAAATCGTGGATCCGGTCAGCGGCCCAGACGTGCTGGAAGCGGGCCTCCATCTGCTCGGCATCCCGCACCGCGAAGTAAGTCGCCAGGCACACCAGGAACACCTGGAAGTGGTCCAGCATGGCCGAGCGCCCCGTGACGAAGAGGATCCCGTCGCACAGGGCAATAATGCCGGCGAATAAACCGATGAGGTCGGACTTCGACACTCGGCGCGCAATCGTGGCAATCAGCAGGATCGTCATCACAGCCAGCAGGGCGGACATGATTCGCCAACCCCATGGCGTATAGCCGAACACCGCCATGCCCAGCGCCTCGAACTGCTTGCCCAGGGGCGGGTGGACGACCAGGCCGTAGCCGGGATTGTCTTCGATGCCGCCGATCAGCGGGTTAGACCAGCTCTGCAGAATCTGCCAGGCCTGCGGCACATAGTGCTTCTCGTCGAACACCGGGGTGCCCGCATCCGTGGGGCGCTGCAGCATCAGTAGGCGGCTGAGCGCACCGAACAGGCCGAGGACAACCAGGATGCCCGTCCACCGGGTGAAAGTGAACGTGTGGCGCCCGGACGCAGCGGTAGACACGCGACTGTCCACGTCGGTTGTGGCGCGCTGGTCGGCGGACACTGCAGGAGCGTCGGCAAGCGGGGGAGTCGGTGTGGTCGGCACGAAAGCCAACTGTAGTAGAAGCACCGGACAATCGGGCGCACTGGCGGGCATACTGGCGGGTATGAGTGAACCCGTAGATGCCAAGACTCTTTCCGCCGACGCAGCTACTGCGCTGCTTACCCGCGCCGCCGAGAATAGGCCTCTGCCGCAGGGAGGAATCATCTTGGCGGCCACGCCGCTGGGCAATCCGCTGGATGCCTCGGTGCGGCTGATCGACGCGCTGGCCAGCGCCGACATCGTAGCCGCGGAAGACACCCGCCGCACCCGGGCGCTCGCGGACACGCTAGGCGTTGAGATTTCCGGCCGGATCTACTCCAACTTCGACCACAACGAGGCCGAACGGGCGGAGTTCTTCGTCGAGCAGGCCGAGCAGGGCCGGCGCGTGCTGGTGGTGACAGACGCCGGAATGCCCTCCGTCTCCGACCCCGGTTTCCCGCTGGTCGTCGCTGCCCGTCGCGCGGGAGTGCCGGTGACGTGCCTGCCGGGACCCTCCGCGGTGCCGACCGCTCTGGCGCTATCCGGCCTGGGGGTGGGCCACTTCGCGTTCCTGGGCTTCGCCCCACGCAAGGACGGCGCCCGGCGTTCGTTCTTTGGTTCTTTTAGTGACGCCCCCTACGCCGTCTGTTTCTTCGAATCCCCGCACAGGCTGGCCAAGACTTTGCAGGTGGCAGCCGAAGAGCTGGGGGATCACCGGCAGGCGGCGGTGTGCCGCGAGCTGACGAAGACCTTTGAAGAGGTGAAGGTCGGCGGGTTACGCGAGCTGGCCGAGTGGGCGGAAAGCGGTGTGAAGGGGGAGATCTGCGTGGTGGTGGATGCCGCGGACGAGCAGGCGGAGCCGGACGTGGAATCGCTGGTTTCGCTGGTGGAGCAAAAAGTGGCGGAGGGGGAGCGCCTGAAGGCGGCGGCCGGGGACGTGGCGAAGGCCACGGGGGTGAGCAAGCGCGAGCTTTATGAGGCTGTGCTGCGTGGACGCGAGAAAAGTTAGATTTTTTTAAAAGTTTTTAACCAGGCAGCGCGGTGGGTGGCTTCTGTGCGGGATAAAACCAGGTGAACTGGGCTTTATGAGGGAGTGAGGCAGGGGTTAAGAGCGCCATCCGGGCGCGGTTCGGGTACCGGTGCGGTTGAAAAGCCCCCACACTACCCCCCAATATTGAGGAATGACTGTATCAAGAGAAGAAGTAGCACCGACTGAGGCTGATCAGGAACAGTCCATCGACTGGGTGGTCACGGGCTGCGCGGCAGCCCTCATCCTGGCTGTCGTGTTGTGGGGTGTGCTCGGTGGCGATAGCTTCGCCGCTTTCGCCTCCACGGCACTGAGCTATGTCGTGGGAAGCTGGGGCTGGTTGTACGTCCTCGCCGGCACGGTGTTTGTCGGATTCATTCTGTTCATTGCGTTCAGTAAGTTCGGGCACATTCGCCTGGGCAAGGATAACGAGCCACCGGAGTTTAACAGCATTTCCTGGGTGGCCATGATGTTCGCCGCAGGCATGGGAATTGGCTTGATGTTCTACGGCGTGACCGAACCGTTGACGTACTACCGCGACGGTGTTCCGGGAGCGCAGAACAACGATGTGGCCAGCTCCTTCGCCTCCACTCTGTTCCACTGGGGCCTGCACCCGTGGTCGTTGTACGCCATCGTGGCGCTGGCCATTGCATATGGCACCTTCCGTCTGGGCCGTAAGCAGTTGCTATCCGCGGCGTTTATTCCGTTGATCGGGGAGAAGCGCGCCGAGGGCGCGCTGGGCAAGATCATCGACATTGCCGCCATTTTCGCGACTGTCTTTGGTACTGCGGCTTCCCTGGGCTTGGGTGCAGTGCAGATCCAGTCCGGTCTAGATGCCACGGGGCTGATTTCTAATCCTGGCACGTGGGTGATCGTCGGCACCATCGTGATCCTGGGGCTGTGCTTCCTGGCTTCCGCCGCCTCCGGTGTGGGTAAGGGCATTCAGTACCTGTCCAACACCAACATGGTTCTGGCCGGTCTCCTTGCGCTGTTCGTCCTGATCCTCGGGCCGACTGTGGTGATTCTGAACCTGATACCGACCTCCCTGGGTAACTACCTGTCCCAGTTCTTCCAGATGGCCGCCCGCACCGCCAACTCCGGCGACGGTGCGGATGAGTGGCTGGGCAGCTGGACCATTTTCTATTGGGCATGGTGGGTCTCCTGGTCTCCGTTCGTCGGCATGTTCCTCGCCCGCATTTCCCGCGGCCGTACGATCCGCGAGTTCGTATGCGTGGTCCTGATGGTGCCGACCATGGTGACCATCATCTGGTTCTCCATCTTTGGCGGCGCTGCTGTTAATGCGGAGGAGACCGGCAACTCCATCTGGGGCGATGGCGAGGCGACCAGCCAGCTGTTCAACCTGCTGCAAACCCTGCCGATGGGCCAGGTGGCAAGCATCGTTGCGATGATTCTGCTGGCGACCTTCTTCATTACTTCCGCAGACTCCGCCTCCACCGTCATGGGTTCCATGTCGCAGCGTGGACAGCTGGTCGCCAACCGTGGCGTTACTGTGCTGTGGGGTGCGCTCACCGCGATTATCGCCCTGATGCTGCTGCTTACCGGTGGTGACGAGGCGCTGACCAACCTTCAGAACGTGACGATCATCGCCGCCAGCCCGTTCTTGCTGGTGATTATCGCCCTGATGTTCTCCATCTACAAGGCTCTGTCTAACGACCAGCTGTACCTGGACGAAAAGGCACAGCGGGAATACGCCCTGCGTATGGCTCGCGAGCGTCGTATCAACGAGCAGAGCGAAGCTAAGGCCGCTAAGCGCAGCCGTCGTTACGGCGGGAGCGATGTTCCGCAGGCCGTCGCAGACGGCAATGCAGAGCATTCCTAAGCCGGGCTGCTTTCGCGTCGTGGTAGGGGATCACCTAATCTAAGGGTTATGTCGAAACGAGTTCTCACCTCAGTTGCATGGCCCTACGCTAACGGCCCCCGCCACATCGGCCACGTCGCCGGATTCGGCGTGCCTTCGGACGTTTTCGCACGTTATCAGCGAATGGCTGGCAATGAGGTGCTCATGGTTTCGGGCACCGACGAGCACGGCACCCCGTTGCTGGTGCAGGCGGAGAAGGAAGGCACGACCGTCCAGGAACTGGCGGATCGCTACAACCGCATCATCGTCGAGGATCTCGCGGGCCTCGGCCTTTCTTATGACCTGTTCACCCGCACCACCACCCGCAACCACTACGCGGTCGTGCAGGAGCTCTTCACCGGCCTGTACAACAACGGCTACATGGTCACTCAGACCACCCGCGGTGCCATCAGCTCTTCCACCGGTCGTACCCTCCCGGATCGCTACATCGAGGGCACTTGCCCGATCTGTGGTGCCAATGACGCCCGCGGCGATCAGTGCGACAACTGCGGAAACCAGCTGGATCCCGAGGACCTGATTGATCCGCGTTCCAAGATCAACGGTGAAACGCCGGAGTTCATCGACACCGAGCACTTCATGCTCGACCTGCCGGCACTGGCAGAAGCCCTCACCACGTGGCTGAAGGGCCGCACCGACTGGCGCCCGAACGTGTTGAAGTTCTCCCTGAACCTGCTGGAAGACATCCGCCCGCGCGCCATGTCCCGCGACATCGACTGGGGCGTGCCGATTCCCGTCGAGGGCTGGCAGGACAACAACGCCAAGAAGCTCTATGTGTGGTTTGACGCCGTCGTGGGCTACCTCTCGGCGTCCATCGAATGGGCCTGGCGAATCGGCGACCCGGATGCCTGGAGGAAGTGGTGGAACGACCCGGAGGCCCTGTCCTACTACTTCATGGGTAAGGACAACATCACTTTCCACTCCCAGATCTGGCCGGCAGAGCTGCTGGGCTATGGCGGTCAGGGTTCCAAGGGCGGCGAGGCTGGCGATCTGGCCGATCCGGCGCTGAACCTGCCGACGGAGGTCGTATCCTCCGAGTTCCTGACGATGTCGGGTTCCAAGTTCTCCTCCTCCAAGGGTGTGGTGATCTACGTGCGCGACTTCCTGAAGGAATTCGGCCCCGACGCGCTGCGTTACTTTATCGCCACCGCTGGGCCGGAGACCACCGATACGGATTTCACCTGGGACGAGTTCGTTCGCCGCATTAACTCCGAGCTAGCCAACGAGTGGGGCAACCTGGTGAACCGCACCGTCTCCATGGCTCACAAGAACTTCGGCGAGGTTCCCACCCCGGGACCGCTGACCGCAGAGGACGAGGCGCTGCTCGCCGAGTCCGCCAAGGCATTCGAGGTTGTCGGCGATAACATCAACCTCTCCCGCTTCAAGGCCGGCATCACCGAGGCCATGCGCATCGCGGGACGTGCGAACCAGTACATCGCGGCTATGGAGCCGTGGAAGTTGGCGAAGGACGAAGACCAGCGCGAGCGCCTGGCTACGGTTCTGTACACCGCTCTGCAGGTTGTCTCCGACGTGAACACCCTGCTGACCCCGTACCTGCCATTCTCCGCGCAGAAGATCTTCGAAACTCTCGGCGGCGAGGGCATCTGGGCGGCCCAGCCGGAGGTTGTCGAGGTCAAGGATGAGTCTCCGCGCCAACCGGTGGGCGTCGGGTTGCCCGAAGAAGGGCGCACCTACCCCGTCATCATGGGCGACTACACCAAGCAAAAGGCCACGTGGGCGCGCCAGGAGATCCAGCCGGGCACTAAGCTCAGCAAGCCTAAGCCGCTGTTCCCGAAGCTCGACCCGGAGCTGGCGGAGACCGGCCCGGAGTGGGCGCCGGTGCAGAAGTAGCGGGCTAGTCCGCGCGGCGCAGGCCGGTGATGGGCGAGAGTACCTCGTGGACGGACTCGACTCCGTGCCAGGGGAAGGCCTCCCAGCCGCGACGCTTGGCGGCATCGAGGTTAGTCTGCCGGTCGTCGAAGTAGATCAGGGAAGCGTACTCGTGGCCGGCGGCCGCCGCAGCCTGCTCAAAGCGGCGGAATGCGCCCTGGTGGGGCTTGGTGAAGCGCAGGTCGGGGGAGAAGCAGGTGACGGCCGCACCACTAGTCCAATCCTGATCCATCACGGCCTCCATGACCGGGCGCGGCGCGTTGCTGAAGATGCCCCATGGCTGGTCGATGGCGTTCAGGTGGTTCAGCAGGTTCAGAACGGAAGTGTTCACGGTGGAGCACAGGCGCGTGTCGGTCTCCAGCAGCTCCGCGATCAGTTCCTCGGTGGGCTGCACGCCGGCGGCGCGGCAGAGGGTGGTGAAGTAGTCGTTCGGCCCCATCGACAGGCTGTAGCTTTCGCGGTAGCGGCCGTAGGCTGCCTCGAAGCTAAACGGGTCGGTGATGATGGTGGGGACACTGGTCTGGCTGCCGTTGTTGGAGCGAGACTGAATGTTGGCGTGGCGGATCATCACGGTGGTGAGCTCGCGCAGGGTGTGGCGGCGCTGAACCAGTACGCCGCCCAGGTCGAAGACGATCAAGTGTTCCATGGTGTTGGTGCCTGCCTTTGCAGTCGCAATGTAGCGGGAGGTTGCTGGTCTAGTAGGGTTTGTAGCTAGTGTGACGCGCCCGCGTGACTAGAAAGTGGCGCCGACGCAAAGCTAAGACGAACCGGGGGTGAACAAAATGACGAAGATGACCAGTGCGGCCAGTGCGACCCGCCGAGTGCCCTCCGCGGTAGCATTCATCGCTGCATTTGCAGTGCTGTTGACCAGCTCCAACCTGCGCAGCCCTGTCAGCGCCTTCCCGCCCATCGCCGACGAAGTTCGCACTGGCCTCGGCGCCTCCGACCTTTTCATCGGGCTGGTCGGCATGGCGCCTACGGCCATGTTCGCCGTCGCCGCGGTTCTTTCCAGTCCTTTAGCCAAGGCGCTATCCTTCCGCGCGGTCATCAGTACCGCCATGGTGCTGGCCACCGCCGGATTCGGCCTGCGCATGGCGGCGCCCAACGAGCTGGCATTCCTCGCCGGGACGATGATCGGCCTGGTTGGAGTGGGTATCACCAACACCCTGCTGCCTGCTGTTATTAAGGATTACTTCCCGTTCAAGCTAACGGTCATGTCTATCGCCTACATGGCCGTCGGGCAGGTCAGCATGGCTACTGCATCCGTGGTGTCCGTTCCGCTGGCCGAGCTCGGCGGATGGCGCGTGGCGATTGGAGTCTGGGCGATTCCGCCGCTGTTGGCGCTGCTGTGCTGGGGTGTTCTCGTGTTCTCGGTGACTCCGGGAACCGCGGCCCAGCGCGGCAGCGAGATGTTGCGACAGGCGCACCCGCGGAAGCTACTGGGCGTCATAAAGAACAAAAACAGCGAGTCGCGCGGCACGTATCGGCACATGTGGCGCAACCCCGTGAGCTGGGGGATCGTAGTGATGTTCGCCATGACGTCCTCCATTTCCTATTGCTTCATCACATGGGCGCCGAAGATCATCGTGGAATCCGGTGGATCGGCGCAGCTCGGCGGCATCATCGGCGGAGTGTTCGCGCTGGTCGGAACTGCCTCGTCGTTTATCGTTCCGTGGATGACCTCCCGCTTTGAGCGCGGCGCGGCATGGGTGACGATCCTGTCGTGCAGCTGCATGTTCGTGGCGCTGCTGATGGTGATCACCGACCCGATGCGCCTGCCAGTGATGTGGATTTCGCTGGTCTCGCTGGGCTGCTCTACCTTCCCGCTGGGGCTGATGCTAATCGCCACCCGCACCCGCGAACCGAAGGCCGCCGCCGTTCTTTCTTCGGGCGCGCAGGGTATCGGGTACACGGTTGCCTGCGTTGGGCCTTTTGGTTTTGGTGCTCTTTATGACGCCACTGCGTCCTGGACCGCCGGACTGTTGGTTCTTGTGGGGTTCAACTTCGTTTTGCTGGCGGCGGGCCTGGTGGCCAGCCGGAAGGTGTTCGTGGACGATCGCGCGTAGAACCGCCTAGGGAGCACCGCCTAAGGGAGCGCTAGGGTGGTGGGCATGGCAAAAAAGAAGCGTCCGACACCCGTTCCGCCCGAGCCGATCGTCCCGCTGTTCGACTCGCACACCCACCTGTGGTCCACAGTGCTGAAGAATCAGCGCCGGCAGGACGTGGTGGGGTCGGACGCAGGGGATAGGACGTTTGGGGAGGAAGATCACCGCCGACTGGTGGGTGAGTTTATGGATCGCGCCTGTGCCGTGGGTGTACGCGGCGTGTGCACCGTCGGTGACGGTATCGAAGAGACGGAGAAGGCCTTGCAGGCTGCGGAGTTCCACGACCGCGTGTGGGCGGCCTGCGCCGTGCACCCGACTAAGGCTCAGACGGTGACGGGGGCAGTGCGCGAGCGCTTGCGCGAGATGGCCTTCCACCCGCGCTGCGTAGCGATCGGCGAGACCGGCCTGGATGCGTACTGGATCGGCAAGGATCCAGGAGACGGGGAGGAAACCCCGAGCATCGAGGTGCAGGAAGAGGCGCTGCGATTCCACATCGACCTAGCCTGCGAATCCGGCAAGGCGCTGATGATCCACAACCGTGAGGCCGATGCCGACCTGCTGCGGGTGCTCGCCGACGCGCCGCAGCCGGAGAATGTGATCCTGCATTGCTTTTCCTCCCCGCTGGATGTGGCCAAGGAATCGCTGGATCGCGGCTACGTGCTGTCTTTCGCAGGAAACGTGACCTTCAAGCGCAATGAGGAGCTGCGCGAGGCGGCGCGCATTGCCCCGGCGGAACAGATTCTGGTGGAGACCGATGCGCCCTACATGACCCCTGAGCCTTTCCGGGGTGCGCGTAACGAGCCAGCCTTTGTTGGCTACACCGCCGCCTGCGTGGCGGAGCAGCGGGGGATGGCGCCGCAGGAACTGGGAGAGCTGGTCACCGCGAACGCTCAAAGGCTCTACGGGATCGATCTGGGCGCTTAGTGCACACTGTGGTTTTACCGGTATCTCTGCAGGTGTCTCCGCTAGTGAGGTTCCTGTTTCTGGTGTGACGCCAGGTAACGAAAAGGTATAGAAATTAATGCATGTTGGGGGTTGTGGCTGCTGTTACCGCAGCTGTACCCCCATATTTGTGATTTGCGGAACAATTTGGCCTGGATCTTTGTTTAACAAGGATCGTTATCGTATTGTGACAAAAGTTGAGAAAATCGGCGTTCGGGCGCCCCGTTGCTACGTGCACAGAACGTGGCGAAGTTGAAACCTAAAGGGCGTCAGTAACAAGAGAGGCAACGATCTAGTGTCACCGAAGAAGAAGTCCCACCTGCACCGCATTAACAACACCAGCTCCACCCCGCTGCGCATCGCCACGGGTGGCATGCTCGCGACCCTGGTTGTCGGCGGTGGCGTTGCGGTGGCAGGGCAGAAGTCGGTCACTCTGGACGTCAACGGCGACATTATCCAGGCCAGCACCATGTCCGGCGACGTCGAGGGCGCGCTGAAGTCCGCAGGCGTGGAGATCGACAACCGTGCCATGGTCACCCCGGCGCTGGACGAGGCTATCGGCGACAACTCCAAGATCACTGTCCGTAGCGCCCGCACCGTGGCTCTGACTATCGACGGCAAGCAGGAGAAGATCGATACCACTGCACTGACTGTCGGCTCCCTGCTGGACCAGATCGGCCGCAGCGACGCTGCGAGCGAGCTGTCCCAGGCGCGTAACCAGGAGATCCCGCTCGATGGCATGGAGCTGGAGATCGTTACCCCGAAGAAGTTCACCCTGAACGACGGTGGCAAGGACGGCCGCATGAGCCTGCCTGCCCGCACCGTGGGCGAGATCTTCGAGATGCGTGGCACCCCACTGGGCAAGGATGACAAGGTCACCCCGGCCGCCAACACCCCTCTGAAGGAGGGCATGCACGTCGAGGTCACCCGCATCGCCAACCGCGAGGAGACCAAGGTCGAGGAGATCCCGGCTCCGGAGCGTGTGAAGGAAGACCCGAACATGCCCGAGGGCGAGGAGAAGGTCGTAGAGAAGGGCGCGCCGGGCAAGGCTCGCGTTGTTGCGACCGTCCGCACCGTCAACGGCGAAGAGGTTAGCCGCGAGGAGAAGTCCAGCAAGGAGATCGCCGCTCCAAAGGAGCGCGTAATCATCCGCGGCACCAAGAAGGCTGACAAGGCCGACGACAAGGGCTCCAACACTGGCGCGGCAGCCCCGGCTGTGGCCAACGGCTCCGTCTGGGATCAGCTGGCACAGTGCGAGGCCGGCGGCGACTGGTCCATCAACACCGGCAACGGCTTCTCTGGTGGCCTGCAGTTCACCCCGTCCACCTGGGCTGCTTTCGGTGGCACCGAGTATGCACCGGCTGCCCACATGGCTACCCGCGAGCAGCAGATCGCAGTTGCCGAGCGCGTGCAGGCCGGACAGGGCTGGGGCGCATGGCCTGCCTGCACCTCCAAGATGGGTCTGCGCTAAGCCTTAGGCCATTGCCGAGCACTGCCGAGCATGGCTGTGCATAGTTATGCACAGCAGCGCAGCAACCTCGGTTTTTATCGGGCACCAGCTCGACTATCCTGTGAATGGTGAATGAACGGAAGATTCGGCTGCTGGGGCCCAATGAGATCCGGCAGCTCGCCGAGGAACTGGACCTAAACCCCACTAAGAAGCTGGGGCAGAACTTCGTCCACGACCCCAACACGGTGCGCAAGATCGTCAAGGCCGCCGATGTCACCGCGGACGACAACGTGGTGGAGATCGGCCCTGGCCTGGGCTCTTTGACCCTCGCGCTGCTGGAAACCGGCGCGAGCGTTACCGCCGTGGAGATCGATCCGCGCCTGGCCGCGAAGCTGCCCGCCACCCTGGAAGAACAGGGTGCAGGCGAGGCCGATGCGGCGGTGATCCTCAAGGACGCGATGGCGGTCACGGCGCAGGACTTTGCCGACGCTGGACGCCCCCTTCCCACCGCACTGGTGGCGAATCTTCCCTATAACGTCTCCGTTCCCGTGCTCTTGCATATGCTGGAGGAGTTCCCCAGTATCGACCGCGTTCTGGTCATGGTGCAGCTGGAAGTCGCCGACCGTCTGGCCGCCGCTCCCGGATCCAAGATCTATGGTGTGCCCAGCGTGAAGGCTGGTTTCTATGGCTCCGTCACCCGCGCGGCGACCATCGGCAAGAACGTCTTTTGGCCAGCGCCGAAGATCGACTCCGGCCTGGTGCGCATCGACCGCTACGCCGAAGGGGCGGAGCCGTGGGCCGGCGGGCAGTCGGGCGCCGAACAGTTTGACGCAGACCAGGGTGTTGGACAGCTGGATGCCGAGCAGCTGCGCCGCGAGGTCTTCGCTCTGGCAGACGCCGCCTTCCTGCAGCGCCGCAAGACGCTGCGCGCCGCCCTTTCCGGCCACTTCGGCAGCGGCCAGGCGGCCGAAGATGCGCTGCGAAGCGCGAGGATCGACCCGACCCTTCGCGGTGAGAAGCTCTCGACGGAACAGTTCGTGCAGCTGGCCGTGGCTTCGCTGAGGGGTGCGCAATGACTGTTTCCCACATCTTCGGTCCGCAGGAGCCCCAGTACCGCTCCGTCACAGCTAGTGCGCACGGCAAGGTGAACCTGCATCTCGGCGTGGGGCCGGCCCGGGAGGACGGATACCACGAGCTTGACACGATCTTTCAGGCCGTCTCGCTGAAGGAAGAGGTCACCGTCGCGCTGCGGGATGCACAAGGTGCGCAGGACGCACATGATGCCGAAGCTGTACGAGAGGCCGAAGTTGCGCAGGAGGCCGCTGACGCGGCGCCGTGCACCTGGAGCGTCTCCGGCTTCGACAGCCACCTGGTGCCACAGGATTCCAGCAACCTGGCGTGGAAGGCCGTTGCCGCAATCCAGAAACTGGCACGAGACGCGCACGTCCCCTGGGCCGACGAACCCGTGCACATCCACATCGACAAGGGAATTCCCGTTGCCGGCGGAATGGCCGGGGGATCGGCGGATGCGGCAGCCGCGCTGGTTGCGGCGACAGAGCTGTACTTCCCGGACCCGCGTTCCCCGCGCCGCCCGGACGGCGCACAACTGTCCGGCATCGCAGCCGACCTGGGCGCCGACGTGCCCTTCTGCCTGCTCGGCGGCACGGCAAGGGGTACGGGCAAAGGGGAAAACCTCATGCCCGTCATCGCCACGGGCACCTATCACTGGGCCATCGCCACCGACAAGCGCGGCCTATCCACCCCGGAGGTGTTTAGACAGCTGGACCAGCAGCGCGCCGCTGCCTCGGAGGCCAGCCCCAAGGCCGCGCGAGCTGGAAGCCCTGAGGGGCTGATCGCAGCCCTGCGGACAGGCAACCCGGAAGAAGTGGGAAAGCTGCTGGTTAACGACCTGCAGGCCCCAGCCATCAGCCTGCTGCCCAGCCTGCGCGAGACCCTGAAGGCCGCCGAGGAGGCCGGCGCCATCGCCGCGATCGTCTCCGGCTCCGGGCCCACGGTCGCCATGCTGTGCGCATCCGCTGACGACGCGGTGGAGGTCGCGACAGCCGTTAGCGTGGCCGGGAAAGCCAGCTCCACGATGACGACGAGTTCCCCAGCTGCGGCTGCGGGCGTCATAAAAAGGGAAGAAGTACTTGAGTAACCTCATCAACTTAGAAAAAGTCTCGAAGAGCTACGGGCTCAAGACCCTGCTCGACGACGTGAGCCTCGGTGTAGACAGCAGCGACCGCATCGGCGTGGTCGGGCTCAACGGCGGTGGTAAGTCCACCCTGCTGAACATCCTGAGCCGGAAGGACGAGCCGGACTCCGGGCGCGTAAGCCACAACAACGACCTGCGCATGGCCATGGTCACCCAGGACGTGTTGCGCGACGCGCCGGAAGACATGACTGTCGCCGGGGCAGTGCTAGAACCGCTGGGTCTGCAGGAATACGAATGGGCCGGCGACCCGAAGGTGCGTAGCGTACTCAACGGGCTGGACATCGCCCGGCTGGGGCTGGATACTCCCGTGCACTCGCTGTCCGGTGGCGAGCGCCGCCGAACCGGCCTGGCCGCCGCGTTGGTGCAGGATCTGGACCTGCTGATCCTCGACGAGCCGACCAACCACCTGGACGTCGAAGGCGTGCAGTGGCTGGCCGAGCACCTGCTGGGGCGCAACACTGCGCTGGTTGTGGTCACCCACGACCGCTGGTTCCTGGATACCGTCGCCAACCACACCTGGGAGGTGCACGACGGCGCGGTGGACGTCTATGAGGGTGGCTACAACGACTGGACTTTCGCCCGCGCCGAGCGCGCCCGGCAGGCGGACGCGGCCGAGCAGCGCCGCCAGAACCTCGCGCGCAAGGAGTTGGCGTGGCTACGCCGCGGGGCGCCCGCGCGAACCTCGAAGCCGCGCTACCGCATCGAGGCCGCGGAATCCCTGATCGCCGACGTGCCGCCGATGCGCAACAAGGTGGAGCTGATGAGCTTCTCAGCGCGCCGCCAGGGCAAGAAGGTCATCGAGCTGGAGAACGCGCGCATCGCCACCCCGGACGGGCGCACCCTGGTAGAGGACCTGACCTGGCGCTTGGGGCCGGGCGAGCGCATCGGCCTGGTGGGGGTGAACGGTTCCGGCAAGACGACCCTGCTGCGCACCCTGGCGGGCGAGGCGCCGCTGGAGCAGGGGCGCCGCGTCGAGGGCAAGACCGTGCGCCTGGGTTGGCTGCGGCAGGAGCTAGACGACCTGGATCCCACGAAGCGCCTGATTGAGTCTGTCGAGGATATCGCCAGTTACGTGACCTTCGGCGACAAGGAGATCAGCGCCTCCCAGCTGGCCGAGCGGCTGGGCTTCAGCGCGAAGCGCCAGCGTACGCCCATCGGGGACCTGTCGGGTGGCGAGAAGCGCCGCCTGCAGCTGACCCGCGTGCTGATGGCCGAGCCAAACGTGTTGCTGCTGGATGAGCCGACGAACGACCTGGACATCGACACCCTGCAGGAGCTGGAAAGCCTGTTGGACGAATGGCCCGGCACGCTCGTGGTGATTTCCCACGACCGTTACCTGATCGAGCGCATCTGCGATTCCACCTGGGCGCTGTTCGGCGATGGGCGGCTGACGAACCTGCCCGGCGGCATCGAGCAGTACCTGGAGCGCCGCAAGCAGGAGGCCAGCGATGAGGGGCGCAAGAACACTCTGACCTTCGACGCTGCGGATTCTGGTTCTGGTAGCTCCGGCGCCACCGGTTCTGGCGCTACTTCTTCTGGACGCCCCAGCCTCGGCGCCAAGGAAGTCCACACACTCACCAAGGAAATGAGTGCGCTGGAAAGGAAGATGGCCAAGATCGAGCAGAAGATCAATTCCATCCACGAGAAAATGAACGAGGTGGCGGAAAAGGCAGCTACCGGCGAGCCCGTGACTGACGAGCTAGCCGCGCTGGATAAGGATCTGAAGGCCAACCAGGAAGAACACGGCGAGCTGGAGATGCAGTGGCTGGAGATCGGGGAGAAGCTTGAAGATAGCTGATGTCGCCTCCGCCGCAGAGGAGGAAATCACTGGGAAGCTAAGCGCCGCTAGGGATCAGTGGGAGGCCCACGTGGACCCCGGTGGTGTGATCGTCGGTGCGCTGCTGTTCGCGGCTTCGCTCACGCCTTCGCTGCTGCCGCGCGACTGGCTGTTTCAGGGCGTGGTCGCAGGTATCTCCGGCGGCACCGGCTATACCGTTGGTGTGTTCCTCCACTGGTTGTGGGAAGCCTTCCTGCAACGGCGCTTCAACGAGCCCATGGGACGGGGCCGCCGCAAGGCCCTGGGGCTGCTAGAGAAGCTACAGCATAAGCTGGAGCTCAGCGACCGAGGGATGCGGAAGCTGAAGAATGGCCTGGAGATTGGCTTCGTGGCCGTCGTGATCTTGGCACTACTTGTGTGGGTTTCCTTCGCCGTGCGCTGGCAACGAGAGTTGGCACATTTGATGGACGCGGAGGCTTATACGGCGGCCGAGTTCCTGCTGGTGCTGCCCATCGGCATCGGACTGTGGACGCTGATCGTGCTGGTGGGCAAAGGTCTGCTGTGGCTGATCGAGGCCTTGGAAGATGGCCCCGTGGGGCGCCGCTTGGGTGGGGTTACCCGCCCGCTGTTCGCCTGGCTGGCCGTCGGCATGGCCGTGCTTTTCCTGGTGGATACCGTCGTTCCCGGCACGGTTGTCAGCGCCACCGAACGGGTGTTTTCGGTCCGGGATCAGGAGATTCGGGAAGACCTGGTGCAACCCCAGGTGCCGGAGCGCTCCGGTAGCCCGCAGTCGCCCAACAAGTGGGAGGACCTGGGGGCCTTCGGCACTAGGTTCGTCGGCTTGGGGCTGTACAAGGACGAGTTGGAAGAGCTGACCGGCCGGCCCAGCAAGGAACCCATCCGTGTGTACGCCAGCCTGGAAAACGGTGCAGAGGATACGGATAAAGCCCGGGCGGAAAGCGTAGTCGAGGAGTTGAAGCGGACGGGCGCGAAGGACCGCGAGGCGTTGCTCGTGGTGCCCGCGACCGGCACCGGGTGGGTGAACCCCACGGCCGCCCAGGCCTTCGAGCTGATGTTCGACGGCGATTCCGCGATCGCCTCCGCCCAGTACTCCTACCTGCCCAGTGGCGTGCAGTTCATCGCTGACCAGCAGCGCGTGGAAGACGCGGGAGAGGCGCTGGTCTCCACCATCGTGGACTGGTGGCACACCCTGCCGGAGAACGACCGCCCGAAGCTGTACGTCTACGGCGAATCGCTGGGCACCAACGCGGGCAGCGGGGCATTCTCTGGCGTGCGCGACATCGTCTCTAGCGTGGATGGCCTGCTGTGGGTGGGGCCACCGAACTCAAACAAGCTGTGGCACGACCTGGTGGATCGGCGAGACCCCGGCTCGCCGCAAGTGTCTGCGGAATACGCGGGCGGGCTGAATGTCCGCTTTGCGGAGAACTCCGATGAGATCTGGCGGTGGCGTCGAGAAGAAGACCTGACCTCGCGCGCCGGGTGGCACCAACCGCGAATCCTGTTTATCCAGCACCCTTCGGACCCGGTGGTGTGGTGGTCGCCGTCGCTGATCGCCCAGGAACCCGATTGGCTGAAGGAACCGGCCGGCTTTGACCGCTCGCCGTCTATGTCCTGGATCCCGTTTGTTACCTTCTGGCAGGTCACCATGGACCTCCCGGTTGCGGCCAACGTGCCGAACGGCCACGGGCACAACTACGGCAACAGCGTGCTGGACGGGATGCTGGCGATGGTCGGCGGGAGGGACTTCAACCCGCAGCGCGCCGAGGAGCTTCGTGAGCAGCTGGACGAGGCGATGGAATCGCAAGGCCCGGAGAAGGAAGTCGGCGTGGACAACGGCTAGGGCCGGAGGCAGTACCGAGTGCAGGGACGGGCATGTCGGATCAGCTGGGCATCTGCCAACACTCGGGTGCACAGCGTAGGGTGGGGCACCATGATCCTTATCAACGTAAAGTACAAGGTCCGCCCCGAGTTCGCCGACAACTTCCTGCAGGAGGTCTCCTGGTTCACCGAGGCCACCCGCGCCGAGGAAGGCAACATCTTCTTCGACTGGTTCCGCGACCCGGAGAACGCAAACGAGTACCTGCTGATCGAGGCTTTCCAGGACGATGCCGACGTCGCCCACGTAGAGTCCGAGCACTTCAAGCGCGCCTGCGACGAGATGCCGAAGTACCTGCTGGAGACCCCGGAGATCATCAACACGAAGATCCCAGGCAAGACCGAGTGGGACCGCATGGCCGAGTTCCGCGTCGAGAATAACTAGCCCGTAGTCTCGCCCCCTTAACCCCACCCCCTTAACACCACTATGACTGTCAGCGTTTTCGACCTCTTCCAGATCGGCGTCGGCCCGTCTTCTTCGCACACCGTCGGGCCGATGCGCGCGGGACTGTCCTTCGCGCGCCGGGTCAAGGCATTTTTGGGGGATGACGCCACGTCTCCCCGCACCGCCGACTCAGCAACCGAGGAGGGGCTGCGCCCGCTGGGCTCCGACAAGCTGGCCGACGTGGTGAGCCTGCCCGATGAGGGTGAACACCCGCTGAGCATCAGCGTTGTCCTGTATGGCTCGCTAGCCGCTACGGGTGCTGGACACGGCACGCTGGGAGCCTGCCTGCTGGGCCTGGACGGCGCCGATCCGGCGCAGGTCGATCCGGATTACATGCAGTCCCGGCTGGATGAGATCCGCCAGACTCGCACCATTTATCTGGCGGGCGATAAGAGCCTGCCCGTCACCTGCGGTTTCGAAGACATTGTGCTGCGGCCGACCGTGCGCCGTTCGATTCACACGAATGCTATGACATTCGTGGTCAGCGGCCTATCCGAGCCGCTGAAGCAGACTTTCTACTCCATCGGCGGTGGCTTCATCCGTACCGAGGAGGAAATCCCCACCCTGGACGAGCTCAGCGGTCAGTGGCTGTTCGAGTCCGGTGACAAGCTGATCTCCCTGGCGGAGCACGCGGGCATTAGCCTGGGGGAGGTGCAGCGGCGCTGCGAGCAGTCGCTGCGCACCGACGAGCAGATCGATGCGAACCTGGATGCCATCGCCCAGGCCATGCAGGATTGCGCCAAGCGCGGAGTAACCTTCGCCGGAGTGCTGCCCGGAGCCTTGATGGTTCGCCGTCGCGCGAAGCGCTGGTACGACCAGCTGATGGAGGAGGACCCTCACCGCACTGCCGAGTTCTCCGAGGACTGGGTGAACCTGATGGCCTTGGCGGTAAACGAGGAGAACGCAGCTGGTGGGCGGGTGGTCACCGCGCCGACGAATGGCGCCGCGGGAATCATCCCCGCCGTGATGTTCTACGCCCGCGAGTTCACGCCCGCCGGCAAGCAGGACCCCTTCCAGGTGAACCGGCGCTTCCTGCTGGCCGCAGGCGCGGTTGGTTCGTTGTACAAGGAGCGCGCCAGCATCTCCGGCGCGGAGGTCGGCTGCCAGGGCGAGGTCGGCTCTGCGGCCTCCATGGCCGCCGCCGGGCTGGCGGAGGTGCTGGGAGGGTCTCCGCGGCAGGTGGCGAACGCGGCGGAGATTGCGATGGAGCATTCGCTGGGGCTCACCTGTGACCCCATTGGGGGATTGGTGCAGATCCCGTGCATCGAAAGAAACGCCATCAGTGCGGGCAAGGCCATCAACGCCGCCAAGATGGCGATGCGCGGCGACGGGGACCATCACGTCACCCTTGATGAAGTCATTGAGACCATGCGGCAGACCGGCAGGGACATGTCCGAGAAGTACAAGGAAACGGCCGGCGGCGGGTTAGCGACGAACGTCTCCGTCAACGTGCCGGAGTGCTAAAGGCAAGGGGCTTAAATCCCTAAACCCCCCTTAAGCCTCTTAAGCTCCGGCGCTTGCCTCAGAGACCGGGGTCTTGTCGGAAGTCTTGCCGTGGTAAAGCGCGAGGCGAACCGTCATCACTAACAGGGCCAAGATTGTCCACCACAGGTAGGAGTTACCCAGGAGCGCCTGCCAGGCGTTCCACTCGAACTCGCGCTGCTCCTGGAAGGGAACGAAAGCGGTGGGTTCGAAGGCGAAGGCGGCAAAGCCCAAGGCAACCAGGGCAACCCACAGCCAGCGCGGGGTGGCCAGCGGGGAAGTGGGGTCCGCGATCGCGTAGCAGGCCAGGGCCACCAGCAGCACCGGAGCCCACGACCAGTGGTGGTTCCAGGAGATCGGGCTGGCCAGCAGTGCAAACAACGAGTTGACGCACAGCGCGACGACCGGCGCCTGTGCCTCCAGCAGCTTGATCATGACGAAGGTGATGACTGCCAGCGAAACGCACACCAGGACTACCCACAACAAGCTGGAGGAATCATCCGTACGCAGGCCGAAGCGGTACAGCAGACCGTTGATGCTCTGGTTCAGGGCGTATTCGTGGTTGCCGATACGCCCGGTTTCGCGCAGCGTGTGCGTCCAATACTCTAGAGAATCCCGCGGCAGGATCAGCCACGCCAAAGCTGTAGTGCCGAGCGTGCCTACGCCCATGCGCAGGATGGAACCCCAGTCCTTGCGCAGAAGGAACCACAGGCCGAAAACTGCGGGCGTCAATTTGATAGCAACCGCAGCACCCGTGAGCAGGCCGCGGTAGCGACGAGGCACGACGAGCGCATCGACGAAGACCATACCCATCAGCAAAACGTTGATCTGCCCATAGGCCAGGGTGGTGTGGATGGGGCTTAAGTGGATCAGCACAGCGGTGAGGATTACCGC
Organism: Corynebacterium evansiae; assembly: GCF_027570065.1. Taxonomy (NCBI): domain Bacteria; kingdom Bacillati; phylum Actinomycetota; class Actinomycetes; order Mycobacteriales; family Corynebacteriaceae; genus Corynebacterium; species Corynebacterium evansiae. Next base: position 279,202 of record NZ_JAKMUT010000003.1, on the reverse strand, counting down.
GACCCAGCCTGCGGAGGGGCGATCCAGGCGCGCTGCCGCGTGCACGGTGTGGGCGAGCACCCACCAGGTGACAGTTACCGTGGCGCAGACCAGCAAAACGGCGGCCAGGTTATAGGGCATCACCGCCAGGGGAGTGAACAAGAGGGCCGAAATCGGCGGGTACGTAAACGGCAGATACGTATCGCCGATGATGTGGAAGTGGCCGCTGTAGAGCTCCTGGCCGTCCAGAACGCGCTGGGCTCCCACCCGGTAGACGTCCAGGTCCAGGTTGTAGTGGAAGCCGCGAGTGTTGAAGATCTTCGGTAGGACAGAAAGCACCAGCAGCACACTCAACGCGATCTTAACCGGGAGGTTGATCTTGAGATGTCTGAAGTTTTCCAATCGCGCCGAAGCGACTTCCTTTGTCTGCATAAGGGCTAATTATTGCACTATCTGTGAGGTCGCTCGCGCCCAGGCTCGGGAACGCCTAAAAGCTAAGAAAATATTAGGTGTTCGGACCGCGAAGAACTAAACTTGGAACAATGAGCAATAGACTTCCCAAGCTGGACAAACAGGCCTACGAAAAGGAGCTCAAAAGGCTCCAAGCGGAACTCGTCGAAATGCAGCAGTGGGTGGTGGAAACTGGAGCCCGCATCGTCATCGTGATGGAGGGGCGCGATGCGGCGGGCAAGGGGTCCGCGATTAAGCGCATCACCCAGTACCTCAGCCCGCGCGTCTGCCGCATTGAGGCTCTGCCAGCCCCCAACTCGCGCGAGAAGGGCCAGTGGTACTTCCAGCGCTACATCGAGAAGCTGCCCACCGCCGGAGAGATCGTCATCTTCGACCGCTCTTGGTACAACCGCGCCGGCGTGGAGCGCGTGATGGGCTTCTGCACCACCCAGGAATACCGCCGCTTCCTGCACCAGGCTCCGATCTTCGAGCGCCTGCTGGTTGAGGACGGCATCATCCTGCGCAAGTACTGGTTCTCCGTGTCCGACGAAGAGCAGATCCGCCGCTTCCAGTCCCGCCAGTCCGACCCGCTGCGCCAGTGGAAGCTGTCCCCGATGGACCTGCAGTCCATCACGCGCTGGGAGGACTACTCGCGCGCGAAGGATGAGATGTTCGTGCACACCGACATCCCGTCTGCCCCGTGGTACACCGTGGAGTCCGAGGACAAGAAGCGCTCCCGCATCAACGTGATCAACCACCTGTTGAACACGATCCCGTGGGAGTACGTGGAGAAGAACGTGCCGAAGATTCCGGAGCGCCCGGCATCTGAGTCCACCTACGAGCGCCCGCCGCGCACCCAGTTCCGCTACGTGCCCGACGTGGCGAAGCTGCTGGAGAAGGACCTGTTGAAGAAGCAGGCCGAGGAAGCCAAGCAGGCCGAGGAAGCTGAGTCCGAGGGGAAATCCAAGAAGGAGTCGAAGTCCGAGGGCAAGGAGGCTGCGGCGTCCAAAAAGAACAAGGGCGACAAAAAGAAGAAGGGCAAGAAGTCCAAGAAGGGCAAGAAATCTAAGTAGACCTTAGATTTAAATTAGGCTGCACTTCCTTGTCGTTCCTGTAATTATGGTGACATGGCAGACAAGAGAAGGAAGCACCCGACGTACGACCCGGATGCGGAAGTAACGACTGTCGTCGCAGGTCACGTCGGGGTTATCGAGCTGAATCGCCCTAAGGCTCTGAATTCCTTAAACGTGGAGATGATCCGCCTAATCCGCGAGGCGGTCGACAAATGGGCCGACGATGACTGGATTCAGTTCATCGTGATTAAGTCGTCTTCCGACCGGGCCTTCTGTGCAGGCGGGGACGTGCGCTATGTGCGGATGCGAGACATGAAGCGCATGTACCGCTTCGGGGACTCCTTCTTTGAGGAAGAGTACGACCTCAACGAGCGGCTGTCGCGGGTAAACAAGCCTGTTATCGCACTGCTGGAAGGCATCGTGATGGGCGGCGGCATGGGTATTTCCATGCATGGCTCGCACCGCGTGGTCACCCCGCGCACCCTGGGGGCAATGCCGGAGGCTGCGATCGGGTTTGTGCCCGACGTGGGTATGTCTTACCGGCTGACGCACCTGGATTGCTCGCCCGCAGTGGGGCTCTTTATCGCCGCCACGGGTTGGCGCCTAAGCCCTGCGGACATGTTGTACACCGGCCTGGCCACGAACCTGGTGGCCGATGTGCATGCTTTCGAATCCGACCTGCATTCGGGCGATCTTCCAGAGGCACTGCGGTCTAACGCTCTCGACCCGCAGAAGCTGGAGGAGCCCACGTCTACGCTGCAGCAGCACGCGGAGTGGATCGAGCGGACCTTCGCCGAAGGTACTTGGGCAGACATCGAAGCTCGGATCGTGCGGGATGAGGGTTCTGTTTCGGACGCCGAATTGGCGCAGTTTATAACCAAGGTGACCGATTCCCTGAAGGGTGCCAACCCGGAGAGTCTTGTGGCCACGGTGGAGCTTTTCCGCCGCGCGGAGGGTGCAACGCTGCGCGAGGCGTTGGATATGGAATTCAAGGTCGGTGGTGAGCTGCGCCGGGGGGCGAACTTCATCGAGGGAGTGCGCGCAGTGCTGGAACACAAGGATCACAACGCGCAGTTCGAGCCGGCTTCCACGGATGACGTGGACGTGGAGAAATGGCGGGCGCTGCTGGGCTAGTACCTTTTAAGCTCTTGTACGTTGCACCCGCAGCCACACGAAGAATCCCCACAGCACGAACGCGCCGTAGACCACGTATAGCGCCGCGGAGGGGTAGTAGCCCGCGGCGAGCAGCAGGGGTACGCCGACAATATCCACGCCGATCCAGATCAGCCAGAACTCGGTCCAGCCGCGGGCCATGCCAAACGTGGCCAGGATGGAGCCGGTGAAGATCCAGGCGTCCGCCCACGGCCCCCACGAACCTAGCGCGTCGAAGATCAGGGCGAAGACGACGGTGCCGATCACCGCAAAGGCGAGCATGCCGATGCGTTCCTTGGGGCTGGCCCAACTGGGCTGTACTGCCGCGCTGTCGGCGGCGGGTTCGCTGACGATGGAGCGGGAAGGGTCAGTGTTATCAGGCTCGCGCATGCCGGCGGTGCGTGCGCGGCTCCACTGATACCAGCCGTACAGCGAGACGATGAGGAACATCACCTGGCGGCCTGCCTGGCCGTAGAGGTCCAGATCCTGCGGGGTGTGGAACAGCCCGCCCAGGAATACCGTGAACAGCAGCATGTTGCCGACGATGCCCACGGGCCAGGCCCACACCACGCGCTTCATTCCGCCGATGGCGGAGGCTAGGCCGAAGAGATTGCCAATGATCTCGCGCCAGAGGATCGGGTAGCCACCGATGATCAGCGTTGCGTTGAGAAGCGTTGTAAAGATTCCCTCTGATTCCACAGTGCCCATCTTCCCTTATCGGGTCTGGACAAGGGAAACCGGGTTTGGTTCTCGGTGGGGTGGCGTTTGACTACTCGCCATCCTCGGTGCGGTCCACGCGGGACAGCAGGTCGAAGGCCTGGTCGTAGAGCTCCTGGGGGCTGAGGCCGCCAGCTAGCCTCTCGTCGACAGATGCCTCCATGGCGCGTATGGCGATGCTGAAGGAAACATCCAGCAGCAGGAATGCCTCGAAGGGGGAGAGGTAGGGGGCGATATCGCACAAAGCCTTGGTTCCTGGAGCCGTGAGGGTGGGCAGATCCACGTCCAGGCGTTCACTGCTGCCCTTATCCTGCGGGTTTTCCAGCATGACGAGCAGAGGTTTGAACTTGCGGATATCCGGGGTGGCGTGGTCCACTAGCTCGGAAATGTCGGCAGAGTCGGCAGAGTCAGCCGATCCAGGCGAGTCAGTCGAGCCTGTCTGGCTGGCCGAGCCTCCTTGATCGCCTTGCGGTGGGAAGCAGTAGATCCGCATGGCATCGCGCATGATGTCTACGATGCGACCGGTGGGGTGATCCACCGCAATCTCCCGGATGCGGTGTGCGAAGTGTTCGAAGACTTCGTGCAGGTAGTGGGCGAAGACATCGTCGCGGCGCTCGAAGTAGTTGTGGAATGTGCGGGTGGATACGCCCGCCCGTTTAGTGATGGCCTGGACCGTTGCTTCCTCCGGGCCATAGCCCATGAACAGCTCAATAGCTGCATCGATGAGATTCTGCTTTGTTTCGGCCTTCTTCTGTTCGCGGCGGGAGGCGGAGGGCTCGGGGATCGTCGAACGCGATGACATGTGAGTGAGAAACCTTTCGTTATGCCCAGATGATCCGATTTGATGGATATCGCACGATGCAGATTAGCGTAGCAAGTCTGATATTCACAAAACAGAGGTTGGGTATTGAATTGTTTCTCATCTGTGTTAGCCGAGCTGCGAAAGCCCTCCCGCTAGTAGTTGGAAAGCACCTCGAATTTCCTTTTCCGTCGCACATTCCCCACCCTCGTTGAGTTCCACGAAAACTGTGGGCACAACCATGATCGAATTGATGAGCAATAGCGCGTGGGCGGTGTTGAGCGCCTGACCTTCGCGCTCGCTGTAGCGCTGGAAAGCCTCTACGAGCGGAGAGAAGAACTCCACGGCGTTGCGGGGGAAGCCCTCGTTCTCTGTGAAAAGCTCTGTACGAGCTTGAGCGGGGATAGAGAGTAAGTGGTCCGCAAGACGGGAGAGGGTTTGAATGCTGTTTGGGCTGCCCGTCGTTCGGTTAAAGAAGTCCACCGCGATATTCTCGGCAATCGATATCAATTGTTGCCCGGGTTGTGCAGTATTCACCGCCCTAACCATTTCCTCAACGAATTGATTAAGTGTGAATAGTAAAGTGGCGTCTCGATGAGGGAAATAGTTGTGAAAAGTGCGCGGAGAAATATCAGCCTTTTCTGCGATCTTCGCGATAGTAGCATTCTCGACTCCCTCGTTGATTAGTAAGTCAACGGCGGCGTAGGCGATGCGCTCACGAGTTTCGGCTTTTTTGCGATCCCGTAGGCCCGGCGTTGCGGCCTCTACGCTTTTTCCGCCTTCGTAGCTCACTTTCACAACCTTTCTTTAGTGACGCCTTACTTTACTCCTGCCTGTGCGTCTCGCGGATTTGCCTCACCTGATTCGGTAGGGGTATCCGGAGTGCGGCTACCGTCAGCATTCAATCCCACCAGGCTCTCGCCCTCGACATCGACAGCGGGAATGATCTTCGCTAGCCACTTGGGGAACTTCCACGCGCGCTCGCCAAGAAGGAACATCGTTGCTGGGATAAAGGTCATGCGGACGATGAAGGCGTCAAAGAATACGGCGGCGGCCAAAGCAAAGCCCATTACCTTAATAAACGGCTCATCGGCCATCATGAAGGCGGCGAAGACCGAGATCATAATCAGTGCAGCTGCTGTGACCACGCGCGCGCCGTGCTTGAAGCCGTTGGCGGTGGCGTTGCCGGCGGTCTTGCCGTGCGCCCAGCCCTCGCGCATTCGGGTGACAAGGAAGACCTGGTAGTCCATGGCCAGGCCAAAGACAATGCCGATCAGCATGATGGGCAAGAAGGAGATGATGGGCTGCGGGTCGTCGATGATGCCGCCGAAGCCCTCCTGCCACAGTGCGACGGTGACGCCGAACGTGGCGGCCACCGACAGGCCGAAGCCCAGTGCTGCGATCAGTGGCACCCAGATGGAACGGAAGACGACCATCAGCAGGATGAAAGCCAACACGAGGACGATGGCGATGTAGGGGATGAGGACGTCCGACAGGCGCTGTGAAATGTCCTCGTACATCGGGGTGACGCCGGTGATGGCATAGGTTGCCCCGGTCTTTTCGGTATATCCGGCTTCCTCGTCACGCATCTGCTCGAGGACATCGGCGGCACGGGCATCCGTTGCGCCGTAGGACGGGGTGATCATCACCTGAGCCGCAGTACCCAGGTCGGCTGGGTTGCGCGGATCGCCGTTGGTCTGCACTACCTGGGCGTTCTCCACGCCTTCGGTGCCCTGGAGGGTCGCGACGGCCTCCTGGGTAGCGGCAGCCTTCTCCTTGTCGTTGAGGTCGGGGTATTCAACGAGGGCGACCATCGGGGCATTGCGGCCAGCTCCGAAGCCCTCCTCCGTCATTTCGTAGGCGACACGGTCGGGGGTGCCCTTGGCCATAGAACCATCGGAGGGCATGGCCAGACGCAGGTTCATTGCGGGGATGGCCAGCAGAATCAACAACACTGCAGAGCCTACCAACCACAGGGCGGGCTTCTTGCGGATGATGCGCACCCACTTCAGCCCCATGGTCGGCTTCTCGTTCTCTGGGTCCGGAGCCTTGACGAAAGGCGCGCGTCCTGCGAAGACCTTCGTGCCAATGAGGCCCATGATGGCGGGCAGAAGCGTGATCGCGACGATCACGGCAATGGCAACGGTACCGGCGGCGGCCAAGGCCATCGCGGTGAGGAACGGAATGTTGATGATGGACAGTGCTGCCAGTGCAATCAGGACCGTAAGGCCAGCGAAGACAACTGCGGAACCGGCCTTGCCGACTGCGAGGCCGGCCAGGTGGGCGCGTTCCTTGACGGGAATCGTCTTGAGTTTCTGGTGTAGTTCCTTCGGTTCCAGATCCTGGCCATCCACATGGGCGACCAGCTCGTTGCGGAAGCGGGAGAGGATAAACAGCGCATAGTCGATGCCCACGGCCAGGCCGATCATGGAGGCCAGGGTGGGGGTCATGGAGTTGATGCTGTCCGTGACGGAGGTGGCTGCCATGACGATGCCGATGCCGGTGCCCACACCAATCACTGCGGAGAGCAGCGGCAGGCCTGCAGCCACGAGGCTGCCGAAGGTGACGATCAGAACGATGGCAGCGACCGCCAGGCCGATGGCTTCGGAGGCCATGCTCATCTCCGGCTGCTGGAATGCGTTACCGCTCCATCCAACCTTGAGGTTGCCTTCGTTGTTCTTTACTGCATCCTCGAACTTCTGCACGTCCTCTGCGGGCACGTCTGCTGCAGTTTCCGCATCGAAGGAAACCTCGATGGTGCCAGTGCGCTGGTCGGCGCTCAGCGGGCTCAGAGCAGCGATGTCAGAGGCGATCTGCTCCTTCGGCATTCCCTGCTTCTGCTTCATGGGAGCCATTTGCTGGTGCATGCTTTCGCTGGCCAGCACGGGGGAGACGAGCTTTTCTTTGTCTTTCAGGAAATCAAGCTCTTGCAGCGCCTGAAGGATGTCTTCGGTCGATTGTGCAGCCTCACCCTTGGCAAGAGTCTGACCTTCAGGGGCTTGGATCACGAGCTTGCCCGTGGCGGCCTCTAGCTGATCAGCGTCTTCGCCGTTGGGGAATTCCTCTTTGATCCTGTCCTGGGTCTCGATGGACTCCAGGCCAGGGATGGTGAAGGACTGCGAGGTTGGTTTGGTTAACAGTGCGGAGGCGGTGCCCACGCCGATCAGCACGATCAGCCAGACGGCGAGGAAGCGCCACTTGTGGAGGTAGGCGGAGCGGCCTACTCGATACAGGAATTTAGCCATGCACAAGATATTTGCACAAGTAGTGCAATGTTGCAAGAGTTGTGCAAATATTTCGATAGGGTCGCGACGAATAGCTACTCCGCCTAGTCGGCGACCAACGTCTCCATCGTCAGCTCCGGGTGTTCCTTCTCCACGAAGGCTAGCTTCCACTTGTCGCCGAATAGGGCAATCAGCTCCCCGTCTGTGCGGGTGAAGATCTCCACGCCTCGCTGCTTGGCCAGCACCGGCGCGGACTCGGCGTCAGTACGACGGGCGACAGAGTAAGGGACGGGGTCGGCCACGGTCTCCACGTTGTACTCAACGTCCATCCGGGCCTGCATAACCTCGAACTGCATGGGGCCGACGGCGGCCATGACCGGGTTAGCGTCACCGCGAGCGTCGTTGCGCAGAATCTGCACAACACCTTCGGAATCCAGCTGCTCGAGGGCCTTGCGGAACTGCTTGTACTTGCCCAGGGACTTGGCTCGCAGCGTGCGGAAGTGCTCCGGAGCGAACTGCGGCATGGGCGGGAACTGCACCTTCTTGCCGGCGTAGATCGTGTCTCCCGGGGCGAGCGAACCAGCGTTGACCAGGCCCACAATGTCGCCGGGGTAGGCGGCCTCCACGGTGGCGCGGGTGCGACCGAAGACAGTCAGCGCATACTTCGTGGAGAAAGACCGGCCCGACTGCGCGTGTGTGACCTGCATGCCACGCTCGAACACGCCGGAAACCACTCGCATGAAAGCCAGGGAGTCGCGGTGATTGCGGTCCATGCCGGCCTGTACCTTGAACACCACGCCCGAAAAATCATCGGTGGGGTCGCGGTGCTCGTCCACCGCGACGGAGTTTCCGCCAGCGGCGGCCTCGAGCACCTTCGGGTCGGAATCGCGGCCCGCTGGGGCGGGCGCCAACGCGCAGAGGGTATCCAGAATCTGGTGCACGCCGAAGTTCAGCATCGCGGAGGCGAAGATCAGCGGGGAAGTGGTGCACTCCAGGAACAGCTCCTGGTCGTGTAGCGCGCCGTCGGCGGCCAGCAGCTCCACCTCTTCGGCAGCGGTTTCCCACACGTCCTCTTCCCGCTCTGCGGCCTGCTCCGGGGTGTAGTGCTCCTCCGGTGCGATGGTTGAACCACCGGCAGTGCGAAGGAAGTGGATGTACTCCTCGGCCTCTCCGTCGTCGTTGATGCGCGCCAACCCGCGGAAGTCGCCGGCCTCGCCAACCGGCCAGAACAGGGGAGTGGGCTGCAGCTGGATCTCGTTGACGATCTCGTCCACCAGCTCCAGCGGGCTGCGACCCGGGCGGTCCCACTTGTTCACGACGGTCACGATCGGCAGACCGCGGGCCTTGCACACGCGGAACAACTTCAGCGTCTGCGGCTCCAGGCCCTTCGCGCCATCAATGAGCATCACCGCGGCATCCACGGCGGACAGAACTCGGTAGGTATCCTCCGAAAAGTCCGCGTGGCCAGGCGTATCGACAAGGTTGATCATGAAGGGCTCGCCGTCGTGACCCTCCGGGGCGTACTCAAACTGCAGCGCGGAGGAGGCGATGGAAATGCCACGGTCTTTTTCCATGTCCATCCAGTCGGAGACGGTGGACTTGCGGCCGGCCTTGCCGTGTACGGCGCCGGCCTCCTTGATCATGTGGGCGTGCAGCGCGAGCGCCTCGGTGAGGGTGGATTTACCGGCATCCGGGTGGGCGATGACGGCGAATGTGCGGCGGCGCGAGGCTTCGGATGCGGTTGAACTCATAATGCCCACAAGTCTAGCGGGTGGGCATTAGGCGCAGGTAGTCGTGGTCTTCTTCTCGTGGTTCGCGGCCTGGGCCAGCGCCTCGTCGAAGGATTTCGCGTATTCCTGCGCGCCCTCGGGCATCGGGTGCACACCATCCTCGAACAACAGATCCTGGTGGGACTGAGCATGGCCGCACCAGTCCGCGATGTAGACGTTGTCGTGCGCCTTGGCTGCGTCCAGCACATCCTGGCGGGACTGCGCCATCCACTCACGATCGCCGTAAGGCATGGCCATGAAGATCTGGCGGTCGGGGCCGATGAGGTTGATCATCTCCTCCAACTGGTTCGGGAAGGCCGGGCCGTTGGTGCCGAAGCCGAGGAATATGTTCTTGCGCAACTTGCCGGAATCGTTCAGCTGCCGCAGCACGTCCATACCGGCGGTGTAGTGGCGGGAAACGTCCGCATCGATGTAGATGCCCGGGTAGTTGGTGTTCAGCGCTTCGCTGGCTGCCAGCATCACGGAGTCACCCACGGCGGTGATGTCCTTGCCCTGCACGGCCGCGGCCTTCTCTTCCTTCGGCGGCGGTGGAGTAGCGGGGGCGGGGGCATTGCCCTTGTTGGCTTCCTGGTTCATGCGCTGCAGTTGGTCCAGTTCCTGCTCCAGCTCGGTCTTGTCGTTGGAGTTCACCACGCCGTAGACCACACCGCCCACGCAAGCTACGACGAGCAGTGGCACAACAGGCCACGCGACCTTCTTGAACCCCTCGTTGATCTCGTGGAAGCTCGGGCGGGAAGCCCAGTAGTCCTTCCACGTCTGCTTGTAGCCGCGGCGGCGGAAGGGGTTTTCCACGTGCTGGTAGGAAATCTCGGAGATCAGCAGAGCGATCGGCACCGCTGCCAGCCCGAGAATCCACTTGTGGTCCATGTGACCGTCGGCGTCAAAAAGAGCACGCAGAATCATGATGACCGGCCAGTGCCACAGGTACAACGAGAACGAGCGTTGGCCGAGCCAGCGCATGACATTGGTGCGGAAGATCCACGTCAGCGGGCCGGTCTCGCGGATCACGCCCCAGATCATCAGCACGCCCAGCACGCTGGTTAGCAGCAGGCCACCCTGGTAGGTCACCGCCAGGTCGTCGCCCATAAACAGCAGCTGGATGACGTAGCCGACAAGCGCCAGGGCACCGATGGCTCCGGCAACGCGAGCCTCAAACTTTCCTGCCGACGGCCAGGAATCCACTCGTGGATCGTTGCGCGTGGAGGTTACAGCCAGCGAGAGGAAAGCGCCGATGAGCAGGCCGAAAGCGTGCGTATCCGTACCGTAGTAGACGCGCGTCGGATCCTCGCCGGGGGTGAAAAGCAGCGCCATGGCCGCAGCGGAAAGCACGGCCAGCAGCGCCGTCACCAGCATCGGGACGCGGCGCGGACTGCGGCGGAGCCGGCGCTGGGTGAACACGAAAATTCCGAGTGTCACCAGCGGCCAGATGATGTAGAACTGCTCTTCGACCGCCAGCGACCAGTAGTGGGCGAAAACCTGGACCTCGTTTTCCGCAAAGTACGACTGGGAGGTGGCGATCTGCGTCCAGTTGTTGACGAAGAACAGCGTGCCCAGGAATTGCTCGCGGATGCCCACGGCGATGTCCCCACCTATGGCGGTGACGATTGCGGTGACGATAAACAGCGTGACCAGCGCGGCGGGGAGGATACGGCGGAAACGCCTGATCCAGAAGTCTTTCAGGCTGATCGTGTTGTTTACCCGGTACTCGCGCACCAGCAGCGAGGTGATCAGGAAGCCCGATAGGACGAAAAACAGGTCCACGCCCAGGTAGCCACCGGGCAGAATATCGCCGAAGAAGTGGTAGATCACCACGGCGAGCACGGCGAGGCCACGCAGGCCATCTAGTCCCTTCACCTGGCGCAGGCGCGCACGGCGATCCTTCTTAACCGTCTTGTTCTCGGGCGGGATCGCCAGCGCTTCCGGAACGTTGTTCTGCTGTGGCGCAGGGTGCTGCTGTGGCGCAGGGTGCTGCTGTGGTGCGGGGTGCTGCTGTGGTGCAGGTTGTGCCGTTGCCACCTGCTTTGGTTCGGGCAGATTCTTTGGTTGTGACGCCGACTTTTCCGCCGCTGGCGGTACCGGCTTCGGCTCCGTCTTCGCGGCTGGCGGCACCGGCTTCGGCTCCGCCTTCGCGGCTGGCTTGGGCGCCTGCTTTGCAGCTGGCGCGGGTACCGGCTTTTGCTCCGCTTTCGGCTTCGCGGGTGGCGTGGCCTTTGCTGCAGGCGCCTGCTTGGGAGCGGGCTTGGCGACCTGCTTGGGCGCCGTCTTCGCGGCCTCCTTGGGTGCAGGCTTCGCTGCGGGTGACTTCGCCGCTTGCTTGGGCTCCTGTTTGGGCTCCTGTTTGGGAGCAGGCTTCGCGGCGGCCGCCTCCTTGGCAGCCGGGGTCTTTCGCGTCGTGCCAGGGGTAGCCCCCGGGGCAGGCGGCGCACCTACGCTACCGAGTTTGATGGCCGGAGCAGCCGCAGCTGGCCGGGCAGTAGCAGCCTGCTTGGGGCTAGTGCTTGTCTGCTTCTTGTTTTTGTCTGTTTTAGGGGCCTTCGCAGTCGTAGTGGATTTCTTGGGATCCTGCGAGGCTGCGGTTGCCTTCGGCGGCTCCTGCCTCTGAGAAGCGGAAGCCTTTGGTGGCTTCGGAGCGGAGGGAGCCTTGGGGGCGCCGACTGCGGAGAGCTTGATCGGCGGCTGCGCGGGCTTCGCCGGAGCTACCTCCTTTGGTTCCGCCTTCGCAGGAGCCGCCTTCTTCGCCTCGGAAGGTTTGGAAGCCGCAGACGGTTTGGAGGCCGCTGACGGTTCGGAATTCGCAGACGGCTTAGAAGGCACAGAAGGCCCGGAAGGCGCACCAGATTTCTGGCGTTTCTGCTGGTCGGGAGACGACTTCGCTGAACCCGTTCGTGCGTTACGAACAGCGCGCAGTAGTCCAAAAACCTGCTTCACTTTGCATCTCCCAAAGGCAATATCGAGTGCATTGATTCATCAATACTAACGCTAGGAAGCTCGAAAACCCGCGAGTATTCTCGTTACTGCGCGCTACCTGCACCGCAGCATTTATTAGTGCTTGCGTGTGTGGATATCGTTTCGCGCAATGTCTGTGCCATTGTTCACGATGAGCGTCACTGAGTCCACCGAATCTTGAAGCGTGTTCTCCATCCACCCGCTCTCCGGGTCGATGTCTGCATCCTCGAACGGGCTCAAAACGAAATCAATCACAGATGTGCCCTTAGGCGGGCGGCCGATGCCCATGCGGACGCGCACGTAGTGCTGGGTGCCCAGCTCTGCAGTCATTGAACGCAGCCCATTGTGGCCACCCTCGCCACCTTTATCCTTGATGCGCACCTGGCCAGTGGCGATGTCCAGCTCGTCGTGGCAGACAATGACCCGCTCCGCCGGCAGGCTCAAAGCAGAAGCCAGCGGCCCCACCGCCTCACCGGAATTGTTCATGTACGTCGTGGAGCGGAGCAGCACCACGGGAGTTTCCTCCACCGTGATCAACGCTGCGTGAGCCTTCTGACCCTCCACCGGTAGCCACTGAACCCCATAGCGCTCAACCAGACGATCAATCGGCCAATAGCCGATATTATGGCGCGTTTCCGCGTACTTGGCACCAGGATTGCCCAGGCCGATCACAATCCATTCAGGGGCGAATTCTTGCAGTTCCCCGACGGTAAGCTTGGCACGCTTCGCAGGCTTAGCTGGCCTAGCATCAGCACTATTAGCTGCCGGCCCCTGCGACGCGGGGTTCTTTCGGAAAACGGAAAATAGAGATTGGAGGAAAGACACAGCCACTAGTTTCCCACACCGAGGGTGCGTTCAACCTCGTCGGCTGCGTCAGCGCACATGATCGCCACATCCGCCGCCTCCGACTTGGGGAAGGGCTTCAACACATAGGCCGCCGGATCCATGCGCCCGGGCGGCCGTCCAATGCCGCACGAAAGGCGCCAGTAGTCCTTCGTGCCCAGGGACTTCGTAATGGACTTCAACCCGTTATGCCCCTTGTCGCCACCGGACTGCCGCAGCTTCACCGCCCCCGGATCGCCCTCGAGGTCGTCGTAGGCGACGATGATGTTACCCGCCGGGATCTTGAAAAACGCCGCCAGCTGCTGCACCGGCCCGCCCGACACATTCATGTAGGTCCGCGGCTGCGCCAGCACCACCTTGCGCCCCGCGATAGTCACCTCGGCGATGTCCGTGTTCGTCTTCTTGTGGGCATTCAGGCTGGCTGCCGGTACCTGTCGATCCAGCAGTTCGCCGATCACCATTCGTCCAACGTTGTGCCTGGTATTGGCGTATTTATCGCCGGGGTTGCCCAGGCCGACGATCAGCCACGTGTCGCTGTTGGTGTGTTGTTTCTTGTTTGGTGACGCCACCGTCTCCCAGCCCTCTCTCTAGCTCACTGACGGTTATTGTACTGTCCACCCCGGACAGCCCCCCGCGGCCGTGGGGTGGGCGTCAATAAAAAAGAGCAACAAAAAGGGCCACCCGGTGTGAAAAGTGCACGCGGAGTGGCCCAGTGTGTGAAGGGGGAGTGAATTACTCCTCGGACTCGCCCTCTGCAGACTCGTCCTCGGCAGCCTCGCCCTCGGCGCCTTCGCCCTCCTCGTCAGGCTCCGGCAGTTCCTCTTCCTCCGGCTCCACAACGTTGATGATCAGGGTGTCTTCCTCGGATACCAGGGTTGCGTTGCCCGGCATCTGCAGGTCGCCGGCCAGAACCTGGTCGCCGATTTCCTTGCCCTCGATGTCGACGGTGATCTCTTCCGGAATGTTCAGAACGTCGGCCAGGATGGTGATGACGTCTGCCTCCTGGGTGACCAGGGCGCCCGGAGCAGGCTGACCGGTGAAGATAACCGGAACGTCAACCTCAACCTTCTCGCCGCGCTTAACGTTCAGCAGGTCAGCGTGGTCCACGTCCAGGGTCAGCACGTTCTGGTCCACAGCCTTGATCATGACCAGGTGGTCCTGGCCCTCGATCTCCAGCTCCAGAACGGCGTTCACGCCCTCGTTACGCAGGATTGCCTGGAACTCCAGGATGTCCACGTGAACGTGCATCGGGTCCAGCTTGTTGCCGTAGACAACAGCTGGAACGCGGAAGTCACGACGCAGGCGGCGGGAAGCGCCCTTGCCGAACTCGGTGCGCAGCTCGCCCTTCAGGCGGGTAATGTCAGCCATGATTTTCTCCTTCAAATTTTGTGTTTCAGATTGCTCTGAATCGCTCTTGCGTTTCTACCGCGGACATAAAAAATGCCGCGATATCTCGCGGCGTGTATGCATCCCACAGTTTCATTGGTCACGCACCCGCACACGAGCGGACTCGCTTTGAAAGGTTACGTCACACAAAAAGAAGGGGGAGTGTGCTTTTCGCGCCGATAACGGCCAAATTCTATGTAGGAATTCAGCCCTCGCCGAGATTCGAAAGTATGTTAGCACACCCCCAACCGGGGATTAAAACTACTCAAACAGCGTGGTCACGGAGCCATTCTCGAAGATCTCGTGAATGGTCTTGGCCACCAGTGGGGCGATCGGCAGAACCGTCAGGTTGTCCCAGCCCTCGGTGGACTGCGGCAGAGTATCGGTGGTGATGATCTCGCGGGCGCCACAGCTGCTCAGACGCTCGCGCGCCGGACCGCTGAATACGCCGTGGGTGGTGGCGATGATCACGTCGCCTGCACCAGCCTCGCGCAGCACGCCGACGGCGCCGGCGATGGTTCCACCGGTATCGATCATGTCGTCCAACAGTACACAGGTGCGCCCCTTCACGTCACCGACCACGCGGTTGGCGGTGACCTTGTTGGCCACGTCCACGTCGCGGGTCTTGTGGATGAACGCCAGCGGGGCATCGCCCAGCACGTTGGCCCACTTCTCGGCCACCTTCACGCGACCAGCGTCGGGGGAGACCACGCAGATGTTGTCCAGGTTGTAGTTGGCCTTCACGTAGTCGGTCAGGATCGGCATGGCGTGCATGTGATCCACCGGACCGTCGAAGAAGCCCTGGATCTGGTCGGTGTGCAGATCCACGGAGACGATGCGGTCCGCGCCGGCGGTCTTCAGCAGGTCGGCAACCAGGCGGGCGGAGATCGGCTCGCGGCCGCGGTGCTTCTTGTCCTGGCGGGCGTAGGGGTAGAAGGGCAGGATCGCGGTGATGCGCTTGGCGGAGCCACGCTTTAGTGCATCGATCATGATCAGCTGCTCCATCAGCCAGTTATTCAGCGGCTGCGGGTGGGACTGCAGCACGAAGGCATCGGAACCGCGGACGGACTCTTCGAAGCGGACGAAGATCTCGCCGTTAGCGAAGTCGCGGGCGGTGGTCGGAGTGACCTCGATGCCCAGTTCGCGGGCAACAGCCTCCCCCAATTCCGGATGAGCCCTGCCGCTAAACAGCATCAGGTTCTTTTGATTGTCGATCCAGTGGGTGGTGGACACTTGTGCTTTAACCTTCCGGTCGAAGAGCTGGACTATTCACTTTTACTAGGCGCTCCCTATTTTAGGGCGCGCCCAGACATATCAACAAAAACCAGCGTAGCTTCCGTGCGCTACTTCTGGTCTGCCTGCTGGTCTGCCTGCGGTGTGGAAGCCGGGGAACCACCTTCCGCCACACGCTTGGCTGCGGCCTCGCCGGCCTCCGCCGCCGGGGTTCCGGGGCGCTTCTTAGCCACCCAGCCCTCGACGTTGCGCTGCTTGCCGCCGGATACCACCAGCGCGCCCGGTGGCACGTCTTCCTTGATGACGGTGCCGGCGCCAGAGTAGGCACCATCGCCCACGACGACCGGGGCGATGAACATCGAATCGGAACCGGTGCGCACGTGGGAACCTACGGTGGTGTGGTGCTTGTTCACACCGTCGTAGTTCACGAACACGCTAGAGGCGCCGATGTTGGAGTACTCGCCGATCGTTGCATCGCCGACATAGGTCAGGTGCGGGACCTTCGAGCCGCGACCGATGTTCGCCTTCTTCGCCTCGACGAAGCCGCCGAGCTTGCCATCTTCGCCCAGCACCGTGCCGGGGCGGATGTAGGTGAAGGGGCCTACCTCGGCGCGCGGGCCGATGGTGGAATCGAACCCGTGGGTGCGCACCACCTGCGCGCCTTCGCCGACCGTGACGTTTTCCAGAGTGGTATCCGGCCCGATCTGCGCGTTATCGCCGATGGTGGTGGTGCCCAGCAGCTGCGTTCCCGGCAGGATGGTGACGTCCTGGCCGACCTGTACGTCCACGTCGATCCAGGTCGTCGCCGGGTCCACGACGGTGGCCCCGCCCCGCATCGCGGCGGTCACGGTGCGGCGGTTGAGTTCAGCGCCGGCGGCGGCAAGTTGTACTCGGTCGTTGACGCCCGCGAGTTCCGCCGCGTCGGCGGCAATGTGGGCCCGAACGGGGTGACCCGCCCGGCGGGCGATGCTCAGCACGTCCGTCAAGTACAGCTCGCCCTGGGCGTTATCCGTGTTCAACTGCGCCAGGCCATCGCGCAGGATGGCCGCGTCGAAGGCGAACACGCCGGAGTTAACCTCGGTGATTGCCTTCTGCTTTTCCGTCGCGTCCTTTTCCTCCACGATGGCGGTAACCATGCCGTCGTTGGTGCGCAGGATTCGACCGTAGCCGGTGGGGTTGTCCTGGTTGACGGAGAGCACGGTCACGCTGGCGCCGTCGTGGGTGGCAGTAAGTTCCTGCAGGGTCTCCGGAGACAGCAGTGGCACGTCCGCGTTGGTGACCACTACGGTGCCCTCGAAGCCCTCCAGCTCCTCCATTGCGCACTGCACGGCGTGGCCGGTGCCGTTCTGCTGCTCCTGGATCGCAGTGTCGATGCTGCGCCCCAGCTGCTCGGCTACCTCTTCCACCGCCGGGCCGACCTGCTCGCGCCCGTGGCCGACAACAGCCACGATGCGGGCGGGGTCGATGCCAGCGGCAGCGTGCAGGCTGTGGGAAAGCAGGGTGCGCCCGCCGATGGAGTGCAGGGTCTTTTGGGTTGCGGACTTCATCCGCGTGCCCGCCCCTGCGGCCAGTACGATCACTGCCACAGGCTTGTCTTGGGCCTTTGGTTGAGCTTCGGGGTTCTGAGCAGCATCAGTCACGTTGTTGGCATTCCTTACTTTCGGTTAAAAGCGAATACCAGCATAGCGCCGCTTAGCTACCGCATCGGGGAGGGGCGCCCGCGGGCGTTTAGGAAATCTTGTTTTTGCCCACCGAGACTTCCGGCAGGGTCTTCGACAGCGCGGCGCCGAGTAGCCCGAAAAGCGCCAGCGCAGCCAGTGCGACCTCGGGGGAAACCAGTGCCAACACACTGGTCAGCGCACCCACAATCAGAAGCAACACGCCCATCAGGGTGTTCGCCACCGAGACATAGCGGGTGCGTTGCGTGCCCTCTGCCATGTCCACGATGTAGGTAGAGCGGGCGACCCTAATCGCGGCGTGGGCAAGCGAGATGATGAAGAACGCGATGGGCAGCCACCACACCAGGGCGGTGGTCCACGCATGGGCGTCACTAAGCGAAGAAGCGTAACCCAGTGCCACGGTGATGATGAGCACGATCGTCGCCAGTAGTGCGGCGCCGGACAGGGTGTTGCGGGAGCTCACATCGGACAGTAAGCCGGAGATCCTGCCCGCGAGCAGCGAGGCCACGCCGGAGGCGATCACGAACGTTCCCAGGCCCGTGAAGATGGCGCTGGCCAGCGAGGATTCCTCCGTCACGCTCTGCTGGTTCGCCATCGTCACCAGGAACGTCGGCGACAGTGCAGAGGCCAGCAGCAGTGATCGGACCAGCACGAAGCGCCTAAAGTCACGGTCAGAACGCACGAGGTCCACGATGTCGTCGAACACATCGCGTAGGTAGTTCGTGCCCTGTGGTAGCTCTTTTTGTTCTTGTTTAGTGACGCCCTCACGGATCCCCTTAAACAGCCATGCGCTGGCCAGCCAGGCTGCGGTGGCGATGGCGAAGAGCACTGCGAAGAGGGTAGGGGTCAGCTCGCCGCGGGCGGCCTGAATGGCCACACCCACCAGGATCGCCACCGCGCCGGACAAGGTGGTGGCAAAGCCGGTCAGCCGCCCGCGGAAACCCTTGGGAACCGTGCGCCCGGCAATGTCCTTGCTGGTTAGCGAAACCAAAGAGCGGCAGGTGGACAGCAGGGCGAGGGCGAACAGAATGATCAACCCGGCCAGCAGCCCGTCGGTCAGAAGCGCGGCGGCGACCATGATCGCGCACGCCAGCGCCTGGCCGAGCGTGCCGACAAGCATGAAACCCAGCCGCGAGGTCTTTGTCTGCAGCCACGGGCGGAACAGGGCCTGCGGCAGCATCGAACCGGACTCACGGATCGGCACCAGCAGCGGGATGATCCACACCGGGGCGGCGACGACTGACAAAAACCACGGCAGAACCGTCTTAGCGGAAACGATCTGATCGCCGATGTTCTGCGTGCCGAAGCCTAGGGAATAGCGGCCTGCGTTTTCCTCGACGTGCTTCAGGTCGCTCTCGGGTGGCGTGCCAATGAACTTCGTGGTGAATGTGCGCCAGAACTTGCTGGATTCTGTGCTGGACTTGCCGGACATGTATCGCCCCACCCTTCCAAATAAAAAAAGCTCTCCCACCAGGACTCGAACCTAGAATGACGGTACCAAAAACCGTAGTGTTGCCAATTACACCATGGGAGAAGCGCACATATTAGTGTGCAGCGAACACTCTACAGCACGCTCAACCGGGCGCATAAACCGCCGGGTGGTGTGGAGGATAGACTGTTGGCCATGAGTCAGACAGCCACGCCCAAAGCCAACGCCAACCGCTCTTCAAACCCGGCGCCCAGCCTGGCGGGGCTGCTGAAAGCTGCTGCGCAGGACGGAAAACTGCGCGGAATGATGACGCACCTGGGGGAGGGCTCCCTGCACATGCAGGCCCCCGAGGGCGCGTGGCCTTTCGCAGTGGGCACGCTGGCGCAGCGCACCCCGCTGCTGGTGGTGACGGCTACGGGGCGCCAGGCCCAGGACCTCACCACGGTACTGCGCTACATGCTGGGTGACCGGGTGGAACTATTCCCGTCGTGGGAGACCCTGCCGCACGAGAAGCTGTCGCCGGCCGTGGAGACTGTGTCCACCCGCATGCGCGTGCTGCGTCGCCTGCACGAGGGCGACGAGGGTCTGCAGGTGGTGGTGGCTCCGACCCGCGCAGCTGTGCAGCCCGTGCAGTCCAATCTGGGCGAGGTCACGCCGGTGCGACTGAAGGTGGGGGAGGAGATCGACTTCGACTCCTTGACCCACCGTTTGCAAGAGCTCGGGTACACGCACGTGGACGTGGTGGGTAAGCGCGGCCACTTCGCCATCCGCGGCGGCATCGTGGACATCTTCCCCGCGACCGAGGAAATGCCCGTCCGCGTGGACTTCTGGGGCGACGAGATCACGGAGGTGCGCGCCTTTAGCGTCGGCGACCAGCGGACCATCCCCGGGGTGGAGCCGGACCAGGTGATGGTCTATGCGTGCCGGGAATTGGTTGTCACGGACGAGGTGGCGTCCAAAGCAAAAAACCTTGCCCAAGAGCACGCCGGCAACGCGGAATTGGCCGAGATCCTCGACAAGATCAGCCAGAAAATCCAGGTGCAGGGGATGGAATCGCTGATCCCGGCCCTGCACACGGCGGAGCTGGTGGCGCTGCCGGAGCTCATGCCGGAAGGTACGCACACGCTGGTGATGGCACCCGCGGCCGTCGAACGCCGCGCTCACGACCTGCGCGAAACCGGCCAGCAGTTCCTGGAGGCCGGCTGGGACGTTGCGGCGATGGGCGGCTCGGCGCCGATGGAGGGCGTGGCTTACCTTTCGATCGACGCGGTGCAGAATGTGCAGCAGAAGCTGGGGCGACCCTGGTGGACGTTGTCTACGCTCGGGATGGCGGATTTTGACGCCGACACTTCCGATGTTCTGGAACTCAACTACGACTCGGCGCCCCGACCGCACGGCGAGATGGAGGCCATCGGTGCGCTGATGAGCGACATCCGCAAGCGCGTGGAATCCGGCGGACGGGTGGCCTTTGCCGCCCCGACCCCGGCCGTGGCGGCCCGCATGCTGCGGCGCTTCCAAGAAGCCGGCATCGCGGCCGAGGCGATCGGTGTGGACCTCAGCGGCAGCCGTGGCCTGGGGCGGATTAAGAAGTCCAAACACACCACCGCCGACGAGCCCGCGCCACACCAGGTGAGCATCTACCACGCCGTGGCTTACGAGGGGCTGGTGTTCCCCTTCACCGGGGATGACAAGCGCCCTAGCCTGCTGTTCTTCACGGAAACGGACCTGACCGGCAACCGCGTGGACGCGAAGGCCACGGGCAAGCGCAAGCCCGCGAAGAAGCGCAACCGCGTGGATCCGCTGGCACTGGAGCCGGGCGACCTGGTGGTGCACGATTCCCACGGCATAGGCAAGTTCGTGAAGATGACGGAACGCACGGTGGGCAAGGGGCCGGATGCCTCCCGCCGTGAGTACCTGGTGCTGGAGTACGCGCCCAGCAAGCGGGGCGGGCCGGGCGATCAACTCTATGTGCCCATGGATCAGCTGGATATGCTGTCGCGCTACGTCGGTGGGGAAAAGCCCGCGCTGTCGAAGATGGGTGGCGCGGATTGGAAGAACACCAAGCGCAAGGCCCGCGGTGCCGTGCGTGAGATCGCGGGCGAGTTGGTGCAGCTCTACGCCAGCCGCCAGGCCGCGCCGGGCTATGCCTTCGCCGCGGATACGCCCTGGCAGCGGGAGATGGAAGATGCCTTCCCGTTCACCGAGACCGAGGATCAGTACAACGCCATCGAGGCTGTGAAGGCCGACATGGAAAAGCCGGTGCCGATGGACCGCGTGATCGTCGGTGACGTGGGCTATGGCAAGACCGAGGTAGCGGTGCGTGCCGCATTCAAGGCCGTGCAGTCGGGCAAGCAGGTGGCCGTGCTGGTGCCGACCACCCTGCTGGCGCAGCAGCACTTCAACACGTTCAGCGAGCGCATGCAGGACTTTCCCACCACCATCAAGGAGCTGTCCCGCTTTACCACCCCGGCGGAGTCCAAGAAGGTTATCGATGGCATGGCCGACGGCACGGTGGACATCGTGATCGGTACCCACCGCCTGCTGCAGACGGGTGTGCACTGGAAGAACCTGGGGCTGATTATCGTGGACGAGGAGCAGCGCTTCGGTGTGGAGCACAAGGAGCACATCAAGTCGCTGCGCACCCACGTGGACGTGCTGACGATGTCCGCAACCCCGATTCCCCGCACGCTGGAGATGTCGATGGCGGGCATCCGCGAGATGTCGACGATCCTCACCCCGCCGGAGGATCGCCACCCGGTGCTGACGTATGTGGGTGCGCAGGAGGATAAGCACGTGGCTGCGGCTATCCGCCGCGAGCTACTGCGTGACGGCCAGGTGTTCTACGTACACAACAAGGTCCGCAGTATTGAGCAGACCGCCGCGGACATTCGCCGCCTGGTACCGGAGGCCCGCGTGGTGGTCGCACACGGCCAGATGAGCGAGGAACAGCTGGAGACCACGGTGAAGGGCTTCTGGGATCGCGAGTTCGACGTGCTGGTGTGCACCACCATCGTGGAGACAGGCCTGGATATCGCCAATGCCAACACCCTGATCGTGGAGAACGCCCACCACATGGGGCTGTCCCAGCTGCATCAGCTGCGCGGCCGCGTGGGGCGTTCTCGTGAGCGCGGCTATGCCTACTTCCTCTACCCGAAGGGCGAGGTGCTGACCGAGACCTCCTACGACCGGCTGACAACCATCGCCCAGAACAACGACCTGGGCGCGGGCATGGCGGTGGCCATGAAGGACCTGGAGATGCGCGGTGCGGGCAACGTCTTGGGTGCCGAGCAATCCGGCCACATCGCGGGCGTGGGCTTCGACCTTTATGTCCGCCTGGTCGGCGAAGCAGTGGAGGCGTTTCGCGCGATGGCTGACGGCAAGCCCGTCGACGGCCGGGAGGAGGAAAAGAAGGAGATCCGCATCGACCTGCCGGTGGATGCGCACATCCCGGCCGAATACATCGCTTCGGAGCGTCTGCGCCTGGAGGCCTACCGCAAGTTCGCCGAGGTACAGGACGAGGAGCAGATCGAGAAGGTGCTCGAGGAGCTGCGCGACCGCTATGGCGAGCCGCCGGAGCAGATCCAGATGCTCGCGGTGCTCTCGCGCCTGCGCCTGCTGTGCCGCGATCTGCAGGTCACGGAGGTGGTGGCCACGGGCTCGAAGATCAGCTTCAGCCCCATCGAGCTGCAGGATTCCACCCAGGTGCGCCTGAAGCGCCTGTTCCCGGCGGCGAACTACCGTGCGACTACCAAGATCGTGCTGATCCCGGCTCCGAAGCGCGGGCAGGGCATGCGCGCGGTTCCGCTGCGCGATACGGAGCTGGTGCAGTGGTGCGCCGATGCGTTGACGCAGTTGGCTGGCATCCCGATTCGCAACATGGCGGGCGGTGTCGGCAAGGGGGCTGGCAAGGGCTCAAGTAAGGGGGCAGGCAAGGATAAGGGCACGTCCTAAACACCGACGCGCTAGAATAACCGCCATGTCAGTCGTATTACTAGATCCCCGTTTCCCCGCGATGATTCCCGTGGAGGCCGTCGATCTGCTCCGTGGAGATGTGTGCTACACGGAGGAGGTGCCCATCCGCGTCCGCTGGGTTATCGCGGATCTGGGCGGCCACACGGTCGATGAGTCCGACATTATCGTCACGACGGATCTGGAAAACGAAGCTGTCGTTACCCGCATCGAGGCTGGTGAGGAGCTCATCACCGCGCCGAGCCTAAAGGTGCACATGGAGCCCGCCCGCGAGCTGGAGGCCGGTGGATCTTCTGTTGGTGACGCCACCGACGGGGAAGACGCAGCCGAGATCACCCACTCGGGCGATGGCGTGGTGGACGGCGAGATCGTCGGGACCGACGAGCACACCGCAGCCGTGGCGGGCCTGCGCCGCACGACGCGCACCGAGGTTCCAGCCTCTGTGATGGATGAGATCGAGGACGCGGTGGCGCTGATGGCACGTGCCCTGCGCCAGGGGGAGTGGGAGCAGTCCATGACCCACACCAGCCTGGTGAAGTTCCTTCGCGAGGAGACTGAGGAGCTGGCCCGCACCATCGACCTGATGGAGAACTGGAAGCCAGAGGGCGAAGGTGAGGGTGCTGCGCGCCCGAAGTGGATCGAGCAGGATCTGTGCTCCGAGCTGTCGGACGTTTTGCTGCAGGTGCTTTTCCACGCGGAGATCGCCAACCGGCGTGGTGCCTTCGACATTGGCCACGTGGCCGGGGCGTTTTCGGCGAAGCTGCGCGCCCGCGCCCCCTACCTGTTTGAGGAGGTTGAGCGTCAGGTTCCGCGCCAGGAGCAGGATCGCCTATGGGAGGAGGGCAAGAAGGAAGAGGAAGCTCAGCGAATTCGCAGTTTCGGTGAGGAGTACCTGCGCTACAGCGAGGCCAAGAAGGAAGCTGAGCGGAAGGCGGCCGAGAAGCAGGCTGAGCCTGCACAGTCTGCACAGCCCCGCCAGGAGCCGCACGCGGAACAGTTCCCGGCCGTCCAAGCGCCCGCTGAAACGGCAGGTCCGGCAGTCCCCGCCAGCTCTGTTGGCACAGCTGTCGGCTCGACTGGCACCAGCGCCCTGACCGCAGCGGAGGCCGTCATCGCTGAGGCGCGGGAGCAGGGAATCCCGGATAAGGACATCCCGACCGACATCCGCTACCCGATGGTTGGCCTGGAGCTAGATAGCCCCGGTGAGGCAGAGCGCCGCCTACACGATGCTGTTGCGGCGTTCCGCGAGAAGCTGCAGTCCCAACAGCACAAGCCTCAGCATCCCAACCCCCAGCAGCCAGGGAGCCAGCAGCAGGGCAACTAGCGCCGCGTTAGAAAACTGCGTACCAGGCCTTCACGTGGGGCGAAGAGGTACGTCAGCCCGAAGATGGCCGACTGTACCAGCACGATGGTGCCGCCAGTGGATACGTCTACGTTGAAGCTCAGCAGGATGCCCGTGATGCAGCTGACCCACGCCACCAACGGGGCAATAAGCAGCATGTGGCGGAAGCGGCGCGTCCACAGGTAAGCGGTTGCGCCGGGGGTAATCAGCATTGCTACCACCAAGATCACGCCAACGGCCTGGGCGCTGGCCACCACCACGCACGCCAGGCACGCCAACAGTGCCCACCGTATGGCCTTCGTATTGAAGCCCATGGTTCTGGAGTGTTCGGCGTCAAAAGCCCACAGAGTAAACGTGCGTGCATTCGCCAGCAACACCACAAACGCGATGCCTCCAATGGCCAGGATCTGCCACAGTGCGGACTGCGTTATGCCCAGCAGGTTGCCGAACAGGATCTCCTGTAAGTGCGTGCCGCTAGGCGTCACAGAAAGAAGCACTAGTCCGAGGGCGAAGAAGGTGGTGAAGACAATGCCGATGGAGGTGTCCTCCCGCAGGGTGGTTCTTTCCTTTACCGAGCCGACCAGGCCGACGGCGATGAGTGCGGCCAGCATCGCACCGACGGCGAAGGGCGCTCCGGTGATGTAGGCCAGCACCACACCGGGCAGCACGGCGTGGGAGACCGCATCGCCTAGCAGTGACCAGCCCACCAAGATCAGCCAGCAGCTCAGTAGTCCCGCGACCACGGCCATCACGCTGGCGGCGAGCACCGCCCGCTGTACGAAGCTGTAGCTCAGGGGCACCAGGATTGGGTCGAAAAGAGTCGAAAGTGTGCTCATCGCTGCGCCTCCTCACTAGCGACCAGCTGTGCGTCCGCCGTGTTGGTGCTGAAGGTGCGCGCGAGGTTCTCTGCTGTCAGAACCTCTTCCAGCGCCCCTTCGGCCACGATCCGCCGGTTGAGCATAGCCACGTTGTCGCACAGTTCCGGCAGCCGGTCCAAATCGTGTGTGGAGATCAGTAGCGCTGTCCCGGCCTCGGCGAGCTCGTGTAGCAGTGCGGTGATCTGCGATTGTGACTGCGTATCCACCCCTGCGAAGGGTTCGTCCAGCAGCATGATTTTCGCCTCCTGCGCGATGCCGCGTGCTACGAAAACGCGCTTGCGCTGGCCACCTGATAGCGCGCCGACGGGGCGGTTCTGCAGGTCGGTCAGTCCGGTCTGCCGCAATGCCGCGTCGATGATGCGGTTGTTTTCTCTTTTCTCTTGACGCCAACTCTTCAGCCCCCATAGCGCCGAACCCTGCGGTAGCAGGCCTACCTTGGAGCGTGCGCGGCGCCGTCCGCTGGCAACAATGTCGCGCACGCTGATGGGGAAGTTCCAGTCCACGTGGTCGTGTTGAGGGACGTAGGCCACCGTGCCGCGTGAGCCGGTGGCGTTGATCGTTATGCTCCCGGAAGTGGGGCGCACCAGCCCCATGATGGCTTTGAACAGGGTGGACTTGCCCGCGCCGTTCATGCCGATCAAGGCGGTGATCTGGCCGAAGCCGAGCTGCAGGTTTACGCCGGTGAGAGCATCGACGTGGCCGTAACTCACGTGCACATTGTCGACGACCAGCGCGGGGGAGGGGGAAGAGTGTGGCGAGTTCATCTATTCCTTCGGATTCTTGCCCGTGAGTCCGCTGACGATGGTTTGAGCGTCGTAAGAAAGAAGGTCGAGGTAGGTCGGTACAGGACCGTCGGCTTCGGAGAGCGAGTCGACGTACAGTGTACCGCCGTCGCGGGCACCGGTATCTCGCATGAGCTGTTCCTTCGGCCCGGGCTCCACTGTAGATTCGCAGAAAACAGCGGGGACGTCATTGTCCTTGACGAAATCGGCTGCCTGGGTGATTTGCTGGGGAGTGATCTCGCCCTCGGTGTTGACAGGCCAGATGTAGCCCTCCTTCATGCCGGCATCGTGGGTGAGGTAGCTGAAGGCACCCTCACAGCTCATCAGTGTCCGCTGGTGGCGGGGCAGGGATTTCAGGCCGTCCTGGAGCTCGGTCTGCACGTCGTCGAGCTTGTCTTTGTACTTCTTGCCGTTGTCCTCGTAGGTCTTTGCGTTTTCCGGACGCAGGTCGCTCAAGGCCTGGACGATGTTGTCCACATAGGTTTTGGCGAGGGTGGGGCTCATCCAGGCGTGTGGGTTGGGCTGATCGGTGCCCTTGATGTTGATGGGCTTCACGCCGTCGCTGGCAGTGGTGCGCTGGGCGGAGCTGTCTGCGGTCAGCTTGTCCAGCCAGTGTTCCAGTCCCAGTCCGTTGTTGATGATGAGCTCCGCTTCGGACGCGGCGGCGATGTCGCTGGGGGTGGGGTCGTAGCCGTGAACCTCCGCGCCGGGTTGGGTCAGTGAGCGCACGGTGAGGGTATCGCCGGCGATGTTGGAGGTGATGTCTTCCAAGATGGTGAAAGTCGTTAGAACCTCGGCTTTTTCATCGGGTGTGTTCTCGCTATTGCAGGCGGTGGTGCCTGCAACTGCGAGGATTGTGGTGCACAGAGTTGCCACTAGCTTCTTACTGGGCTTCATTTGCAAGGTAATAAACCTTCCGATAGTGAGGGGTATAATGTTCAATGTATTGAACAATATAGTGCAGCTTAATCCACACCCTTGAGTTCTTAAAACCCCGATTACCCCCGTACACTGGTCGACATGCATGTCACAGACCTTCCCGAGAGGTCCCAGGATTACCTGAAGAAGATCTTCGATCTGCAGGAGTGGTCCGGAGGTGGGGTTTCCCTCTCCGTCTTAGCCAGCCACATGGACCAGCGACCTTCTACTGCCTCGGAGGCGATCAAGCGCCTCGCCACCCAAGGGCTCGTCGACCACGCCCCTTATGGGGACATCGAGCTCAGTGAAGCGGGTCGCAGAATCGCCCTTACCATGGTTCGCCGCCACCGCCTGATCGAGACTTTTCTGTGCAACCACTTGGGCTACGGCCTGGATGAGGTGCACGACGAGGCCGAGGTTTTAGAGCATGCGGTCTCCGACACCTTCGTCGATCGCATCGCCAGCCTGCTAAATAACCCCACCCGTGACCCGCACGGTGACCCTATTCCCGACGAGGGTGGACACATTCCTGCGAGCTCGGCTTTCCTTCTTTCGGACGCCCACACGGGCGAGCAGCTTATCGTGGATCGCATCAGCGACAGGGATGCTGCCCTGGTGCGTTATCTCACCGAGCATGGCGTGCTCCCCGGGGTTCACATCACCGTCGGCGAGCGTGTGTTCGCAGATATGGCGGAGTTGCACATCGCCGAGTCGGAAACCAGGGTTCAACTTCCAGCGAGTAGCCTAAGCGCAGTGTTGGTAAGCGCAGCTGACAAGAACTCGCAGAACGGCCGCGCTGAGAAGTAGGAAGGAAATCCATGGCGTCGAACCACTATCGCCGCCCGCAGAGGATCGAACCGAACGATTCTGTGTGGGATGACGACGCAGCCGGAAGCCGCCCGAACCGGGGGCTGCTGGGTGGTTGCGGATTCTTCGTAGTGGTCATCGCACTGCTGGGTATCATCGCCCTGGTCGGCTACCTGGTGGCAGGGTTCGTCACCAGTGACCACAGCTCTGAATCCGACCGGCTGCCGGTGCCCACCGATATTCCGCCGAAGGCTGCGAGTCCGGCGCCGGACTTCGACCCGAACGACAGCGACCGCGCATACCAGCAGGCGCTGGACTGGGCTAAACCGAAGTCCGAGGAACTGCATATCCCTCTGCAGGCTCTCATGGCCTACGGAAAGGCCGAAGGCTTCGCCCGGAAGGAAACCCCCGACTGCAATCTGTCCTGGAATACGCTGGCCGGGCTCGGTTACGTAGAGACCCGCCACGGGACTTATGACGGCCAGCGCTTCGGGGCGTCCAAACTCAACGACGACGGCATCGCCGAACCTGACATCATCGGCCCGCAGCTCAACGGCCGCGAGTTCGCCAAGGTGGAGGACACCGACGACGGGCGCCTGGACGGCGACCGCGAGTACGACCGAGCGCTGGGGCCGATGCAGTTCATCCCCGAATCCTGGAAGATCTACGGGGTGGACGCGGACGGCGATGGCAAGAAGAATCCGCAGAGCGTCTACGATGCCGCCGCGACCGCGACCAAACTACTGTGCAGCGAGGGCCGTGACCTCAGCACCGAAAACGGCTGGAAGAGTGCGATCAGGGGCTACAACCTCTCCGACGAATACGTCGTGCAGGTACGTGACGCAGCGGCAAACTACGCGATCGGCCAGTCGCCGCAGTAGGCCATTCCCCCTTTAGGGAGGGGTGGTTTTGGCCAGGTTTTGCGCCCGTGACGGCGAAAAATTTCTGGCGGTGCCACAATGGGAGTAGACCGCTGTGCTCGGTGCCACCCGTGGGCTGCCCAGCGCTGCGGTGGAGACCTTTGTTAGCTGTTAACCCAAGAACAGATAATCAACAGTTTGGCACCCCAATGCCACATGCCAAGGAGGCAGACACATGGCCCTGATCCTCAACATTGATGCCCGTGAAATCATCGATTCCCGCGGTAACCCGACCGTCGAGGTAGACGTACTGCTGGACGACGGCTCCTTCGGCCGCGCAGCCGTTCCCTCTGGCGCTTCCACCGGTGTGCACGAGGCACACGAGCTGCGTGATGGCGGCGAGCGCTACCAGGGCAAGGGTGTGCTCAAGGCCGTCAAGAACGTTATCGAGGACATCGACGAAGAGCTGATGGGCGTGGAGGCCGACGATCAGCGCCTGATCGACCAGCTGATGCGCGACCTGGACGGCACCGAGAACAAGTCCAAGCTGGGCGCCAACGCCATCCTGGGTGTTTCCATGGCTGTTGCCCGCGCCGCTGCAGAGTCCGCCGACCTGCCGCTGTTCCGCTACGTCGGTGGCCCGAACGCCCACGTGCTGCCGGTACCGATGATGAACATCCTCAACGGTGGCGCACACGCCGACTCCGGCGTGGACGTCCAGGAGTTCATGATCGCCCCGATCGGCGCAGAGACCTTCTCCGAGGCGCTGCGCGTGGGCGCCGAGGTCTACCACACCCTGAAGAAGGTCATTAAGGACAAGGGCCTGTCCACCGGCCTGGGTGACGAGGGCGGCTTCGCCCCGTCCGTTGACTCCACCAAGGCGGCCCTGGACCTGATCGTTGAGGCTATCGAGAAGGCCGGCTTCAAGGTCGGCGAGGACGTTGCGCTGGCGCTGGACGTTGCCTCCTCCGAGTTCTTCAAGGACGGCAAGTACCACTTCGAGGGCGGCGAGCACACTGCCGAGGAGATGGCGAAGGTCTACGAAGATCTGATCGAGGAGTACCCGATCGTCTCCATCGAGGACCCGCTGCAGGAGGACGACTGGGAGGGCTACACCGCCCTGACCGCCAAGATCGGCGACAAGGTTCAGCTGGTCGGCGATGACTTCTTCGTCACCAACCCGCTGCGCCTGGCCAAGGGTATCGAGGAGAAGGCAGCCAACGCGCTGCTGGTGAAGGTGAACCAGATCGGTACCCTCACCGAGACCTTCGACGCTGTCGAGCTGGCACACCGCAACGGCTACCGCAGCATGATGTCCCACCGTTCCGGTGAGACCGAGGACACCACCATTGCTGACCTGGCCGTCGCCCTGAACTGTGGCCAGATCAAGACCGGTGCTCCGGCTCGCTCCGAGCGCGTTGCTAAGTACAACCAGCTGCTGCGCATCGAGGAGATCCTGGGCGACGCAGCCGTCTACGCTGGCCGCTCCGCCTTCCCGCGCTTCACCAAGTAAGCGCTAGGCGCCCCTCAGGGGGCGCAAGGCAATCAGGTAGCCACAGCCATCCAGCCGATGGCCGTGGGCTACTCGCATTTCAGTCTCGCTTCGCTAGACTCTGTAGACCATGAGCAAATCGACCAAGGGCGAACCGGACAAGGAGCCGGAGGATCAG
The DNA here is from genome assembly GCF_027570065.1 of Corynebacterium evansiae. NCBI lineage: Bacteria > Bacillati > Actinomycetota > Actinomycetes > Mycobacteriales > Corynebacteriaceae > Corynebacterium > Corynebacterium evansiae. Next base: position 249,276 of record NZ_JAKMUT010000003.1, on the reverse strand, counting down.
CCGCGCGCAGACGTGGCGTCCGAAAAAGAGGGGCCAGAAAACAGCCGCCCCGAGTCCGCCCACCTGCCCCGAGCACGGTCGATCGAGAGGCGCGAAAGGCGCCGAGCCCGCGCACAAACCGCGCCGAAACGCATGGCGCGCTCCTTTGTAGAAGTGCCCAAGAACATGAGCCCCACCACGTGGCTCGTGACGCTGGTGTTGGTGATTTTCCTGGCGGTTTCCATAGCCAACCCGCTGCGTAACTACTTCGAGCAACGCGCCGAGCTGGCGCAGCTGAACCAGAAGATCGAGGCGCAGGAGAAAGAGAAAGCGGAGCTCACCAGCGAGCTCAACCGCTACCGCGACGAGGACTTCATCAAGGAACAGGCGCGCACGCGACTGGGGTTGATTGAGCCGGGGGAGTCGGCATTCCGCATCATCTCCCCGAAAATCCATGCAGACGAGCTAGGTACCGAAACGGACGAAGAGTCCCAGGGTGAGGGTGACGGCAACCGCGACTGGTACGCCCAGCTGTGGGATGCGATCTCCACGCCGGAGGAAGAGCTCAAGGAAGGCGATCCGGCGACCGAAGACCACAAACTGCCGACGGTGCCGGAGGAGAAGCCGGAGCAGGAACAGCCCGCAGCGCCCGCACCTGAGGAACAGCCCGCAGCGCCAGAAGGGGCGCCAGCGCCCGCACCGGGTAACTAGAGCGACTGACTTAGACCAGCTAGCTAGAGCACCAAACTAGAGCGAGACATTCCAACCAAGGAACCGAGGGAATTCATGACCAACCAACGCCAGCCCGGCCCGCCGACCGACGACGACCTGGAGGTAATGCGCCAGCAGCTCGGCCGCCCGCTTCGCGGTGTGGTCGAGGTCAGCTACTACACGCCGGATGGGGTTCCCGCAGTGGTGAAGACCCAGCCGAAGCTACCGGATGGCACACCGTTCCCCACGCTGTACTACCTGACGGACCCGCGCCTGACCGCTGAAGCCTCCCGCCTAGAGGTTGCAGGTGTGATGAAGACGATGCAGGCTCGGCTGCCCGAAGACGAAGAGCTGGCCGCCGACTACCAGGCCGCGCACGAGCACTACCTGGCCGAGCGCAACAAGATGGAGGATCTGGGCACGGACTTCTCCGGTGGCGGCATGCCCGACCGGGTGAAGTGCCTGCACGTGCTGATTGCCTACGCGCTGGCGGAAGGGCCACAGCGGGTGCGCCTGGGCACCGAGGCCGTTGCGTTGGCCATCGAGAACAACCCGAAGCTTGAGGGCACGGCGTTGCCTGCGGACTGGCCGACGGCGGCCTCGCTGGGTACGTCGATGGAAGCCGCGAGCGTCGCAGAGTAGCCGCGGGGTAGTCTGGGGAACCATGAGTACCGCCCAGAACCAGCGCCAGAACCAGCCCCAGAACTTGGGCCAGCACGAGTCCCAGAGCCCTCGCTTCGCCGCCATCGACTGCGGTACGAATTCCATCCGCCTGCTGATCAGCGAGCGGACACCGGACGGGCAGATTAACGAGCTCAACAGGGATAACATCATCGTGCGCCTGGGCCAGGGCGTGGATGCCACGGGACGCTTCGCCGACGAGGCCCTGCAGCGCGTGGATGAGGCCTTGCAGATCTACGCCGATCGCATGGTTGAGTACGGCGTGGTGGACGTGATGATGGGGGCGACCTCCGCCACCCGCGATGCGGCGAACCGCGAGGAGTTCTTCGACATCACCCGCCGGCACCTGGGGCGCGTGCGCGAGGGCGCGGTTGCGCAGGTGATCTCCGGCGAGCAAGAGGCGGAGCTGAGCTTCCGCGGTGCCATCACGGATCTGCCGGATGCGCAGGACCGCACCGTGTGCGTCATCGACCTGGGTGGCGGTTCCACCGAGTTCGTCGTGCACGGCCCGGGGCGCGAGCCGCAGGCTTTCTCGGCGGACATGGGCTGCGTGCGCCTGACGGAGCGATTCCTGCACGACCAGCCGCCGGCGGAGCAGCAGGTCGCCGAGGCCCGCGCTTTCGTAGCGGAGCTGATGGAGCAGGTGCGCTCCCACGTGGATCTGCGCGACGTGGATCAGGTCGTGGGTGTGGCGGGCACGATGACTACCCTCGCCGCCATCACCCTGGGCCTCTCGGAATACGACTCGCGGGCCATCCACATGGCCACCCTGCCGCTGGAGGAATTCCGCGCCACGGCGCGCAATCTTTTGGGATTGACGCCACCCCAGCGCTGCGAATACGGGCCTATGCACCCGGGCCGCGCGGATGTGATCGGTGGCGGTTCTATTGTGGTGGACGCCTTCACGAGCCAGTTCCTTGATTGGGGGCTTAGTGAGATCACGGTCAGCGAGAAAGATATATTGGACGGGATGCTGGCTGAGGTCATGGCACGCCCCCTATAGCCCAATTGGCAGAGGCAGCGGACTTAAAATCCGTTCAGTGTCGGTTCGAGTCCGACTGGGGGGACTTTTTGTTTTTCTTTTAGAACTTCTTTATGAAAGTGAGCCAGATCACGATCGCGCTGTTGTAGCGTTGTTTCCAAGAAAGTATTTCGCTGGCAAAACCACATGCTAGCGTTTCGATTCACTTTTGAGGGAGCCATCGACATGATTCTGGATAACTACCGCGCTACTTGGGAAACCGAGGAAACTGACGCCCTACGCCTGCACGCCCGCGAGTTCATCGCCAGGGAGGTAACTCCCAACGAGCTGAAGTGGGAAGAAAACCACCAGGTAGAGCGTGAGTTCTGGAACAAGGCCGGCGACGCTGGCCTGCTGTGCGCCTCCATCCCCGAGGAGTACGGCGGAGGCGGCGGCACCTTCGCCCACGAGGCCGTGATCCAGCAGGAGCTCGCCCTGGCTGGCAACTCCGCCTGGCACAACGGTGTGCACTCCGTGATCGTCGCCCACTACATCTACCAACTCGGAACGGAAGAGCAGCGTAAGCGCTGGCTGCCGGGAATGGCCAGCGGTGAGCTGGTCGGCGCGATCGCCATGACCGAGCCCGGAACCGGTTCCGACCTGCAGGCCATCAAGACCCGCGCAGAGCTGGATGGCGACGAGTGGGTCATCAATGGCTCGAAGACCTTCATCACCAACGGCACGCACTGCGACGTTGTGGTGATCGTCGCCCGCACCAACGACCAGCCGGGCGGCAGGGGACTATCCCTGATCGTCGCGGAGACCAAGGACCTCGAGGGCTTCGAGCGTGGCCGCGTGCTGGACAAGATCGGCCAGCGCGGTCAAGACACCCGCGAGCTCTTCTTCACCGACATGCGAGTGCCCGCCGATAACCTGCTGGGAGGCAAGGAAGGTATGGGCTTCCTGCAGCTGATGCAGCAGCTGCCGCAGGAGCGCTTGATCCTGGCCATCGCCGGTTCATCCGCTTGCGAGGGCGCCGTGCGCGAAACCATCCGCTACGTCAACGACCGTGAGGCGTTCGGCCGCCCGATCCTGGGATTCCAAAACACCCAGTTCGTTCTGGCCGAGTGCGCGAGTGAGACGCTGGCGGCGAAGACTCTGACCGACCACTGCACGGCGCTACACATTGAGGGCAAGCTGACGCCCGCGCAGGCCTCGGCCGCGAAGTACCTGGCCTCCGACCTGCAGAGCTCCGTGGCAGACCGCTGCCTGCAGCTATTCGGCGGCTACGGCTTCATGCGCGAGTACCCGATCTCCCGCATGTACACGGATGCTCGCGTGCAGCGCATCTACGGCGGCACGAACGAGATCATGAAGCTGCTGATCGCCCGCGAGTTTAAGCAGGACTAGCGAGACTGGGCCAGGGGGTCAGAGGAAGGTCGGCGGCTCGGCTAGCTCGAAGTCCGTGCCGCCGTTCCAGGTCAGGTAGACCTGCGTGCGCTGGGAGGGGGAGGACGCGGGGTCTGAATCGCCGTAGCCAAGGTAGTCGAAGAACAGCTTTCCATCCTCGATCTTTACCTCGTCAACTGTCTGGCCACGTCGGCCCATCGTCGGCAGATCTTCGTCTAGGTCATCCACCTGGGTGTAGCCCATCGGGGTGAGGTTCTTGTCGTACACCACGAAGTGGTTGACGAAGCTGTTTCCTCCCCGGTTGCTGTACATTTGCACGACGATTTCGTCCTCCCCGTCACCGTTAAGGTCGCCTTGAGCGTAGATTGGGGAGATTTTGTCGCGATCGCCGCTTGGATCGTTGCTGCCGAGTCTGATGTTGAAACCATAGCCGGGTTCGCCGTACACGCCATCGCTCAAAGTGACTGCCGGAAAATTCGTTTCATCGGAGCGTTCGGCATCTTCCAGCACGCTGAAGTCGGGCACCGTCATTGAGGCCATTCGTGGGACCAGGTCGGCGGCGTCAAACTGCTCCCCGGGCTCGTCGGATCCATCGGAGTCGTCCCCGTTGTCGGAGTCTTCTGCATCTGGATCTGCGTCAGCCCCCTCGTCTTCCTTTGTGTCAGGCGCCGCCCCTGAGGCTGCGGAGGGCTTGCCAGGATCAGCTTCGTTGTTGGAGGGCTCGGTGAGCCTCTTGTATCCGAACAGGCCACCTGCCAGCAACAGGACGCAGACGATAAAGGTGACGATTGCCGGCAGAAGTGCCGAGCTCTTCTTCGGAGGCTGAACTTGCGCCATAGCCTGCGCCGCCGCAGGTGGGGGAGCCATGCCCGGGCCGAACACCGGTGCGGGACCTGCGCTGGGGCTGGCACCTGGGGCTGAAATTGGGTTGAAAGCTGGCTGCTGGGACGGCGATACCGGCTCGAAAGGCTCCGTGGAGGGGTGCGTGGTGGAGCCAGTCTCCGCATCGGTGTCGGCGGCCGGGGTCTCGTCCGAGCGCACCACGGTCTTCCATTCGTTCCGCGAACTCCACTCGTTCCGCGAGTCGCGTGAGCTGCGAGTGTTATTCGATGGCCCTGAGCTCTGCGAGTTCCACTGGTTTCTTTGGCTTCGCTGGTCTCGCTGGTTCCGGCTGCCGTTTTCCGGTGATTCCACGCCTGGGCTCCTACACGTTGGACTGCTTATGGGCGCTAATCTCACGAGCGTTGCATAAGCATTGCATTAAAGAAGAACGTACAGAAGCTTAGTGTGCTTCCGCACGTTCTTGGGAGTTTACGTTCTTGGGGGGTGCTCCTACAGTCCGGAGTTCACCACCAACTCGTCGGAGGGCTGGCCGCCCTTCGACTTCGGGTAGGCCTTGGCCAGGGCAGCGGGGAAGCGCTCGGCGCGCTGGCTGTTGCCCTCGGGGCCGTAGTGGGCGAAATCGCCCTCGGCAAACCACTCGGGCTTCGCCTCGGCGGCCCAGTCGTAGATCCGCAGGTTCGGGTAATCCTTCTGCGCGTCACGCAGCGCCTGGTTGAACTCCTCCATGTTGGAGTTCGCGTAGTAGCCCTCGTTGGTGTTGGTGGTGACCGTCGGCCACATGACCTTCTGGTCGCCCAGAATGTCCATCATGATCTTGATGCGCTCCGGGGCTGCCAGGTTTGCGCCCGCCGCGTAGTTAGCCGCATCGTTCACACCGGTAGCGATAACCCAGCAGGTATCCGGGCCAGCGGCGGTGGGCAGCAGCTCCTGCACGGAGTCGATGGCCGGCGGGTAGCTCTGTGAACCGTCCTCGGACTGCCATCCCTCGGTGGTGTTGCGCGCGCCGAAGACACTGTCGATGACTTCCTCTGCGCCGTACTTCAGATACGTCTCGAAGGCCGTGTTCTCGGGGTCATTCACCATGTCGTTGGCGAACATGCCGATGGACGTGGAATCGCCGACGTGCACCACGCGCTTGCAGCTCATCAGCTTGGAATCCGGTTCCTGGTCGACATCTTCGGCAGGCCCCTCAGCATTGGGGTTCTGCGGCCCCGCAGCCTTCCCAGCGCCACCCGGACGCTGCGAAGGATCCAGTTCCATTGCGGGCTCACCGCCCTTGCCCGCGCCAGCTTCCTGCTGGGATGCCGTGGGGTTGATGCTAATGGGCGTCGCACCAATAGCGACCACCGCGGCCAGCACCACAGCGGCACCGGAAGTGAAGTAGGTGGGGAACGGCTGGCGGAAAATGCCCACAGGCGTGCCAGAGCCGTCGCGGTTGTCGCCGACCTCGCGGTCTGCCTTGCGGCTGCGCATCCATGCCTTGATCGGCGGGATCACGCCGTGCTTGCGGATTGGATCCTCGATCAGCGTCCAGCTGATGGCGGCCAGAGCCACGCTCACGCCGATGGTGATGATGCTGGCCAGCAGCTTGTTGTTCTCCAGCCATGACTGCGGCATGAAGGCAATTACCGGCATGTGCCACAGGTAAATGCCATAGGAACGCTCGCCGAGCCAGCGGATCGGGCCAAAGCCCAACACCTGGCTCCACAGGCTCTGCGGGTGCAGAACGGAGAAGATCGCCAGCACGGAAGCGACGGAAAGCAGGATCAGCCCGCCGTGGTACAGGAACATCGATTCCTGCTCCACCAGCACAACAAGCGCCACGATGCCCGCCAGGCCGATAAGGCCAAACAGGTTCGCGGTGCTTTTCGCAGGTTCGACGGACTTACCCGCTTGGCGGCGGGAGGATAGCCAAATCGCCAGGCACGCACCCAGCAGCAGGCCGCCGGCACGGGTATCGGTGCCTTCGTATGCGCGGGTGTTGTCCATCCCCGGGGTTGCCAGCACCCACATCCAGGCGAAGGAGGCGCCCGTCAGCAGCAAAGAGCCAATCAGTGCACCAATCCGCGAGCGGGTAACAACCAGCAGCACAAGCAGCACCAGGGGCCAGAGCAGGTAGAACTGCTCTTCGACGGATAGCGACCACATGTGGCTCAGCGGGCTCGGCCCGCCAAAGTTATCCCAGTAGGACTTTTCCTGGAAGATGGTGTGCCAGTTGTTCACGTAGAACAGGGCGGAAAGTGCTTCCCAGAAACGATTGGTGAGCTCGTCGCGGGCAAGCGCCGCAGTCAGAATCAGAGTGGCAAGCAGCGTGACTATCACCGCCGGCATAAGGCGCCGGAACCTGCGCAGCCAGAAGGTGCGGAGCGTCAAGTTGCCCTTCTTATCCCACGAACGCATGAGGTTCGCGGTGATGAGGTAACCCGAGAGCGTGAAGAACACGCCCACGCCCATGAGTCCCCCGACGAAGCCGGGAACGTGCAGGTGGTACAGCACAACCACGGCAACTGCGATCGTCCGCAGCCCGTCGAGTCCGGATACGTACCGCTGATTCTTGTTTATTGGGCGAGGCATGTGAAGCGAGTGAACCTTTATCCAAAAAGTGAGGTGCTTATGAGGTTTTATGCGCGCTGCCGGCGCGTCAGTTCAGACTTTGCAGTCTAGCCCTTTGGGGAACCTTTGGGAAACGATTTTTTTAGGACGCCCTCACGCGGGCGGGGCTTGGGGTCTGGTTCGAGCGCAGGGTAGGTGCGTTGCACACCTATCATGGGAAGTATGCGCACTCTCTACACAGCCCAGGACATCCGCACGGCCGAGGCGGCTTTGTTCCCCCGCGAGCAGCGAGAGGACGAGCTGATGCAGTCTGCCGCGCACGCAGTGGCGGTCGTAGCGGAAAAGATGCTGGCCAAAGCAGAGGAGTCGGCGGGCGCTGCGGAAGGTTCCGTGTTGTTGCTGGTCGGCCCGGGTGGCAACGGCGGCGATGCGTTGTACGCTGGCGCGGTTCTTGCGATGCAGGGTAGGAAGGTCGAGGCCTTCCCGCTCGAAGGCGCCGACCGCGTGCACGAGCGCGCCGCGCGGGCCTTCACTGCGGCGGGTGGCAGCTTCGTCGGCCTGGAGCGAGCAGACAGTTATCGCGTGATCGTCGACGGGATGTTCGGCCTCGGCGGGCGTGGTGAGATCCCGGTGGAGGTCGACGAGTTCCTGCGAGAGGCCCAGGGGGTGCGCGCTGGAAGGAAGCGCCGGCCGCTTGTGTTGGCCATCGACCTTCCCAGCGGTGTGGTTGCTGATACCGGCAAGGCGCCGGGCAGGCACGTTAATGCCGACGTGACCGTGACCTTCGGTGGGCTGCGCCGGGCACACGGCCTGAGCGCGGCGTGCGGGACGGTGCTGTGCGAGGACATCAACCTGGACGATGGTTCTATGCTTTCCGCCGAGCTGTCCAGGCTCCAAAGCGCCGTCTCTTTGTGGCACACGCCTGTCGAGCGCCTTGCGCCGGAAGGTTTGGCCGCGCAGCTGCTCGGCAGTCCGGAACCTCTGCCCGGGGAGCTGCCCGGCGAGCCGGGGGCAGTGGACGACAAATACTCCGGCGGGGTAGTGGGCATCTGCGCGGGTAGCAAAGACTATCTGGGAGCAGGTGTGCTGGCCACGCTCGCGGCGGTGAACACCACCAGCTCGATGGTGCGCTACATCGGCGAGCACCCCGAATACGTTCTGGCGACCACCCCGGAAGTCGTCGTGCACCCCGTCGTCCGCGGGGCCGGGCAGGTGCAGGCGCGCATGGTCGGCTCCGGTCGCGGCACGGATCGCGATGCCCGCGACGAACTGCTCGCCGTACTAGACATGGTGCAGCCCTTGGTTCTGGACGCCGACGCGATCACCGTCCTGGCGAAGAACCCTGACGTTCTAGAGATCCTGCGTGCTCGCAACGCTCCCACGCTGCTCACCCCGCACGACGGGGAGTTTGACCGGCTGGCTAAGGCGGCCGGACTGCCGGCGGAATCGCCGGACCGGATCACCTCCACAGAACGGCTGGCACGTGAACTGAACTGCACGGTTTTGCTGAAGGGCCGCTTCACCATCATCGCCAACCCACAGCGCACTGTGGTTGTCGATACCGCATCGTCCTGGGCCGCTACTCCCGGATCCGGCGACGTATTAGCGGGAATTCTGGGCGCGCTGGTGGCGCGCGATGCCGGCAAGCGGGCTCGGGACACCGGATACACAGAAGCCGGCCAGTACGAGTTGGAGGCGCACGAGGCAGACTACGTGGTCGATTCAGCTGCGGTTGGTGTGGCTATCCACGCTGCGGCGTCATATATATCCTCCCTTACCCCGTACGGCCCGGCGCCGACCTCGGCGCTGAAGATCGCGCAGCACATCCCGCATGCAACGGCGTGGCTGGGCACAGTGGTGCAGGGGTAGGCGCCCGACCACGAATAACGCGAGAACGCGCAAGGGCACAGAGCAAGAGAACACGAGAGCAATAGAAGGGAAAGCAACAATGGATCGCAAGATCGCGCTGATCACCGGTGGCACGCGAGGCATCGGCCTGGCGATTGCCCGCGAACTGCAGGACGACTACCACCTGATCATCGGCGGAAGCTCGGAGAAGGCCTACGACGTTGCCTCCCAGTTCCCAAGCGCGCAAGGCTTCGTGGCGGATCTCGCCGATACGGAAGGCATCGGTGCAGCCGTGGCTGAGCTGGGGCTCGATAGTCTGGATGTGCTGGTGCACTCCGCGGGTGTGGTGGCGCACGACCCGGTCACCGAAACCACTCCTGAACAGTGGAAACACGCCTTCGACATCAACCTGTTTGCCGTTGCGGAGCTCACCCGGCAGCTGCTCGGCGCGCTGCAGGCGGCGCACGGAACCGTGGTGACGATCAACTCCGGCGCGGGCTACCGCTCCAGCGTGGGCTTCGGGCCGTACGCCACCACGAAGTTCGCCCTGCGCGCCTACACCGATGCGCTGCGGGAGGAACAGCGCAACAAGATCCGCGTGAGCTCCATCCACCCGGGCAAGGTCGATTCCGACATGCAGCGCCAGATCCAGTCCCACCGCGGTGTGGCCGAAGCGGATTACGACGAAACCCAGTACCTGCGCCCGGAATCGGTGGCGAAGGCCGTGCGCCTCGCCGTTGATGCGACGGACGATGCGATGATCGAGTCTCTGACGATCCGCCCGGCCAACGGGCGCTAAGTATTACATGGCACGCCCAGAATCTGACCTAAACCGCGATCCAAACCGCATCCTGGACTGCGCCATTGTCGGCGGCGGCCAGTCCGCACTGGCCACGGCCTTCTACCTGCGCCGGGAGGGAAGGCGGAGCCGCAAAGCTCCCGACTTTGCGGTGTTCGACGATCAGCCGGAACCGGGTGGGGCCTGGCGGCACATGTGGCCGTCGATGACGTTGTTCTCCGCCGCCAACTTCTCCAACCTTCCGGGCATGCCGATGCCCAGTTACGAAGGGTCTAAGGGCTATCCACCGCCCGGCCATGTGGTCGACTACCTGCGCGAATACGAGCGCCGTTACGATCTGCCCGTCATCCGTCCCGTGCATATCGACCGGGTGGAGTACGACGAGCCGACCGGGCTGTTTCATCTGCACGCCCGCCCGGGTAGCGGCGCTGCCCGCCCGACTAGCTCCTCCCACACCCTGCGCTCCCACACCTGGCGTGCCCGCACCGTCGTCGCCGCCACGGGCACGTGGTCCGCGCCTTTCGTTCCCTATTATCCCGGCAAGTTTGCTGGCCAGCAGTGGCACACCGCCACCTACCCGGGGCCGGAGCCGTTCGCCGGTTCCTCCGTGGCCGTCGTGGGAGCGGCTAACTCGGGAGCACAGATCGCCGCCGACCTGGCCGACGGCGCCGACGTCGCCGACGTCACCTGGTTCGTCCGCCACCCGCCCCGCTGGATGCCGGACGACGTCGATGGCGCGGAGCTCTTCCGCCGCAACCGCGAACGCTACCTCGCCATTTCCGCAGGTAAGGAAGACCCCGGCGCCGATTCCAGCCTCGGGGACATCGTCATGCTTCCCGCGGTCCGCCGCGCCCGAGACTCCGGACACCTGCGCCCCACCCCGATGTTCTCCTCCCTCGACGAAGTCACCACCGACCACCTGATCTGGTGCACCGGCTTCCGCCCCGCCCTCGGCCCTTTTCGCGGGTTGCTCTCTTTTCGTGGTGACGCCCCCTCGCCCCAGCACCCCGGCCTCTTCCTCGTGGGCTATGGCGATTGGGTGGGTCCAGGCTCCGCCACCATCACTGGCGTTGGAGTGCATGCAAAAAGGGTGGCCGCCGAGGTAGTGGCGGCCACCCGAGGGTGACGGTAGCGCGAGCATCGCGCGGCGGGCTTTGCCGCAAGGCCTACTGTGAAACTACGGCGCAGTTTCGGCGCTACTTCAGCACAGTTACGGCAGCATGCGGAAGGTCTTGCCGGCCTTCAGCAGGGTGAGCATGACCTTGGAGAAGCTCTTCCGGCTGAGGGACTCCGGTCCGCGGAAGTACATGAAGCGCTGCGAGGTGACGTTCTGTGTTGCCGTGTACTTCTGCAGCCCCTCCGCGCCGTGGCGGTGGGAGACACCGGATTCCTTCATGCCGCCCATGGGGTTATCGATGGCCGCCCAGCTGGAGGTGTAGCCATCGTTCAGAGCCACCGAACCGGACTCGATCTTCGGGCCGATCTTCCAGGCAGTGTCGTCGGCGGCAAACACAGAAGCGTTCAGGCCGTAGTCCGTGTCATTGGCCAGCTCGATCGCGTCGTACAGATCCTCCACCGGCTCGATGTACACCACCGGCCCGAAGACCTCCTCGGTGCGCAGCAGCGCATCCTCTGGAACGTCCACCATGACCGTCGGCTCGTAGAAGTACGGCCCCAGATCTGGGCGCTTCTTGCCACCGCACAGGATGTTCGCGCCCTTCTCGCGGGCGTCCTCCACGTACTTCTCCACGGTCTCCAGCTGGCTGGCGGAAGCCAGCGAACCCATCTGCGTCTCCCACTCGAAGCCGCTGCCTAGGCTCATGGACTGCACGCGAGAGGAAAACGCGCCCACGAAATCCTCGTAGGATGCACGCTCGACGTAGATGCGCTCGATGGAAACACACAGCTGACCGGAGTTAGAGAAGCACGCATCGATAGCTCCGCGGGCTGCGTAGTTGACGTCCGCGTCGTTGGCGATAATCAGCGGGTTCTTGCCACCCAGCTCGGCCGAGTAGCCGATCAGGCGACGACCAACCTGCTCGCCCAAAACCTTGCCCGTTGCGGTGGAGCCAGTGAACATCAAGAAGTCGCACTGATCCGCAATGGCACTACCAACCACGCGGCCGGAACCGGTAACTAACTGCACCAGGTCGCGCGGCAGTCCGGCGTCAAAAAGAAACTTAAAGACCAAAAGCGAGGTAAAAGGCGTAGCAGAGTCGGGCTTAGCGACCACAGCGTTTCCGGCGAGGAGCGCGGGGATCGCGTCGCCAATGCCGAGGGACAGCGGGTAATTCCACGGGCTGATCTGGCCGACCGCGCCCAGCGGGTGACGGTACTCGATGGACTTCGCCATGATCGACATCGCCGAGGCGCGCTTGCGCGGCTTCATGAACTTCTCCACGTTGTTGGAGTAGTAGCGCGCATTGTTGGCGACGTCCATGACCTCGTCAAAGGCGCTGGCGCGGTTCTTGCCGGTCTCCAGCTGCACCATGTCGCAGAGCAGTTCGGCGTTCTTTAAAACCAGGTCGTGGAAGCGGCGGAAGATGCGCTTGCGCTCGGCGAAGGGGACATGCACCCAGGACTGCTGGGCGCGGCGGGCGAAGCGGAAGGCTTCGGTGACATCGTCGGCGTCACCGCTGGCGACCCAGCCGATCGTCTCGCCGAGGAAGGGAGCCTCGATCTCCAGGCGCTTGCCGTCGTAATCGTCGTTGAGGTTGTGCAGGCGGGCGTTGGTGGTGAGCTCGCGCAGCTCTACTTCCAGGTCGGCGGGCAGAGCGGCTACGGATAGGCGCTTGTAGTTGGTTCGTTTCATGTTTGGGAGACTACCTAAAAGGCCGGGGGAGTGTGTTCGATCTAGAACATTTCTAAGCAAATGAATAGGGTGCGGGAGTGCGAACTTTTGCTTGTGGGAACCTTTAAGCAGGCTTAGCCGTTGGTAGGATGTACGCGAAAGCGCCGGTGGCTTATTGCTAGGCTCCGGCACCGAAAATGACCAGCACAACTTTGGAGTACTAAAGAATGAAGAGCTCGAACCCGTTTATGGGGTCGCTGGCCAAGAACCAGGGCCAGCACCCGTTCGCACAACAGGGCAACCAGGGTGGCTACGGCCAGCAGGGCGGTTATGGCCAGCAGGGGATGAACCCCTACGCGACCTCCGCTCACGGCGGTGTACAGACCGCCGCTATGGGTTACGGCATGCAGGACGCAGCCAACTACGGCCAGGCCGGCAGCGCCGACCGTCCGATGACCGTCGATGACGTGGTTACGAAGACCGGCATCACGCTGGCCGTGATCATTGCTCTGGCGGTGGTGAACTTCATCATCGGCCTGAGCTACTCTGGCATCGCGATGGGCCTAACCTTCGTCGGCATGATCGGTGGCCTGATCGCTGTTCTGGTCTCTGCTTTCGGCAAGAAGTACGACTCCGCGCCGGTCACGCTGACCTACGCGGCTTTTGAGGGCTTGTTTGTTGGTGGCTTTACGTTCCTGCTGTCTGGTGCTGCGGTTGGTGATACTGACGCCGGCATGCTCATCGCCCAGGCGGTTCTGGGAACCATTGGTGTGTTCATTGGCATGCTGTTTGTGTACAAGACCGGTGCTATCCGCGTGACTCCGAAGTTCACTCGCTTCCTGGTGGGCGCCATGATCGGCATCCTGGTTCTGGCGCTGGGCAACTTGGTGTTTGCGCTGGTTACGGGCTCCGCAGGCATCCTTCGTGACGGTGGCCCGATCGCCATCATCTTCTCCCTGGTCTGCATCGGTATTGCTGCCATGAGCTTCCTACTGGACTTCGACCAGGCGGATCGTCTGGTCCGCGCGGGTGCTCCGTCGAAGATGGCTTGGGGCGTGGCACTGGGTCTGGCCGTCACCCTGGTCTGGCTGTACACCGAGATCCTGCGCCTGCTGTCCTACTTCAGGGACTAGCGCTTTAGGAGCTAGCGCTGGGGCGCTGTTAGTTGAGGGGCTTCCGGTTTACCGGGAGCCTTTTTCTGCTGCCGGTGTGCGGAGAGGGGGAGTTGGCTGCTCTTGTGCGGGGGATATTGCCGCTAGGGCGGGGAATTTTGCTGTCTGTATGCGGGAGGTTTCGCAGCTAAGGGGGGAAATGTCGCTAGATCGGGAATACGTGGGCGCCGGCAGGGGGAAGTGTCGCTAGATCGGGAATACGCGGGCGTGGACATGGACAGATGTCGCTAGATCGGGAATACGCGGGCGCGACCAATCAGCCTGACAAAAGCGCAGCGCTCTGACCTGCACTTTCTTATAGTTGAGAATGGTTATCAAGAATGTATTCCCGTTCTAGCGACATCCAGCCCGGTATTGCCCTGATTTGGCGGGGTTCCCTCCTGCGTATTCCCGAACTAGCGACACTTCCCCCTGCGTATTCTCGATCTGGCGACATCTGGAGGTTTAACCTCTTTCAGGAAGGGGCTAAGGGGAATGGCGGGGTAGAGAAAAGGGGAGCGCGGGGCGGGGGTATGTCGGAAAAATTGCAGTTCTCAGGCCTAGATGTCGGAAAAGTTGCAAAACTAAAATTCCTGCTATCGATGCGTGAATACCAAAACGCTCTGACCTGCAAGTTTAGGTAAGTGAGAATGTCTCCCAATAACAAATTGCAACTTTTCCGACATTTAACCCCTCCGAGGGGGCGCACAAGGCGCTGCCCGGGTGGGAAAGGTGCCACCGCGGCAGCATTGGACACTACTGGGAGGTATTGGGGCGCACCGGAGTGGCATTGGATCCTGTAGGGGCAAGCATTGAGCCCGGGAGGTAGTGGGGCGCGCCGGAGTGGCATTGGACCTTGCAGGGGGAGGCCCGCAAGGCAGAGGAAAACAAGAAGGGCGCCCGCAGGCGCCCTTCATAAATGCAACCGGCTCAGCCAGCCCAGCTAAAAGCCCAGCCGCAAACTAGCCCGGGCAAGCCCAGCCAGCCGCAAACTAGCCCAGCTAAAGCCCAGCTCAACCGGCAGGAACTACTGCTCCGCGCGCGGAACGTCCAGGTCCGGGTCGTAAGGCTCAGCTGCCACGATCGTCACAGATACAGTATCGCCAGTCGGGGTCTGGTACTCGCGGGTTTCGCCGACCTTGGCGCCGACGATGGCCGCACCCAGCGGAGCATCGGTGGAGTAGGTCTCCAGGTCCGGGTTAGAAGACTCCAGGCCACGGGTGCCGATCAGGAAGGTCTCCTTATCGTCCTCGTCGCCGTCGTAGTAGACGTGGATCACGGAACCAACCAGTGCCACGCCGGACTCCTGCGGAGCCTCACCGATGGTGGCGTTATCCAGCAGCTCCTCCAGGTAGGTGATGCGAGCCTCCTCCTGGCCCTGCTGCTCGCGGGCTGCGTGGTAGCCGCCGTTCTCCTTCAGGTCGCCCTCTTCGCGGCGCTCGTTAATCTCGGCTGCCAGCACCGGACGGTTCTCCTTCAGAGCCGTCAGCTCTGCATTCAGTCGGTCGTAAGATTCCTGGGTCAGCCAGCGAGTCTGGTTCTCGGCCATTGGGTTCTCCCATCTTCGTTGAAGGTTGACGCGGTCTCTCACGTGGGCGTCAATAGATTATTAAGTAGGCGTGCAAAGTGTAGCACCTGGGCGCCAGGCTACCTGGGCTGCCCGGCCTAGTCGCGCGGGTCGGCTTAGCCTTCCGGCCTAGTCGCGCGGGTCGAGGTGCGGCGGCAGCGTGGCGGAGCAACCGTAGGCCGTGGCTGCGTAGCCGCGTTCGCGGGTGGGGATGTCCACCAGAAAGCGCTCTACTTCTTCGCCGCCGCGTGGCACGACAAACTCGCGGCGCCCGACTTCGTTCTTGTCGTAGTCCAGGGCGGTGACGATGCAGTACGCGGGCTTGGAGGGATCCTTGCGGGTGACGTCGATGCTCATGGTCATGCGCTCGTCCGAGACGATCTCGCCGCCGGATTCCTGCGCCGTGACATCCGCTTCCGAATTACGCATGAACTGCGTGACCGCATAAGTCAGCGCCGCTGCCAGCATTACGGCCAGGATTACTACAACGATTTTCCCGGAGAATTTCTGGTTGCGCGTTTCGCCGTAGCGCTCTTCTTGGATGCTCTTTTTCGCCGCGTTCATGATGTCTCTAGTCTAGCCCACCCTTTTATTATTGACGCCCACGTCCCCGGCCTGCCCGGACCGGTGGCTCTATTGGGTAGGGGAGGGCTGGGTAGTAGATTGTATTGGCGTGAGTGAAAAGACATCTTCCGTAGATACGCCGCGTTATCGCCTGCTGGCGATTCACGCGCACCCGGACGACGAATCCAGCAAGGGTGCAGCCACGATGGCCCGCTATGTTGATGAGGGGCACCGGGTGAAGGTGCTGACGTGCACCGGCGGTGAGCGCGGGGACATTCTGAACCCAGAGATGCAGGAGCTGGCCGACCAGGGCATCGGAGATCTGATCGAGGTGCGCCGCGAGGAGATGGCTCAGGCGGCCTCCATCCTGGGGGTGGAGCATGAGTGGTTGGGTTATGTGGATTCCGGCCTGCCGGAGGGCGACCCGAAGCCGCCGCTGCCGGAGGGATGCTTTGCACTGCAGGACACGGAAGAGGTCACGAAGAACGTTGTGCGGGTGGTGCGTGAGTTCCGTCCGCACGTCCTCATCACCTACGACGAGTACGGCGGTTACCCACACCCGGATCACATCAAGGTGCATGCGGTTTCCGTCCGTGCTTGGGAGGCTGCCGGCGACCCGAACTACCACCCGGAGCTGGGCGAACCTTGGGAGGTGAAGAAGCTGTACTACACCCACGGGTTCATCCGCGAGCGTTTCGAGAACCTGGCCACCGCCATGTACGAGCGCGGCGCGCAGCTGCCGGAGCACGTCCTGCGGCACTTGGAGATGTGGAGGCAGCTGCCCGATATCTTTTCTCGCGTGACCACCCGCGTGAATGTAGCCGACTGGTTTGAGCGCCGCGATGATGCGCTGCGTGCCCACCGCACTCAGATTGACCCGAAGGGGGCGTTCTTCCTGGCGGACATGGACTTGCAGCAGCAGGTGTGGCCGACCGAGGAGTTCGAGCTCGCACAGTCGCGCGTGCATAGCGAGCTGCCGGAGTCGGAACTTTTCGCCGGGTTGGAATCAGCGGATTAGCGCAGTACTGGGCTGATTCACGCAGCGCAGGGTTGACTGGCGCAGCGCAAGCCTGATTCACGCAGTGCAGGGTTTCCCCACAAGCGGGCGACAAACTACAGTTAATGGGCAGATAACAAGAAGGAGTTTCCAGCGATGAACACCGCCACCTGGATCATTGCGCAGGCAGAGCGCACCGGCCCGAAGGGTGCCGAGTTCGGTAAGGCCGCCCCCGTGGGCCTGTTCGTGATCGTCATCTTGCTGCTGGTTGTGCTGCTCATCGGCTTCGCCATGAACAAGCGCATCCGCCGCCTCGAGCGTCGCCAGGCTTTCGCCGATGCGCGTGGCATTGATCTGTTCGACACGGAGAAGCTGGAAGCTGCAATGAAGGCCGAGGGTTTCGACGAAACTGCCGGCAAGCGCTCCATGTTTGCCCGAACTGAGGTGCCGCAGACAGATGAGCGTTTCTTGCCCTCCTCCGGCACACTGACCGGCCCGGCTGCTATTGATGCTGAACGGGCGCGGGCTAAGGGCGTCAATAAGGATGGCGAAGAACCCCCGAACCAGCATCAGTAGGATCAACACCGTGAACCGCATCCCCCAGCTGCTATACCCAGCGTACGAGGCCAGCCTGGCGCGCTCGCTGCGCGATAAGCCACGGCCGAAGCACGTCGCCATCATGGCCGACGGCAACCGCCGCTGGGCGCGCGAGAACGGGTTTACGGATGTATCGCACGGCCACCGCGTGGGGGCGAAGAAGATCGCGGAAATGTGCGGATGGTGCGACGAGCTGGGGATCGAAACCGTCACGGTGTACCTGCTCAGCACCGAAAATCTAAAGCGCTCCCCGGAGGAGCTGTCGTTGCTGTGCAGCATTATTGGTGATGTTGCCGAGGAATTGGCGGATTCTGACGCCGGTTTCCAGCTGCGCACCGTCGGCCACCTAGAGCTACTGCCTGAACAGCTGCGCATTCGCCTGGAGGAAAACCAGGCCAAGACGGACGATCACACGGGTGTGCGCGTGAACGTGGCGGTGGGCTACGGCGGGCGCCAGGAGATCGTGGATGCGGTGCAGACCCTCGTGGCCGAGCTGGCGGAGCAGGGGACCGCGCCGGAGGATATGGCGGAGGCAATCACCGCCGAGGCGCTGGGGAATCACATGTACACCTCGGGGCAGCCGGATCCGGACCTGGTGATCCGCACGTCGGGGGAGCAGCGCCTATCTGGTTTCCTGTTGTGGCAGTCCGCGTACTCGGAGATCTGGTTTACCGATACTTATTGGCCGGCTTTCCGTCGCGTGGATTTCCTGCGCGCGCTGCGCGACTACTCGCAGCGGCACCGGCGCTTCGGGCTTTAAGCCGGGGATAGCCGGCGATAGGGCGCGGACGATAACTGCCCGCGATAGAGCGCGGGGCTAGATCTTCCGCATCCGCACTTTTTGCACCAGGTGGTCTGGGCCCTTCCGCAGAACCAGAGAGGCACGCACGCGGGTGGGGAGGATATTTTCCATGAGGTTCGGCAGGTTCACGGTCTGCCAGATTTCCCTAGCGACCACGGTGGCCTCTTCATCGCTGAAGTTGGCGAAGTGGTGGAAGTGCGCCTTCGGATCCTTAAACGCGGTGTTCTTCAGGCGCAGGAAGCGGTCGATGTACCAATCCTCGATGTCCTCGCGCCGGGCATCGACGTAAACGGAGAAGTCGAAGAGGTCGGAGACCATGAGGGTGGGGCCAGTCTGCAAAACGTTCAGCCCCTCGACGATGAGGATGTCCGGGCGGTCGACGGTGATGGTCTGGTCCGGAATGCGGTCGTAGGCCTCGTGGGAGTACACCGGCGCCTGCACCTTCTGGGTGCCGGACTTCACCTTAGTGATGAAGCTCAGCAGTTCCGCCTGGTCGTAGGACTCCGGGAAGCCCTTGCGGTGCATGAGCTTGCGGCGCTCGAGTTCTGCGGTGGGCAGCAGGAAGCCGTCGGTGGTTACGAGGTCCACCCGCGGGTTTGTCTCCCAGCGCTGCAACAGAACCTGCAGCACGCGAGCGGTGGTGGACTTGCCTACGGCGACGGAACCGCAGACGCCGATGATGTAAGGGATCTGCGGCATTGCCTCGCCGAGGAATGTTTCAGTGGCTGCGTTGAGCCTGCGGTGCGCTTCGACGCGCAGGAAGATCAGGCGGGACAGCGGGAGGTAGACCTCGGAGACTTCTTCTAGGTCGATCTCATCGCCGATGCCGCGGAGCTGTTCCAGTTCATCTTCGGTGAGGACCTGGGGCATCGACTTTCTTAAGGTGCGCCACTGAGTACGGTCCAGCTCAATGTAAGGGCTGGGGGAAGTCATAGCACCCATTGTGCCCCGAAAATGGGGCAAGGTGAAATTGGATCGCCATCGGTCGGCCGGAGGACCGCAATGGGATGGCTGTGGGTTGGGTATGGGGTGTCACGGGCACTCGCTATGATAGTGAGGCAGATAAGCAACCGGTTTTATCTTTTTAGATTCATCCACAATGGAAGGCCTTGGTAGACGTGACTTCTCCGCAGAATTCGTCCACTCAGAACTCGCAACAGCACAACACTCCTCTGGCGGAGCTGGATCCTCAGGTCGCAGAAGCCATCGCAGGTGAGCTGCGCCGCCAGCGCACCACCCTGGAGATGATTGCCTCGGAGAACTTCGTGCCGCGCGCCGTGCTGCAGGCGCAGGGCTCGGTGCTCACCAACAAGTACGCCGAGGGCTACCCGGGCCGTCGTTACTACGGCGGTTGCGAGCACGTGGACGTCGTCGAGGACCTGGCCCGCGACCGCGCCAAGCAGGTCTTCGGTGCAGAGTTCGCCAACGTGCAGCCGCACGCCGGTGCACAGGCCAACGCTGCAGTCCTAATGTCCCTGGCTAACCCCGGCGATAAGATCATGGGCCTGTCCCTGGCCCACGGTGGCCACCTGACCCACGGTATGCACCTGAACTTCTCCGGCAAGCTCTACGAGGTTGCCGCTTATGAAGTGGATCCGGAGACCTTTCGCCTGGATATGGACAAGATCCGCGAGCAGGCCATTGCGGAGAAGCCGCAGGTGCTGATCGCCGGCTGGTCCGCATACCCGCGCCACCAGGACTTTGCAGCTTTCAAGTCCATCGCCGACGAGGTCGGGGCGAAGCTGTGGGTGGACATGGCGCACTTCGCTGGCCTGGTTGCTGCAGACCTGCACCCGTCGCCGGTTCCGCACGCCGACGTGGTTTCCACCACCGTCCACAAGACCCTGGGCGGCCCCCGTTCCGGCATGATCCTGGCTAAGCAGGAGTACGCCAAGAAGCTGAACTCCTCCGTCTTCCCGGGCCAGCAGGGTGGTCCGCTGATGCACGCCGTCGCTGCTAAGGCCGTGGCCATGAAGGTGGCGCAGACTGACGAATTCCGCGACCGTCAGCAGCGCACCCTCGAGGGTGCGAAGATCCTGGCGGAGCGTCTGAACGCTCAGGATACGAAGGACGCTGGTGTGCAGGTTCTCACCGGCGGCACCGACGTACACCTGGTGCTGGTTGATCTGCGCAACTCTCAGCTGGACGGTCAGCAGGGCGAAGACCTGCTGCACGAGGTTGGCATCACCGTCAACCGCAACGCTGTACCCTTCGACCCGCGCCCGCCGATGGTCACTTCCGGCCTGCGCATCGGTACCTCTGCTCTGGCCTCCCGCGGTCTGGATACCGAGGCCTTCACTGAGGTCGCAGATGTCATCGGTACCGCTCTGGCCGGCAATGCGGACATTGCTGCGCTGCGCGCCCGCGTGGACAAGATCGCCGAGGACTTCCCGCTGTACGAGGGCCTGGAAGACTGGAAGCTGGTCTAAGAAGGCAAGCGACCTTAAGAAAAGGGGTTTAGCACTATGGTCAGCACGCAGGCGAAGGATGCAATCATCGTCGTCGACGTTCAAAACGACTTCGTCGATGGTTCCCTGGGGACCGACCGAGGCCTAGAAGTGGCGCGGGGGATCAACGCCTGGTTGGGTGGCCTGGTGCATGCCGAGGAGGAGGAAGCCGAAGCCGGCGACGGTTCCTCGGCTGCCGCCCGCCCGCTCATCGTCGGCACCAAGGATTGGCACATCAAACCCGAAGGCCACTTTGCCCCAGAGGGGGAGGAGCCAGACTACAAGGACACCTGGCCGGTCCACTGCGTAGCCGACACCCACGGCGCACAGGTTTGTGCCGAGCTGAACCCTGAACTCGTGGACGTCTGGTTCCACAAGGGCGAATACACCGCCGCCTATTCCGGCTTTGAAGGCCACCTCGCGGGCGAGGAGCAGACACTGCAGCAGTGGCTGAACTCCCACGAGGTAGAAAACGTAACGATCGTGGGCATCGCCACCGACTTCTGCGTGCGCGCTACAGCCGAAGATGCGCTCGAGGCGGGCTTCGGCGTGACGGTCATTGAGGATCTTTGCGCTGCGGTAAGCGAGGACGGCGCTACCCAGGCTCTGGACGCCCTCAGGGCTTCCGGCGCCGAGGTTATCGCCCAACCCCGCTAGCCATCCCCGCGCCAGCGGGGCATGAGGCGGTCGATGGCGTGGGGGCGTCGCTAAACAAAAAACCGCGACAACATCTGCGCCAAAACGCAGCTTTACGCACGTGTTCCACGTAGCGTAACCCGTATGAGCGAAAACACTAATCTTGTGCTGGTCGAGGACAAGGCCGGCGTACGATACATCACCATCAACCGTGCGGAAGCATACAATTCTCTAGACAAAGAGCTGCGTCTTGCGCTGATTGAGGCTTTCCGCAACGCACAAAAGGATTCCGAAGAACTAGGCTCCGCGGTGCGTGCCGTGGTGCTGCGCGCCAACGGTAAGGCGTTTTGCTCCGGGCAGGATCTGAAGGAACAGCTGCGGGATACGCAAAACCGCACGGGGATGGAAAAGGTGGTGGAGGAGTACAACCCGATGACTGAGCTCCTCGCCGGGATCAGTGTGCCGACGATCGCCGCGCTGCAGGGGCCGGCGGCAGGCGCGGGTTGGGGACTGGCAATGGCCTGCGACTTCCGCGTGATGTCCACCGCCGCCTCTTTCAAGGGCGCTTTCACAGGCGTGGGGCTGGCGGCGGATTCGGGCCTGTCACAGACCCTCGTGGATTGCGTGGGCCGTGCGAAGGCCCTGCAGTTGCTGCTCTTGGACCGCAAGGTGCCCGCCGAGGAAGCCGCAGAGCTGGGCCTGGTAGAACAGCTCGTGGAGCCGACGGAGCTCGAGGCAACGGTGGAGGAGCTGGCGAACAACTTCGCCGCCGGCCCGACCGCGGCGTACAAGGAGATGAAGGCACTGGTGAAGAACACTGCGGCGATCAGCGAGGCTGCCGCAGCGGAGGCAGAGGCACAGCTGCGCCTGTTTAACACCGCCGACCATAGCGAAGCGGTGGCCGCCTTCCTAGGAAAGCGACCACCGCAGTTTAAGGGGGAGTAAGGCTAGACCCTAGCTATCGCCCTTGGCCAGGCGGCGAGAGATGATCTCGATCATGATCTCGTTCGGGCCGCCGTAGATCGGCTGGACGCGGGAGTCCAGGTAGTGGGTGGAGATCGGGTACTCCAGCATGAAGCCGTAGCCGCCGTGCAGCTGCAGAGCCTCGTTGACAACCTCGATCTGCAGCTCGGTGGTCTGGTACTTAGCCATTGCACCGGTGACCTCGTCCAGGGTGCCGTTGACCTTCTCCATGATGCAGGCATCAACGAAGGACTGGGAGCCCTGGATGTTGGTGGCCATCTTGGCCAGCTCCCAGCGGTATGCCTGGTGGTCGATCAGGCGCTGACCGAAGGTCTTGCGGTCCTGAGAGTGCTTGTAAACCAGGTCGAATGCGCGGCGGGAGGTAGCGATGGAGCCGACGGCGATGGACAGGCGCTCCTGTGCCAGGTTGGTGCGCAGGTAGCCGAATGCGGCGCCCTCTTCGCCCAGCAGGTTCTCCTTCGGAACGCGGGTGTCCTCGAAGGACAGCTCAGCGGTGTCCTGGGACTTCAGGCCGACCTTCTTCAGCGGGCCGGTCTTGGTGTAGCCCTCCATGCCGTCCTCAACGATCAGCATGGAAACGCCTGCGCGGCCCTTCTCCGGGTTGGTGACGACGACCAGCAGGGTGAAGTCTGCCTGGACACCGTTGGAGATGAAGGTCTTCGCGCCGTTGACGATGTAGTCGCCGTTCTCGTCCTTCTTAGCGAAGGTGCGGATGCCAGCCAGGTCGGCACCTGCGCCCGGCTCGGTCATTGCCAGTGCGGCGATCTTCTCACCGGCACACAGCGGCTTCAGGAAACGCTCCTTCTGCTCGTCGTTGCCGAAGCGCTGCAGGTAGGGGATGACCAGGTCGTTGATGGTCTGGATGCCCACGATAACGGAACCGGAGTCAGCCTTAGCCAGCTCCTCGGTCAGCACAGCGTTGAAGCGGTAGTCGTTCTCCATACCGCCGCCGCCGAACTCCTCCGGAGCCATCATGCCCAGCAGGCCCTGCTGGCCGGCCTTCTGGAACATCTCGCGGTCGCAGTAGCCCTGCTCGTGCCAGCGGTCAACGTTCGGGGCGATCTCGGCCTTCACGAAGTCCGCGCAGGCCTCGCGGAACATGTTGTGCTCTTCTTCGAAAATGTTGCGTGGCAGGAAGTTCTTCATGGGTTCCTTTCAAACCAAGACGTTGGCTGCTTGAACTGCCGAACTTGAACTACTGGAATACCAGTAGCGTGCGTAGCGCCAGTGGCAGCAATGTCGGTTATAGAGATTTCTGTGTGTTGCAGCTCGATGTTACATCGCTATTGTGACGTGCATCTCTGCGTTGTTTATGAGAATAGCATTTCTTTGGGGCGAAAGTACAAGAAAACCCCTCGATATTGGGCGAAAACACGCTGTTATGTGCCACACATGGTTGTTGCTTCACCCCTGCGGGCCCATTTAGCTACCCCCGCCAAGCAAAAGCCCAGCTCAGCGATTTATTCAACATTTTTGTTGTTTAAATATTGACAAGCCAGGTGAGGCTTGGCTAACCTCTTGGGTGTGTCGCAGGCTAGTCACCTGAGGCGCACTGCAGTTGTGGAATATGTTGCAGCACCTGTCGAAAGTTCAGTTGCCGGCGCAGTATTCATGCGATGAGGGTTTCTCTCTTCTCCCCGAAGCGCATGAGCATCGGTAGCCACTTTCTCCTCCGAGGTGCTGTGGTTGTTCATCCGGTTACTCGGCAACCTTCAGTCTCGTCACCTGGAGGTTGCTTACCGGATAAAGCTTCTGATGGCTCGTCACCATCGAAGGCCGAAGGTCAATGGCCAAAGGCGAAAAGGCGAGGAAAGGTCCGAAATATCGGGCTTATCCTCGCCTTTTTCTTATTCTTGTGCCGCCTCTAGCTGAACTTATTGACGCCCCGTCTCCTCGCGCTCACTAGCCAACTTATGGCGAGCCTCCCGCAGCCACTCCGGCTGCTTTTCAAGCAACGCCTTAATCTCCGCAGTAGTGAGGGGCTTATCCATGTCATTGTTCTTTAGTGAAGTAATGCTAATGCCCAGTTTGCGAGCCACCTCGGGGCGGGGGTGCGGGCCTTCCCGGCGCAGCGTCTGCAGCCACTCGGGCGGGTTCTTCTGCAACTCCACAAACTGCTCGTGGGTAAGTGCGGAATCCTGAAACTCCTGCGGCGTAGCCGGAAGGTAAATGGCCAGCTTCTTTGCGGCGGTGGCGGGCTTCATTGGCGGGCCGGACTTGTAACTCGGGTTCGCGTCAGTCATGTTCATCATTCTAATGAACGGCTCTATTATTGGTGCCATGCCCACTCAGCAAAACCGCGCCGCGAAGCCGCGCCAGCACCTAAAAGTTGTCTTTAGCACGGGTGTGCAGCCGGACAAATGGTTCCGGCGCTTCGACGAGCGGGTTCCCGGGTGGAAGATCGCCAGCGCGGGCACCGACGATCCGTTGCCCTATATTCGCGCAGGCCAGGCGGATGTTGCATTGGTTCGCCTCCCGGCGGAGGGGCTCGAACGCCCGGCCGACATGCACGAGGTTGCCCTCTACGAGGAGCAGATCGGCGTTGCCGCCC
Source organism: Corynebacterium evansiae (assembly GCF_027570065.1). Classification (NCBI taxonomy): domain Bacteria; kingdom Bacillati; phylum Actinomycetota; class Actinomycetes; order Mycobacteriales; family Corynebacteriaceae; genus Corynebacterium; species Corynebacterium evansiae. The sequence continues at coordinate 224,404 of NZ_JAKMUT010000003.1, read as the reverse complement.
CCAAGGAGCATCCCGTCAAGGTCATGGATTCCATCAACTTCCGGGAGCTGGCCGACGAGAAACTCATGTACGTCACCCCGCCTACCGGCTGGGATGATGTGGCAGCTCTGCGCGAAGCCCTGCAGGTTGTTGCCGCAAACGTTGGTATCGCCGTCGCGCCGCGCCCCTTGCTGCGGGCTATTAACCAGCGCGGGGTGGTGCATCGGGATCTTTTAGGGATTGACGCCACCACGTGCCCCCGCACCCGCGTGGCCCTGATGTGGCTCACCGAATCCGACAGTGACGTCATCCAGGACTTCGTCGGGATATGTAAAGGGCGCACCGCGAGCAGCTCGCGACAGGTGGCTAAACAGGGACGTGGTGGCGTCAATAAAAGTGCAGATAAAACAAAGAAAAGAGGGAAGAAAAAGACCTCCCAAGGCGCGCGGCGAAAATAAAGGATTGATTTCGATTGGATTAAAAATCCTAAACAGGGCGTGCATTCTTCGCTGGAGGGCTATTACGACTGGAGGGGTAGCGCTTTTGCGAAAAGCGAGAGCGGAAAAAGAACTGACAGAAAGGTATTAGTAATGAACTCCAACAAGCGTTTCCGTCGATCCGCAGTGGCACTGGCTGCAGGCGCATCCCTGGTATTCGGCGTTGCTGCGTGCTCTGACGATGCAGAGGACGCCAAGGACAAGGCTGGCGACGCAGCTAACTCCGCCACCGAGAAGGCAGGCGAGGCTGCCGACTCCGCTACCGCTAAGGCCGGTGAAGGCGAGGGCGGCGAGTCCGAGGCCGAGGGCTCCGAGAACGCTGACGCTGAGGGTGCAGAGGGCGCCGAGGGCGCAGATGCTGAGGGCGAGACCGAGAAGGTCCAGACCGCTAGCGGTGAAGAGGTGGAGCTGCCGAAGGACGTCAAGACCGCTTGGGATAACGAGGGCGGCGAGTCCGGTTCCTTCGGTAAGTTGGCCGAGTTCACCGAGGGCGAGAACGGCTCCCTGGCAACCTTCGAGAAGGGTTGGATCGCTAACTCCAAGGGCCACGGTGCAGTTCCGCTGATCGGCAAGATCGGCGAGACCTGGAACAACGGTGGCGGTCTGGACAATGAGCTGGGTCTGCCGACTGCTCCGGAGAAGGGCGACGCAGCTAACGGCTGGACCCAGTCCTTCGAAAACGGCACCATCACGTGGGCAAAGGATGAGTCCGGTCAGTACACCGAGACCATCGAGAAGCGCTAAGTTCTAACCTTCAAGTAGAACTTGATAACCCCAGGTGAGGGGCAGGAAATGCCCCGAAGCCTGGGGCTTTCTATGTTTACCCAGAGTTCATCTGACAACAATGTAATTTCCATGCGGTGCGCCTAGCGTCGAGGATGTCCGAAGCAAGTAACAACTACCCACCTCATCCGTTTCCCGGATGTAAAGCGTAGCTTTTGCGGCGTGGAACGTCCGGGTTGATCGACTCATAATCCCTTACAAGGAGCACCACCTCCATGACTTCCGCCGCGCCCACCGATCAGGCACATCAGAACTTTCAGGCAGAACAGGCTCTCAACGCGCATTCCGACGCAGAGCTCGGCCTACGCACCTATGTCCTTGACACCTCGGTGTTGCTATCCGATCCCTGGGCACTCATCAAGTTTGCGGAACACCGCATCATCCTCCCCGTTGTCGTCATCAGTGAGCTAGAGGGCAAGCGCCACCATCCGGAACTCGGATGGTTCGCCCGGCAGGCCCTGCGCATGCTCGAAGACTTCCGTCAGGAGCACGGCCGGCTGGACATGCCCAGCATCGTCAACGAAGACGGCGGCACCGTCCAGGTTGAACTGAACCACGTTGACCAGTCCGTGCTGCCCACGGGCCTGCGCGGAGAGCAAAACGACCACCGCATCCTGGCCTGCGCTTTGAACCTGCGGGCCGAGGGGCACAACGTCACACTGGTGACGAAGGACGTGCCGCTGCGCGTGAAGGCCGGTGCCGTTGGTCTGGACGCCGACGAATACCACGCCCAGGACGTTGTGCTCACCGGATACAACGGCATGGCCCGCGCGGAGGTGCCCTCCAGCATCATCGACGAGCTGTACGACGTTGGGGAGGCCGACATCTCCGGCGCCCTGACGGTAGACGGTGACGAGGTTGACGAGCTGCCGATCCACTGCGGCCTGCAGCTGACCGCGGGCAGCCAGTCCGTTCTGGCACGCTCGATGGGCGACGGCATGGTGCGCCAGGTTCCCACCGACCTGGAAGCTTTTGGAATCCGGGGGCGCAGCGCCCAGCAGCGCGTGGCGCTGGATCTGCTGCTGGATAACGAGGTTGGCATCGTAAGCCTCGGCGGCTCCGCCGGTACCGGCAAGTCCGCTCTGGCACTGTGCGCCGGGTTGGAGGCAGTGCTGGAACGCGGTGAACACAAGCGCATCGTCGTCTTCCGCCCTCTGTATGCCGTCGGTGGCCAGGACTTGGGCTACCTACCCGGTAGCGAGACGGAGAAGATGAACCCCTGGGCGCAGGCTGTGTACGACACCCTGGAAGGGGTGGTCAGCGACAATGTGCTGGAGGAGATCGACGCCCGCGGGCTGCTGGAGGTGCTCCCGCTGACGCACATCCGCGGCCGCAGCCTGAACGACAGCTTCGTCATTGTGGACGAAGCCCAGTCGCTCGAGCGCAACGTCCTGCTGACCGTGCTCTCGCGCCTGGGGCGAAACTCCCGCGTCGTTCTGACCCACGACGTTGCGCAGCGCGATAACCTGCGCGTGGGCCGCCACGACGGCATTCAGGCAGTAATTGAGAAGCTGAAGAACAATCCGCTGTTCGCACACGTCACGCTGACCCGATCCGAGCGCTCCGCGATCGCTGAACTGGTGACGAACCTGCTGGAAAAAGGATAGTTCGCTCACAGCTGCCGGCAGCCAGGTGGCGTAAATGATGGGTCTTAGGGCACAATTTCTTCCATGACTTCCGCGAACACCGCAGGGAACACTGCGAATACTGGGAACTCTGTGAACACTGCAGGGAGCGCCGCAGATAGCAACGCTGGCAACAACGCCCAGAACAGTGCCAAGCAGGCAATCTCCATCCGCCTGATGGAGGAGAAGGACTATCCGCAAGTCCAGAAGATCCTGCAGACCGGTATGGATACGGGCGAGGCGACCTTTGAGGAAAACGCGCCCGAAGCGTGGGAAGACTTTATGCGCCACCGCCTGCCCGAGCTCTCTTTCGTTGCCATCGACACGGATCCCGCAGCCGCCGCAGCCGCAGGGCTGGGCGAGGAAGGGGAGAAGATCCTGGGGTGGATCACCGCCACATCCGCCAGCCACCGTGACGTGTTCGACGGAGTGCTGGAGGACTCGATCTACGTCCACAAGGATGCCGCAGGCAAGGGTGTGGCCGGCAGCCTGCTCGATAGGCTGCTCAAGGACGCCGCCGAGCAGGGCCACTGGGCGATGCACTCCAGCATTTTCCCGGAGAACGAGGGCTCCGTGCGGCTGCACGTCTCCCGAGGATTCGAGGAAGTGGGCGTATTCCACTGCATGTCCCACATGAACTACGGGCCGAAGAAGGGCACGTGGCGCCACAACATGGTGATGGAGAAGATCCTTGAGGGTGGCCCGGCCTGGAAGTACTACCAGGAAAACCTGGAGCGCTCCGACGATGGCAACGCTGAGGGATCGGCAGAAGAGACCAAGTAACTTTCCAAGCGCAGGATCCCAACGGGGACTACTCGATGGTCTCCTTCAGGGTGTCCTGACGTACCAAGACCAGAATCAGCGCAGCCAACACGGCCACCGGCGCCATAGCCCCGAGAACTGGGACGAGGGCGTCGTTATACGAGGTAGTGATCGCGTCATGCAACGGGCCAGGCAGCGTATCGACGATCTCCGGGGTTAGTCGCGCACTGCCGCCGCCCTGGAAGTCCTTGGCGAACTCAGCCCCCTGCGGACCCAGCTCCTGCAGCGCGCCGGGCACCCGCTGGCTCATGAGATCCGCCACGCGGTGGGTGAACAGCGAGCCGATGATAGCTGAGCCAGCCGTACCGCCAATCTGGCGGAAGAAGTTATTCGAAGCCGTCGCAGTGCCCACCATCGAAATCGGGAAAGAGTTCTGCACGATCAGCACCAGGATCTGCATCGAAAGCCCCAGGCCAACACCCATCAGGGCCAAGACAAGACCGAGGTGCACGAGGGAATCGTGGGCGTCAAAAAGCCCCATAAGACCAACCGCAGTGGCGGCAACGAGCAGGCCCGCGACGGGGAACCACTTGTAGCGACCTGTCCGGGAAACGTACTGGCCGGAGGCGGTGGCGGTGACGATCATGCCGGCCATCATCGGGATCATCATCAGACCGGCCTTGGTGGGGGTCATGCCGTGCACCATCTGGATGTACGTCGGCATGTAAGCCAGCACGCCAAACATGACCACACCCGTGATCGTGCCCGCCGCAGTAGTGACCACGAAGTTGCGAACGGTGAACAGCTCCATCGGGATCAGCGGGACCTCCGCCTTGCGTTCCACCAGCACGAACAGTGTGGCCAACACGGCCGCTGCGATGCCCAAGCCGATGATGACCGGGCTGGACCAGGCATAATCGCGGCCACCCCAGGTGAGTAGCAGAATCAGCGAGCTAGTGGCCCCAGCCATCAGAACCGTGCCGGGGATGTCCAGGCGGGCGCCCGAGCCGCGCTTCGGCAGCTGGAGGTTGAAGAAGACCATCAGGATGGTGATCACAGCCAGTGGCACGTTGAACCACAGTGCCCAACGCCAGCCGGGGCCGTCTGTGAAGAAGCCACCCAGCAGCGGCCCCAGCACGGAGCTCAGACCGAAGACGGCGCCCATGATGCCCATGTAGCGGCCTCGATCGCGGGCGGGAACCACGTCGGCGATGATGGCCTGCGCGCCGATCATCAGGCCGCCGGCGCCGAGGCCCTGCACTCCGCGGGCGACGATCATCATGTCCATGCTCTGCGCCAGCGCGCCCAGGACGGAGCCGACCAGGAACAGGGTTACCGCCACCAGGTACAGCGGCTTACGACCCATCTGGTCACCCAGTTTGCCGTAGACGGGCATGCCGATGGTCATGGTCAGCAGGAAGCTGGTGATGACCCAGCTCATCTTGTTGGCGCCGCCGAGCTCGCCGACGAGGGTGGGCAGGGCGGTGGAGAAGATCATCTGCCCCAGGGAAGACATCAGCATGCCGAGCATCAGGCAGCCGAAGACTAGGGGGACGTTGTTGTGGTTTTCCTGGCGCTGCTTTTCCGCCGCGTCGAGCCGCGCCTTGGCTGCTGCGGCTTCTTCGCGAGTATCTTTCATGGGCGGTTCTCCTTGGATTTTTGTGCTTTCTGCGAGATGTTTTCTGCGGTTGAGTCTGTTGACGGCTTGAGGGTGGCCGGTTCGATGGCACTGAAGACTTGCCGTAGCCCGGTTAAAGCAACGTCAAAGTCCTTTGTGCTGTTCAGGGTTCTGCCGCGCCGTGTGGCTGAGGTTGCTGCGGCCCATTGCACCGTTGTTGCCGCGGTGACGATGAGGTGCGCTTCCTCCATCGCCTCCATGTCGGTGCTGCGGTTGCCCGGGTGGTCTTCGAGGTTCTTGCACACCGCTTCGGCGAGGTCGCTGCGTAGCTTTTCGTAGCTGGCGAGCTTCGCAAGTGCCAGGCTGGGGAATCTCTTTATTATTTGGGATCGACGCCACCTTATCGACTCCGCCAGTTCCGGATCGAGGTTGGCATTGTCCGATTTTTTAGCCTCCTCGATGCGCTTCTTGGTCAGCATGGCGTAGAGGTATTGAGGCAGGCTGCCCCGTGCCGGGGAGAAGCTTTCGAGTTTGTTGAAGTCGTCTTCGGTGAGCAACGGGGGTTGTTTGCCGACCGCAACGTGTTCCTTTGAGGAGAAGTAGTTGAAGAAGGTGCGGCGGCTGATGTCGGCCGCTTCGCAGATTTCCTCCAGGGTGACTCCATCGAAGGAACGATCGAGGAAGAGGCGGGTGGCCTCGTCCTCGATCCTTAACCTGGTTTCCAGGCGTTTGCGCTCGCGCAGTCCCATGGTTGTAGGCTCCGTGGGCTCTGGGGGAGCTGGAGGTTCCGTGGGGTCTGGGGGAGTTGTGTGGTCCGTGGGTTCCGTGGGCTCTGGGGGAGCTGGGGGATCGGAGCGGTTCGAATGCATCACTCGAACAAAGTTACACCCAGTGCAAAGTTATATCCAGTGCAATATTTGTGTGATTTTTCATACGGGTTCGCCTGGTGTGCGGTGGTTAACTGTCTTCGCTGTGGGTGGAGGCGCTGCGACTGGCTTTGCAGGTGGAGGTGCTGAGACTGGTGTTGCGAGTGGAGTGCTGCGACTAGGAGCGTGGGTGGGCACGCGGTTGTTCGCGTGGTCACAAAGTTCCATTGCGGAGGTGTAACTGTCGGAAAAGTTGCACTCCGGTGGGCTAAATGTCGGAAAAGTTGCACAACCTTGTCGGGGCGAATTCTCAATAGTGTAAAAGTGCAGGTCACGGGGGTGTTGCTGAAGGGGTCAATTCTGGAGGGGAGGACTTTTGCAACTTTTCCGACATCTAGGAAACGTGTGGTGTTGGTGTGACCAATAGCTTCTGAAGGATAGTGGTTGGTTGACGATGTGACGGCAGATAGTGGGTATTGGTCGGTGCTGGAGAGGTTGAATGTCGCTAGAACGAGAATCCGTTAATGGGATCAAATTCCAGTAAAGTAAAAGCCCAGGTCAGAGGGGTTTGATTTTCCGGAGTCGGCTGCGGCGCCGTGCGTATTCCCGTTCTAACGACATTTCGGCTCTATGGGAGCGGCGAAAGGGAACTAAAAGGGGCAGAGGAGGCCGGGATGGAAGTAAGGCGGAGGGACAGGAAAGGTGCAGGCGGGGCTGGCCGCGGTCAGACATAGGAAAACCCGCTGTCGCTCTTCCAAAGACGGTGGCTAGTACTTACTAGTAGCGCTAATGCCTACTAGTGCCTTCGGAAAACAACAGCGGGTGTGTCGGCCCGGCTTGCAGGCCAGCCAGGATGACCCAGCCAGGATGACCCGGCAAGTGTGGCCACCCGAGCCAGCGCCGCAGAAGCTAGTGTGGCCAGCCAACTAGCCGGCTGGCCCCGCAACAGCGTCAGTACTTAGTTTTCGCCTACTTATCGCGGTCGGTGTTTGCCATAGCCAGGACGTCGAGGCGCTTATCCAGCTCCTCCTCGGTCAGCTTCTCACCGTCGACAAAGCCCAGGTCGATAACCGTCTGGCGGATGGTCTTGCCTTCCTTCAGAGCAGTCTTAGCAACCTTCGCCGCAGCCTCGTAGCCAATGGCAGAGTTCAGCGGGGTGACGATGGACGGGGAGGACTCAGCCAGAGTGCGCATACGCTCCTCGTTCGGCTCGATGCCGTCGACAAGCTTCTCTGCGAAAACGCGGGCGGTGTTGGCCAGCAGCTTCGCAGACTCCAGCACGTTGCGGGCCATCATTGGGATGTACACGTTCAGCTCGAACGCACCCTGGGAACCGCCGAAGGCAACGGCAGCGTCGTTACCGATGACCTGTGCAGCAACCTGGGTTGCAGTCTCACACAGAACCGGGTTGACCTTGCCCGGCATGATGGAGGAGCCCGGCTGCAGGTCCGGCAGGTGGATCTCGCCCAGGCCGGTCAGCGGGCCGGAGCCCATCCAGCGGATGTCGTTGGCGATCTTGTTCAGGGAGACAGCGATGGTGCGCATAGCACCGGAGAACTCAACCAGGCCATCGCGGTTAGCCTGTGCCTCGAAGTGGTTCTCTGCCTCACGCAGCTGCTCCACGCCGGTCAGCTTCACCAGCTCGGCGGTAACGTTCGCGCCGAAGTCAGCCGGGGTGTTCAGGCCGGTGCCGACTGCGGTACCGCCGATCGGCAGCTCACCCAGGCGGGGCAGGGTGGCCTCAACACGCTCGATGCCTGCCTCGATCTGGCGGGCGTAGCCGGAGAACTCCTGGCCCAGGGTTACCGGGACGGCATCCATCAGGTGGGTGCGGCCGGACTTCACGACCGTCTCCCACTCCTTGGCCTTCTTTGCCAGAGACTCCTGCAGCACCTTCAGGCCCGGGATCAGGTCGTTGACGGCAGCCTGGGTTGCGGCCACGTGGGTAGCAGTCGGGAACGTGTCGTTGGAGGACTGGCCCATGTTTACGTGGTCGTTCGGGTGGATCTCCACGCCGTTGTTCTTGGCGATGGAGGCGATGACCTCGTTGGTGTTCATATTGGAAGAGGTACCGGAGCCGGTCTGGAACACGTCGATCGGGAACTCAGCGTCGTGCTTGCCCTCGCCGATTTCCTTGGCGGCGGAGATGATGGCATCCGCCTGCTCGTCGGTCAGCAGGCCACGGTCCTTGTTTACCTGCGCGCAGGCCGCCTTCAGCAGACCCATCGCGCGGATCTGTGCGGACTCCAGCGGACGGTCGGAGATCGGGAAGTTCTCCACCGCACGCTGCGTCTGCGCACGCCACAGAGCCTTCGCGGGAACCTTAACCTCGCCCATCGTGTCGTGTTCAATGCGGAATTCTTGCTCGGTCATTCTTTCATCACCTTTATCTTCTTAGCTTTTTGACGCCTCCCGCTTCGAACCCACCGAAGGGCTCAAAGTCGGGAACCGTGGGAAAGCGGATTGTCTTTCGTGCCCCGCACGGACACCGCCCAATCTACCTAAAAGGCCTGCTGTACGGCGGCGGCGTGGGGGCGTCATAAAAAGAGCTAGTTACGGGTGTAATCCAGTACGGAGTAGGACTGCAGCTTCGCCAGCTGGTGCTGCGACTCGATGAAGCGGATCGTGCCGGAGCGAGAGCGCATGACCAGGGAACGGGTGGTGGCGGAGTTCTGGTGGTAGGAGACACCGCGCACCATATCGCCGTTGGTCACGCCGGTGGCGACGAAGTAGCAGTGCTCGGAGTTCACCAGGTCGTTGGTGGTCAGCACACGGTCGAGGTCGTGGCCTGCGTCCAGGGCCTTCTGGCGTTCAGCCTCGTCCTTCGGCCACAGCTTGCCCTGGATCTCGCCGCCCATGCACTTCATAGCAGCGGCGGCGATAACGCCCTCCGGGGTGCCGCCGATGCCCATCATGATGTCCACGGAGTTGGTGGCGGTGTCCTGGGCGGTTGCCACGGCACCTGCAACGTCGCCGTCGCCAATCAGGCGGACCTTCGCGCCGGCCTCGCGGATCTCGCGGATCAGATCCTCGTGGCGTGGGCGGTCCAGCACGACGACGGTGATGTCGCCCGGGACAGTGCCCTTGGCCTTGGCCACGGCGTTGATGTTGTCAGCGACTGGAGCGTCGATGTCCACCTTGCCCACGGCCTCCGGGCCAACGGCGATCTTCTTCATGTAGAACACTGCGGACGGGTCGTACATGGATCCGCGCTCGGCGGCGGCGATCACGGAGATGGCGTTCGGGCGGCCTTCGGCCATCAGGGTGGTGCCGTCGACCGGGTCGACGGCGATGTCCACCGCCGGGCCGTTGCCGGTGCCGACCTGCTCGCCGTTGAACAGCATGGGGGCTTCGTCCTTCTCGCCCTCGCCGATCACGACAACACCGTCCATTTCCACGGAGTTGATCATCTGGCGCATCGCATCCACGGCCGCGCCGTCACCGGATTCTTTCTGTCCACGGCCAACCCACTTGCCGGAGGCGAGGGCGGCGGCTTCCGTCACGCGGACCAGCTCCATCGCCAGGTTGCGGTCCGGAGCCTCCGGGTTGGGGGAGACAGCAGGGATGTGCTCAGTAGACATGATCTTCAAGCTCTTTTCTGTTGCTGATTGGTGGCTGATAGGTAATTGTTTCCACTCTTCTTCCATTGTGCCTCATTTACCCCGGACGCTGTCTGATGCTGCGCCTTAAGTTTCGCCGTCCAGCCCAACCCAGGGTTAAGCCCAGCCCAACCTAGGGTTGATTTGGCCAGGCCAGCGGAGGCAATGCGATAATGGCGGGCGTGCAGATTCAAAAACCCCGTGCGTTTCAATCCACCAAGGACATTGTGCTTTCCCTGGTGGTGCTGTTGGTTGCCATGTTCCTGACGGTCGGGTTCACGGGCCTGTGCTCCTTTAACCCTGGAGAGGCTGATCGATCGGGTCCTGTGCAGGAGGTCGATGCGGATACTGTGCTGCAGATGGATGCCCGCACTTTCGATTTCCCCATCCGTAACCCGGAGATGCCGGAAGGCTGGGTGGCCAATTCCGCCCGCCGCGTGATGGTCGGCGGCGAGCCGTCGAGCCTGGTCGGTTGGGTTATTAACGGGGAGAGCTACATTTCCTTGACTCAAACCGGAGCCGACTTTAAGGCCGCCTCCAAGCCTGATGATTCCGTGCGGGAAGAGACTGGCACGGAGACCACGGGGGATGTCGAGTGGCACGTCTTCACCGGCGAGGATGCTCGCCCGCTGTGGGTTGCTGACCTGGGGGATGTGCGCTTGGCTATTGAGGCGATGGCCTCCCACGAGCAGACTCGCACTGCCGCGGAGAAGATCGCTGCGACGCAGCCAATTGACGTCACCGACGCACGCTAGCCCTCGTTCTGCGCCGCGGCGTTGCGTGCCTCGCGCTGCTGTAGCGCCTGCTCGATGCGCTTGGACGCGCCGTTGAGGTAGTCCTCGCAGTATGCGGCCAGTTCTTCGCCGCGTTCCCAGTAGTTCAGCGACTCGTCGAGGCTCATCTGCCCGAGCTCGAGGATCTTCACGACCTCCACCAGTTCATCGCGTGCCTGCTCGTAGCTCAGCTGGTCGAGCGGGCGAAACTTCTGCTGCTCGCCATTGTTGGTGTTGTTGGTGCCGTTATTGGTGTTGTCCGCCATCGTTTTATGCCTCTCCTGTGCTGCTGTCTGTCTTGCTGCTGTTCTTATTTATGACGCCCCCAGGCGCCGCCTGCACACCCATCGCCGCGGCCGTGATGGATCCGTCGGGGACACGGATGCGCAGCTGCGAACCGGGATTAACTTGATCCACCGTGGTGACCACCTGGGCTCCAGATTTGTCGCGCGGAATGACCTGCACGATGGAATAGCCACGCGCAAGGGTCTGGGACGGCCCCAGGGCATTGACCTGCGCCTTCAGCGACTCGATGGAGGAGCGCAGCGAGCGGACGTGTACTCCCAGAGCGCGATCCTTGCGCTGCAGAGCCTCCGCGATGATGTCCTTCTGACGAGTGACCGGCAGGCTGGGGTCCGCCATCACGGGCCGGGTGCGGATCTGCGCCAGCCCCTTACGTTCGTGCGCCACCCAGTTACGCAGGGCTCCGGCGCCGCGCTGGCGTGCTTCGCTGATTATTCGCAGTTCTTGAACCACATCCGGGACTACCGTCTTGGCTGCGTCCGTGGGGGTGGCCGCGCGGACGTCGGCCACGTAGTCCAGCAGGGGATTGTCTGGTTCGTGCCCGATGGCCGATACCACAGGGGTGCGCAGGCGGGATACTTCGCGCACCAGTGCTTCTTCGGAGAATGGCAGGAGGTCTTCCACCGAACCACCGCCACGGGCGACGATGATTACGTCGACCGCCGGGTCCTGCTCCAGCTCGTGTAGAGCATCGACGACCTGCGGAACCGTCTTCGGGCCTTGGACGGCTGTATTTATCACCCGAAAGCGCACTGCGGGCCAGCGGCGCTTGGCCACCTCCATCACGTCCCGCTCCGCCGCCGAACCACGACCGGTAATCAAACCCACGGTGGTGGGCAGGAAGGGCAGGGGAGCCTTCAGGCGGGGATCGAAAAGACCTTCGGCGAACATGGCCTTCTTCAGCTGTTCGATCTGTGCGAGCAGCTGGCCGATACCGACCTGCCGAATTTCCGTGACCCACAGGGAAAAGCTGCCGCGCTTGGAATAGAACGATGGCTTGCCGTGCACGACAATGCGGTCGCCGTCCTTCACTGGCGTGGCCAGGTTCTTTAGCGCGCTCGTTTCCACGGTCAGGGAGACTGAAGCTTCCAGGTTCACGTCGCGCAGGGTGATGTAGGAAAACCGCCAGGTGCTCTTCATGTTTACCTGCGTGACCTGGCCTTCGACCCAGATGAACCCCAGCCTTTGGATCCAGTTCTTCACCTGGTCGTTTAGCTGCCCGACCGCCCACGGGGCCTCAGCGGAGTTTGGAACACTCATGGTTAAGCATTCTAAATGAAGGCTCGGACACCAATGGATGACCAGTGGACGAGCTGTGCAAGGGCAGGGGATGGGCACTGTCAGGTACTTCCATTACGATGGGGCACATGACTACCCCAACTACCGAGGCAACTGCCGATACTAAAAAGGTTTATCTAGCTGCCCCGCGCGGTTATTGCGCCGGAGTCGATCGTGCCGTCGAGTCCGTCGAGAAGGCTTTGGAAAAGCACGGTGCACCGCTGTACGTGCGCAAGGAGATCGTGCACAACAAGCACGTTGTGAAGACTTTCGAGGATCGCGGCGTGATCTTCGTCGACGAGACCTCGGAGGTCCCTCGCGGCTCCAACGTGGTGTTCTCGGCGCACGGTGTATCGCCCGCGGTGCACGAGGAGGCCCGCCAGCTCGAGCTGAAGACTTTTGACGCCACGTGCCCGCTCGTTACCAAGGTTCACCACGAGGTCACGCGCTTCGCCAAGCAGGGATACCAGATCATCCTGATCGGCCACCACGGCCACGAAGAGGTCGAGGGCACCGCGGGTGAAGCCCCGGACGTCGTCCACTTGGTCGACGGCGAGGAAGACGTGAATGCGCTGGACTTCCCGGAGGGCACGAAGCTGGTGTGGCTCTCCCAGACCACCCTGAGCGTGGACGAGACCATGACCACCGTGAAGCTGCTGCGCGAGAAGTTCCCGCACATCCAAGATCCGCCGTCCGATGACATCTGCTACGCCACCCAGAACCGCCAGGTAGCGGTTAAGGCCATTGCGCCGAAGGTGGAGCTCATGATCGTGGTCGGTTCGCAGAACTCCTCCAACTCCAAGCGCCTGGTAGAGGTAGCCCTGCAGCACGGCGCGCAGGATGCCCACCTGGTGGACTACGCGGAGCAGGTCGATCCCGCTTGGCTGGATGGCGTGACGCACGTCGGCGTGACCTCAGGCGCATCGGTGCCGGAGATCCTCGTTCGCGGTGTGCTGGAGCTGCTGGCGGAGAAGGGCTATGGCGAAGTGGAGGAAGTCACCACCGCCACGGAGGATCTGATCTTCTCCCTGCCACGCGAGCTGCGTCCGCCGCGCACCCAGAAGTAAAACGCGATGTAAATCGCCAAAGGGGGGTAGAACTAGCCCCCGTCTGTTTAGTCGCGCTCGTCATCGAGGTAGCGCTTGGGGGACATGCGCCGCTCCGGGAAGGGGACCCGGCGGCGCTGAGCGTTCTCGCGCAATTCTTCAGAGCTGCGGGTTACCCGCTTGGCGCTAGAACGGACGTCATCGCTGCCGGAGCGTTCTTCGAACCGCAGGAACTCCTCGTCCCTATCGAAACTCCTGTCGGAATCCCTATCCAAGCTTCTGGCGGCGCGCTCCTGATAGGGGGCAGGAACCGAATCCCCGCCCCGCGGGATGCGGGTAATACGCTGTGTCGTCCGCTCTGAACGCTTCCGCGGTTCGTAGCTGGGGGCGTCATCAGAAGAACGAGTACTTCTGCGCGCGTGGCTCCGAGCATGCGAACGCTCCTGTGCGCGACCGTAGGTCTCAATGTTGCTGCGGTCGGATTCGCTGCGACGACGGCGCTGCATCTCCAGCTTCGCGGCCTTGCGGGTGAGGGACTCGCGGAAGTTCCACCAGCGGAAAATCGCGATGCCCAGCGCGACGAGGAAGGGGATTAGCAGCCACAGGTAGTGCTCAATGGCGGGGTAGATCGATGTGATGACCTTCGTCTTCCGGCTGGCAATCGTCGCCCTACCGGAACTGAACCAGCCAATCAAAAGCGATCCGAACAGGTAAAACAGTGGGAACGACGCGACGGTGATGAACAGCCCGCGCGGCTCGACGAAGATGGTAGAGGCAATCATCCCGACTGCGAAGAGTCCAAAGAAAAGAGTCGGGATTGTGGTATCGCCATTGGCGAGAACCAGGCCGGTGAAAACGATGGCCAGCATCACCAGCGCGGGCGCCCAGACGGGGAACCAGTGCGCCGGTGAATCATCGTGCGTCACCTCAGCCATGCCGCGGTTGCGTACGCCACGCTGCACGGAGCGGCTATTGCTTCTGTGTCGGCTGCTTTCGGTCACGGGGTAATGCTACTTCTTTGGCTCGCTCTACTCGTTATTGCCACGGAGGGACTTATAGATTGACTGCACCCTATCGCGGATCTGTGCCCTCTTGTCGCTGAGGGATGACGCCCCTTCGCCTCCGTCGGCCGCCGCCTCCGCAGGATCGTCGCTGCTTGCTGTGGCGGTCGTGGTCTCGGAAGAATCTGCAGAATCGGCAGAATCGGTCTTGTCGGAGCTATTCAGCATCATTGCCTTGCGCAGCTCCTGCCAGCGTTGGGCGGCACGCTCCGACTGTTCGCCTGTGAGGGAACCGGCGGTGGTAGCAAATTCGATGTCCTGGGAGGTTTTCTCGCCCGTGGCGAGGTCCGTCAGGTCGCCCATGTAACGCAGGATCACGGCGATCATAGCGGCGCACGGCACGGCCAGGAAGGCACCGATGATGCCGAAGAGGGTGGAGCCCAGGGTGACGGAGAGCAGGATGATGACAGGGTGAACGTTCATCGCGCGGGACTGCAGCACCGGCTGCAGGATGTTGCCCTCTAGCTGCTGGACGGCAATGACCAGGAGCAGTGCCATAACGGCGGTGTTGAAGTCGACTGCCACCAGCGCGATCAACACGGACAGAGCACCTGCGACGAATGCACCGACCATGGGGATGAAGCCGCCGAAGAACGTCAGGATAGCCAGCGGGCCGGCCAGCGGCACGTTCAGCAGGACGAGGCCCAGGCCGATGAAGATAGCGTCGATGGCGGACACGATGGCCTGGGTGCGGATGAAGCCGCCCAGGGTGTTCCAGCAGCGAGTCAGGACCTCGGTCAGGTGCCAGCCGACGCGGCGGCCCGTCACGCGGCGCAGCATCGGCAGGAAGTTCTCTCCGTCCTTCAGGAAGAAGAACGTCAGCACCAGCATCACGAAGAGAGTGACCAGCAGGGAGGCGGTCTCCGTGCCGAAGGCGGCAATGCTTGTTGCGATGTCGCCGGACTTGTTCTGTAGCCAATCGGTGATCTGCTGGACACCATCGTTGAACTGGCTTTCCTGCAAGTTCACGGGAGGTCCTTGCAGCCAGTCCTGGATCCGGCCGATGCCGTCGCTGGCCTGGTTGACGATCGTTTTGCCCTGTTCCACGGCACTGGGTGCGATGGCAGCGAAGGTGCCGATGATGAGGGCGAAGAAGCCCAGGATAGAAATCAGCACAGCCAAGCTGTTGGGGATCTTCAACTTGCGGAGCAGGCGCACGACCGGCCACAGCACGGTACATACGATCACCGACAGGCAGACCGGCAGAATGCCGGCCCAGAGCTTGCCGAAAACTTGGAATCCCAGGTATAGCGCCGCGGCGATGATGATAAAGCGCAAGCACCAGCCTGCAAACCAGCGACCGGTGGTGCCGATGACCTCCGCGCGGTCGCGCAGTTCAGGGTTTAGCTCCTCATCGATAGGAGACTTCTTAGCGGGCTTCTTGGCCTTCTTCTTGACCTTTGCGGCGTGCGAGCGAAGCCCGGGGCGGTCGTCGGTTTCCGTTTCTCCGTCTGGCTCGTGATCTTCAGTCAACGGCTTTTCCGTTCCTGTCGTGGCGCGGGCAGTGTTGCGCTCCTGGACGTAGGCATCGCCCTTTTCCTCCACGGTGGGGGCAGTTTCTGCTCGCTTGTCCTCGACCAGCTCGGCCTCGGGGGAGTCGGGGCTTACGGTTGGGTGCTTGGCTGCCTGCGGTTCGTCAGCGAATTGGCCATGGCCGAGGCGCTCTTCGTCTCTATCGTCGCCCGGTATTGGGATGTTTTCCGTATCCATTCGATGGGAACCCGCGATAAAGTCTGCAAAATCACGGCCATCCTTACGAGGAAAGGACCTGTCGTGGGGGTTCTGGGAGTTCATTCTCCCTATTCTGCCTCACGCAGGTCCAAAACGGGAGTTTATGACGCACCCCGGGGCGTGTTTATCAGCGGCTTAACGCGCCGCGGAGGATGTGTTCACCTGGAGTAGAGACTCGTTGTCCGTGCCGGGTGCGGATCCCAGCTCGCCGGTGGTGGCGTCATCCGTTTTCGCGAGCATAAGAATCGCTGCAACGAGCCCACCCCAGATCACGATAATGAACAGGGCCATCAGGAGAATTGCGGGGCCGGTCATGACAGTTCCTTTCCATTGTTAGGGCCATTGTTAGAGCCGGTGGCAGAAGTAGCGGCGGTGGCAGCGCCATTGACGAGCGGGTTCGGAGTGCCACTCGGCCGACCCTTTGGAGGCACGCCGTAGTCCGAACTCGGCAGACCATCGAGGAACAGGTTGCCGCGGAAAGGCACGAAGCTCCATACCACCGCGCCGAGGCCGATGATGATGAGCACCAACCAGCCGTAAGCGAAGATCGTCCCGGATGCGTATCCCTCGTAGCCTTCGGAGAGGAGAGTACGGATCTCCTCGAACAGGAAGTACAGCAGCACCGCAGGGGTGATGGCGAACACGCAGGCCTGCCACACAACACCCAGGCGCAGCTCCGAAACAGCGTTGAGGTGCTGCGCCATCTCGTTACGGCGCCCCTGGATCCAGCCAATGCTCAGAACCGCGGCGACGGCACAGATCACGATGCCCAGGTTGTTGGTGAACTTGTCCATGATGTCCAGGGTGATCAGACCAGACGTGGTGGAGAACAGCAGGCAGGAGACGACGGCCATGACGCCACCGATGGTGATGGAGGCGACCTCACGGGTCAGGTTTAGCTTGTCCTTCACGGCGGAGATAACGACCTCCATGATGGAGATCAGCGACGTAATACCAGCCAGGAACAGGGAGCCGAAGAACAGCACGCCGAACAGGGGCCCGGCTGGCATTTCATTGATGATGGTCGGGAAGGCGATGAATGCCAGGCCGATGCCGCCGGAGACAGATTCCTCGACGGAGGTGCCCGACTGTGCAGCCATGAAGCCCAGGGTGGCGAACACGCCGATGCCGGCCAGAACTTCGAAGGAGGAGTTGGCGAAGGCCGTCACCATACCGGTGCCGGTGAGGTTCGTGCGCGGCTTGAGGTAAGACGCATAGGTAATCATGATGCCGAAGCCGATGGACAGGGAGAAGAAGATTTGGCCGTAGGCGGCGATCCATACGGAGGTATCGGACAGGACGCTCCAGTCCGGGGTGAAGAACGTGTTCAGGCCGTCGGCGGAACCTTCGAGGAATAGGGCTCGGACCACCATGACGACGAAAAGGACGATCAGCACCGGTACGAAGAACATGGTGACGCGGCCGATACCCTCGTTGATCCCGCGGGCAAGGGTGAAGATACAGACCACCCATACTGCGGCCATGACCAGCAGAATCGGGATGACGAAGTCGCCTGTCCAGGCGGAGGAATCGTCAACCTTCAGGAAGTCGCTCATGAAGTAAGACTCTGCGTCTTCACCCCACGTCTTGCCAATGGACTTCCAGGTGAAGAGGCCCGCCCAGGCGATGATGGCAGCGTAGTAGACCGCAATGAAAAAGTTCACGCCCACCTTCAGCCAACCGATCGGCTCGGCGTACTTGCTGGTACGGCGGAATGTCAGGGGAGTGGAACCGCGGAAGCGGTGGCCCATGGCGAGGTCGAACCACAGTAGTGGAATGCCCGCGGTGAGTAGTGCAACCAGGTAGGGAATCAGGAAGGCGCCGCCGCCGTTTTCGTAGGCGACGTAGGGGAAGCGCCAAATGTTACCCAGGCCGACCGCGGAGCCGATTGCGGCCATGATAAACACGAGGCGGGTGTTGAATGTTTCCCGTCTCTGACGGGGACTGGCTTCAGGCGAGGAAGATGAAGTGGTCATTGAGGTGCAACTTTCTAGCAGGCATCTCGCAAGGCGAAGAGTTAACAGAAGAGGCTTAATGGGTGGTAAAGCCTCAAGGTTTTCTAAGGTGCATTCACTATATGACCGTTGAAAGGTTCTGATAGTGGGTTTCCACAATTCTTTTCCGAGATTGACTAACCGATGAAGAGATGGGGGTAGTTTCTTTGGGGTGTCTGGGGGTAACTGGGGCGGGCGTGGGGGGCAGCGGTGGGCGTCAATAAGAAGCAATAAGTATGGCAATAGAGGCAATAGAAAGGGCGCATTGGAGGCAGCGACGGCCGGGCGATAGGATGGGGCACGTGACTCTTACTCTTGGAATTGTTGGCCTGCCCAACGTGGGCAAGTCCACGCTGTTTAACGCCCTGACCCGCAACGATGTTCTGGCTGCGAACTACCCGTTCGCGACCATTGAGCCCAACGTGGGGCTGGTGGAGTTGCCGGACCCACGCCTGACGCGCCTGGCCGAGATCTTTGAATCCGAGCGCATCCTGCCCGCGACTGTGTCCTTCGTGGACATTGCCGGCATCGTGAAGGGCGCCTCCGACGGTGAGGGTATGGGTAATGCCTTCCTGGCGAACATCCGTGAGGCGGACGCGATCTGCCAGGTGGTGCGTGCGTTCTCCGACGACAACGTGATCCACGTCGATGGGCGTGTGGACCCGGCCAGCGACATTTCCGTCATTGAGACGGAGCTGATCCTGGCTGACCTGCAGACGGTGGAGAAGGCTCTGCCGCGCCTGGAGAAGGAAGCGCGCAAGAACAAGGAGCTGGCCGAGCAGGTCGAGGGGGCTAAGAAGGCTCAGGCGATCCTGGAGGATAGCCGCACGCTGTCGAGTGCCGCGGCGCAGGGGGAGATCGACCTGGCAACTGTGCGCGATCTGCACTTCCTGACGGCCAAGCCGTTCCTGTACGTGTTTAACTCCGACGAATCTGTGCTGACCGACGAGGATAAGAAGGCGGAGCTGCGCGAGCTGGTGGCCCCGGCGGACTGCGTGTTCCTGGACGCAGCGACGGAGGCGGACCTGCTGGAGCTGGACGACGAGGAGGCGGCTGAGCTGCTGGAATCCGTTGGTCAGACCGAGCCGGGGTTGCAGACCCTGGCCAAGGCTGGTTTCGCGACGCTGGGGCTGCAGACCTACCTGACCGCTGGGCCGAAGGAGGCTCGTGCGTGGACGATCCACAAGGGTGACACTGCTCCGCAGGCGGCCGGCGTGATCCACACGGACTTCGAGAAGGGCTTCATTAAGGCCGAGATCGTGGCCTTTGAGGATCTGGACGAGCTCGGTTCCATGGCAGAGGCCCGCGCCCACGGCAAGGTTCGCCAGGAAGGCAAGGACTACGTGATGGCCGACGGCGACGTGGTGGAGTTTAAGTTTAACGTGTAGTGCTTAACCTCTGCGATGAACTCTTTGATCCCGGGACGTGATGAGGACTGGGGCTATTGTGCTCCCCCGAACGCTATGGCCCGGGGACACGAGGCTGTGTCGCAGGTGCAAGCGAGAGGACCAGGAGCGAAACACAGACCGCTGAGTCGACGCAGTCACGGTAAAGACGGAGCCGTCTAGGCGGTGCTCGAGGTTGCGCGAGATACGGTGACGCTGGGCGTCGGTAAGCGATGCGCATTCGGCGACATCGATGGAAAGCTGGACTTTGCCGTCCGTCGTGTTGACGCCCTGGCCGCCTGGAGTCGACGATTTCGCGACACGCTCCGCGAGATCGGCGGCGATGACCGCACCGTCGGGGATCCCCGGGCCGGGCGCTATGGTCAGGTCGTTCATGCCGCCCAGCCTAGGTGCCCACAACCCTTTCTCGTCTCGGCGGAAGCGGAGACCGCGTCGCGACGGCCGGGATCCAGCCTCAGTATTATCCTCGCCACCGGTTGATTCGAACGCTTTTTGCTCCTCCTTCTCCCGTCGGGCTTCGATTTCAGCGGCCTCCGTAGGTGGCAGTGATCGCTGGATCCCTCGAACTACCGGTTCCGATCAGCGGTCGAAGGATTTTCGCAGCAGCCGGACCTGCGGCGCCGGTGCCGCCGCCGTAGCCTGACGAGCATCCCCGCCATGACGGCCATCACGACGGCGGTCCCGGCACCGATGATCCAGGGATTACCGAGGAGCCCACCGACGCCTGCAAGTGCTCCGCCCGCCGCGATGAACGGCAGGCCGCAGCAGAGCAGCGACGGAAGCGCGCAGCATGCCAGCAAGAGCAGCCCGGTCACTGCAGCGACGACGGGACCGGCGCGCCATTCGTCGCGGTCCTGATCGGCGCTGATCGTCTGCTTCAGGATGAGATCTCCCCGATTGCCTGTGTTGCCGTTCATGCGCAGCACGACAGCAGCGACGGGTCGGTGGTGAAGGCCTTCGCGGCGATCCGGATGCCCTCGGCCATGGTCAGGTAGGGGGCCCAGGCGTTGGCGACCTCGGCGACGGTCCTGCCGAGCACGTGGACGCCTGCGGCGGCGAGCTCCCCGGCGTCCTTGGCGACGGCGGTCAGGCCGAGGATCTCGTTCGTCTCGGCGTTCACGACGATCTTGATGAACCCGCGGGTGTCGCGGTTCACCAAGGCGCGGGGCACGTGGTGCAGGGGCAGGACGCGGCAGTCGCAGCGGATCCCCGCGGCGAGGACGTCCTTCTCGGTCATCCCGACCGCGCCGATCGCGGGCCCGGTGAACGTCACCCGCGGCAGGCGGGCGTAGTCGACGGACCGGTCGGCGTCGGCGAACGCGTTCTCGGCGACGAGGGTGCCGTGGTGGGCGGCGACGTAGACGAACTCGGGGTGCCCGGTCACGTCGCCCGCGGCCCAGACCCGCGGGTTCGAGGACTGCAGCCGGTCGGAGACGACCACCTCACCGGAGTCTCCGGTATTCACCCCGACCGCATCGAGGTTCAGGCCATCGGTGACGGGACGGCGTCCGAGGGCGACCAGGACCTGGTCGGCGCGGAACTCCTGCGAGCCGCCGGACAAGGCGGCGGTCACGACGGCCTCGCCTCCCGTGCCGCGGGAGACCCGGGTGGGCACTGCGCGGCTGATGACGCGGATGCCCTCGTCGGCGAACACCTCCTGGAGCGCCTTCGACACCTCCGGCTCCTCCTTCGAGGCGAGCCGGGACCGCACGAGCAGCGTGACCTGCGAGCCGAGGCGGGCGAACAGCTGCGCCTGCTCCAGGGCGACGTAGCCGCCGCCGAGCACCAGCAGCGACTCGGGGACCTCCGTCAGCTCCATCGCCGTGGTCGAGGTCAGGTATCCGGTCTCCTCCAGGCCGTCGATCGGCGGTGCCCACGGGCGAGAACCAGTCGCGACCAGGTAGTGGTGGGCCTCGATGGTCTCGACGCTTCCGTCGGATCCGGCAACATCGAGAACCGGCGCATCAGGGGTGCCCACGAACGAGGCGTCGCCGCGGAGGACCTGCCAGCCGTAGGAGTCGGCGACGTCGGCGTACTTCTCGCCGCGCAGCGACTCCACCAACGCTTGCTTCCCAGCGATCAGCGCGGGCATGTCTACGGGATCCGCCGTCGTCGCGATCCCGGGGAACCGGGTTGCGGCGTCGACCGCGACGTGCCGCGCGCCGGCCGCGGCAATGAGCGCCTTCGACGGGACGCAGCCCGTGTTCACGCAGGTGCCGCCGAGCGTCCCGCGCTCGATCATCACTACCGACTTCCCGAGCGTGCTGGCGCGGATCGCAGCGGCGAACGCGCCGCCTCCCGATCCGATGATGGCGAGATCGTACTTCGTAGGCATCGCTGCTCCTGTCAACTCTTGGCTTTCTGCTCTGTCTCAGCCATACTGGACCTTCCAGTGCAGGGGAAGGTCAAGCGCGGCCACGGAGGGAGACAGTAATGTGGATCGGAGAACTCGCCGAGAGGGCGGGCACTACCGCGAAGACCCTTCGCTTCTACGAGGAACAGGGCCTTCTGCCCCCGACCGAGCGCACGCCGTCCGGATACCGCGACTACGCGCCCGAGACGGTCGCTCGGATCGACTTCATCCACCGCGGCCAGGCCGCGGGCCTCACCCTCGCCCAGATCCGCCAGATCCTCGACATCCGCGACGGCGGCCATGCGCCCTGCGAGCACGTGCGCGACCTGCTTGACGTGCGCCTCGCTGAGATCGAGCAGCAGATCGCGCAGCTCTCCGTGCTGCGCGACACTATCGCGGACCTTAGCCAGGACGCCGCGCACCCGGATCCTGAAACGTGCAGCACCGATCAAGTGTGTAGGTACTTGTAGACGGCGGGAGTCAATGACTCAAACGCTACAACCCCGATATGCGCTAGCGCATGTCGATGCCGCCGGTGCCCACCTCGATGATTTTGGTGGTGGCCGCGATAGCACACAGCAGCGGCATCGGGGCGGAGGCCTGCAGCGCGAAGTGGTGGACTCGGAAGGACGCGTTGTTCACGCCGATTTCGTCCGCAGCCTGGGTGATCTCCAGACGAGTCTTGGCGATCTTTTCCGCAGATGGCCCGCACTAGCTGCCGAAGGCGTAATGCCCGAAGCTTAAGAAGCCGAACGCTTTCATTGGATAACACTCCTTTTGATGGTGTTAACGAGAGGGAGTAACTTTGCAACGACATACCGTTGAGTTCAAATTTAACGTGTAACGTTATTGACGCTTCGCGTTATGGGGGATAGGGTGAAGCATGATCCAGTCGTTCGCTGACAAGGACACTGAGCGTCTGTGGAATCGAGAGCGGGTTCGCTCGATCGATTCCCGCATTCACTCAGTAGCGCTGCGTAAGCTTCGCCAGCTTGGGTACGCGCAGACTCTTGATGAGTTACGGATTCCCCCGGGAAACCGGCTTGAGGCGTTGAAAGGTGATCGGCGGGGTCAGTTCAGCATTCGAATCAACGACCAGTGGCGGATCTGTTTTCGGTGGTCCGCTGCGGGGCCAGAGGAGGTTGAGATCGTTGACTACCACTGACAAGCTCCCTCCGGTTCACCCCGGTGAGATCCTCATGGAGGACTTTCTCAAGGAAATGGGGATCACCCAGCACAAGCTCGCCGTCTCCATCGGCGTTCCGCCCCGCCGGATCAACGAAATTGTTCACGGTAAGCGCGCTGTAACCGCTGACACGGCCCTTCGTCTAGCGAAGTTTTTCGAGATGAGCCCCCAGTTCTGGCTCGGGTTGCAGACCCAGTACGACCTGGATGTGGCAGAAGACAAAATCCTCGCCGAGATCGAGCGGATTCAGCCGGTCCAAGCTGCTTCGGCGTAGGCCGCACCTAGGGAATTTGGGGCCGTTGCCTCATCGCTTTCAGCTCCGAGCGCCGCTTCTTTGCTTCGAGACGGCGCCGTACCGAGCCCCTCGTCGGCTTCGTTTTGTGCCGCGGGGGAGGGGGCGGAGCTAGGGCCTCGCGCAACAGGGCGGCCATGCGTTCGCGTGCCTCAGCTCGGTTGCGCACCTGCGACCGCTGGGTCGACGCAGACACGGTGAGGACGGAGCCGTCCAAGCGGTGCTCGAGGTTGCGCAAGATGCGGCGGCGTTGGGCGTCGGTAAGCGATGCGCTTTCAGCGATATCGATGGAAAGCTGGACCTTGCTGTCGGTCGGGTTGACGCCCTGGCCGCCCGGACCCGACGACTTCGCGAACCGCTCCGTTAGGTCGGCAGCGGCGATGACTGCACCGTCGGGGATCCCCGGGCCGGGCGCGATGGTCAGGTCTTTCATGCAGCCCAGTCTAGGTGCCCTACGAGTCGTTCTTGTCTCGGCGGAAGCGGAGGCCGCGTCGCGACGGACGGGGTTCAGCCTCAGAATTATTCTCGTCGTCGGTTGAGTCGAGTGCTTTTTGCTCTTCCTTCTCCCGTCGGGCTTCGATTTCAGCGGCCTTCGCAAGTAGCCGGTCGTCGTTCATGTCGCGAATTTTCTCGGTGGCTTTCTGCGCCTGATCCACCGCAGCCTGACGGGCGCAGTTCGCGACATTGACTGTGTCTCCCGCTAGCGACATCACAGATTGACGCCAGCCTTGGACCTAGAGACGCTCCGCGTAGTGTAGCTAGTCCCCGGGGTTACCCACGCAGAACTCGTTGCCTTCCGGGTCCTGCATGACAGTCCACACCAATCCCGGCGCCTCGTGGGTGGTGAGTTCGGTAGCGCCTAGGTCTTTGAGGCGTTCTATTAAAGTTTCGCGCTCCGCCCCGCCAACGTCGATGTGCATGCGGTTTTTCCCAGGTGTCGGATCCTTGACGCGCTGAAATCCCAGCGCCGGGGTGGAATCAACCATCACAAAATCGCCGTAATCCGCGGCGATTTCGCATCCGGTTGCGGCGGACCAAAACTTGGCGAGCTTTGAGGGATCGTGGCAGTCGAAGGTGATCTGCCGGATCGTGAGATTGGCATCATTCATGGTCTCTATTATGAGGATGGGATCTGACGCTTGCTACGTGCATTTCTAAATAGCATTCTTTAGCGCTTCGCGGATTGCCTGGGACCGTGACCATCCGTGGGCGGCTGCGTATTTGTCGAGGTCCAAGATTTCGCGAGGAGAGAGCCGAATGGAGATAACCTTCGCAGTATCTTCGTTGCGAGGTTTCCTTCCTCGTCGACGAAGTATTTCTACGTCGTAGCCTTTCTCGGCTTCGGTTACCCACGCATCGATTTGCTCTTCGCTGACTGGCTTTCCGTTGATAGTTTTCATGAACATAATCGTAATACGGAAAAGGGCTTGGCGGCTCGGGGGAGGTTATAGTCTTTCGACAATCCGTGGAGTTCAAGTTCAACGTTTAACGCGGGCAGCCACCGCCGGATTCTCGGTGGCGATTCCGGCCCGAACCTCGGGGACATTGTCGCGCTTCCTCATTTACGTGAGCTCCGCGACTCCGGCCAGCTCACCGCTACCCCCATCTTCGATAGCTTGAGCGAGCTCGACCACGACCATCTGATCTGGTGCACTGGTTTCCGTCCGGCCCTCAGTCCATTCCGCCACCTCATGCGTGGCCGCGAAACCGCAGTGAAGAATCTGCATCTAGTCGGTTATGGCAACTGGACCGGCGACGGATCGTCAACCCTGATGGGGGTGGGGCTCTTTGCCAAACACACTGCCCAGGTAGTCGCGGACCGTGTCGATGAAGCTCGGCAGCAAAAGTTTTGAGGCGACGCTTGGTCCCTGAGCAGCTCGATCCTTCCAAGATCCGCGCTGGAGAGCCAGCGCGCTGGGCGAAGGTGTGTCTCAGCGCTTCGCTTGCGCAGCCCGCAGGCCGTTCAAGATGACAATGACTTCAGCGACCTCGTGAACCAATACGACGGCGGCCAGACCCAGCACGCCGCTGATCGCCAGCGGCATCAACACGATGATGATGGCCAGAGACAGCACGATGTTCTGGTTAATAATCCTGCTGCCTCGACGGGCGTGCTGCAGCGCCTGCGGGATCAGTCGGAGGTCGTGGCCGGTGAAGGCGACGTCAGCGGACTCGATTGCGGCGTCAGAGCCGGTCGCTCCCATCGCTATGCCCACCGTCGCGCTCGCCAGCGCAGGAGCGTCGTTGATGCCGTCGCCAATCATCGCCGTCGGCGTCTTGGAGGAGAGTTCGGCGACGATGCTTGCCTTGTCCTCTGGGCGAAGCTCGGCGCGCACGTCGTCGATTCCGGCGATTTCAGCCAGCGCCCGGGCGGTGCGAGTGTTGTCGCCGGTGAGCATGCTCACTTCCACGTCGTTGGCGTGCAGGGTCTGCACGGCTTCGGGCACCTCGGGCCGCAGCTCGTCGCGGACCCCGATCGCCCCAGAGAGGGCGTCATCGACGGTGACAAGGACGCAGGTCTGGCCCTCGGACTCCATGCGCTCAACGTCTGCCTTTAGTGGCCCGGCGTCGATCCACCGGGGGCTGCCCACCAGCACCCGTCGACCTTCGACAGTGCCGCCGATGCCATGTCCGGCTTCCTCGCTGATGTCCTGGGCGGCGGGCGCTTCGGGCACCGCTGCCGCGATCGCCGCAGCGAGGGGGTGCGTCGATTGCTGCTCAACTGCCGCCGCGAAGGCAAGCACCTGCGCCGGATCGAATCCGTCTGCCGGGACCACGTCGGTAACCTCGGGCTGGTTGCGGGTAAGGGTTCCGGTCTTGTCCACCGCCAGGTGACGGATGCCACCGAGTCGCTCGAACGCCGCGCCGGACTTGATGACCACGCCGAACTGGCTGGCCGCGCCGATGGCGGCTACGACCGTCAGCGGCACGGAGATTGCCAGCGCACACGGGGATGCTGCGACCAGGACCACCAACGCTCGGGTGATCCACGTCTCGGGGTTGCCCAGCAGCGAGCCGATCACGCCGACCAGCACCGCCAGGATCATCACCCCGGGCACTAGGGGTTGGGCAATTCGGTCGGCGATCCGGGCGCGGTCGCCCTTTTCCGCCTGCGCCTGCTCGACGAGGTCGACGAGTGTGGTCAGCGAGTTGTCCGTTCCAGCTGCGGTCGTCTCTACTTCCAGCACACCGGCGGAGTTGATCGCACCCGCGGGCACCTCGTCGCCGGGTGCAACCTCCTCCGGAATGGATTCTCCGGTGATCGCTGAGGTGTCAAGGCTGGAACGTCCAGACCGAATGATGCCATCCGTGGCGATCCGCTCTCCGGGGCGCACGAGCATCAGCTCGCCAGCCACGAGGTCCTTCGCTGAGACCTCAACCGCCGTACCGTCGCGCAGCACCGTCGCGGTCTGCGGTACCAATTTCAACAGTGCCCGCAGTCCGCCCTGGGCCCGGTCCATCGCCTTGTCTTCCAGTGCCTCGGCGATCGAGTACAGGAACGCTAACGCTGCGGCCTCCCCGACGTAACCGAGGATCACCGCGCCGACCGCGCTGATCGTCATCAGCAAACCAATGCCGAGCTTGCGCTTCGTGGCAAGGTTCCGGATAGCGCCGGGCGCGAACGTATACGCCCCTAGCAGCAGGCCGACCCAGAACAGTACTGTCGCGGGTGTTTCTAGCCCAGACCAGCCCAGTGCCAGTCCTATGCAGAGGGCTACGCCGGAGAAGATCGGCAGTAGCAACTCGGGGTCCTTCCACCAGGGCCGATCGAGATCTTCGATCTCCGTGGCTGGTTCGTGTTCGCATCCACATGCTGAACTCATGCGTCCGCTCCTTTTCCGTCGCAGCCGGGCACCGAGCACTCAGGGTCGATGCACGGGGCGTTTTCGTCGACAGCCAACGTCGCGTTCACTAGCGCGTTGAGCGCTGTCGCGAGGTGCGGATCGGCGATTTCGTAGCGTGTCTTGCGGCCCTTTGGCTCGGCGACGACGATGCCGCAGTCACGCAAGCAGGTCAGGTGGTTCGAGACGTTCGAGCGGGTCAGGTCCAGGTCGCGCGAAAGCACGGCCGGGTAGCTCGGGCCGTCGAGTAGGGTGATCAGGATTCTGGAGCGCGTCGGATCCGCCATGGCCCGGCCGAGCCGGTTCATGACGTCGAGGCGTGAAGCAATGGTTAGCATGTGCTGAACAATACATCGTGTGCTGAACTATTCAAAATGCGCTGAACTGACAGTTACGCAAAGGTCCTGCGACCTGCAAGAATTAGTCGATGGGATAGCAGATGACTGATCCTTTGTGGTTCGGCTGCCACCCAACGCGGGAGCGACGTGGGCGGCGAGGTTCTCGAGAAAGTAACTTTGCAACTACATACCGTCGAGTTTAAGTTCAATGTGTAGCTAAGGGCCTTATTAATAGCGTTTGACAACACGCGCTCCTATTTACCTTCGTATCTCACGAGACGCTGACGTGGATGGCCTCACCATCGACCGGCAGCGTCAGGACTGTGAAGCCATTGCAAAGCAGCGTGGCTTGCACGTTGGACATAGGACATAACTACGTCGATCAGTCCATTTCCGCGTCAAAGAAGAATGTGGCTCGCCCCGACTACGACGCCATGGTGGCGTCCTTTGAACGCGGCGAAATCGACGCGATCATCTGCTGGGACCTCGAACTACCCGCCCCACGTCGGTGGATAGTCCGATCGGTCGGACAAAATTACTCCCGCACCACAGCGTAATCAGGGGTGCACCTTAAAAACATCCGGAGGTGGGGGTAACTCCCCCTCGTTGCCCAGAGACAAAATACGCCAGTGGCGTCTGTACGACGAGCCGAAAGTAGGACAAATTCCAATCCAGAGAGGTCTTGCACTGTTGCGGTGCGGTTGTCTTCTTTCTCACCGTATTGGACCCTGCGAAATTAATTGGATACGATAGGCCCATGTTGATTTCAGGTTCCGTTTTCATGCGGCCGCTCACCAGCCGCTAAGGCGGTTTTCTCCCTCCCGCAGGTTAGAAACCGCTCCGGTCCTTTAGCCGGGCGGCCATTTGCCATGCCCGGCTTCGTTTCAACTCCACGGAGCACACCTGATGTCTACATACGGATACGGCCGTCACGAACATGGCCAAAATTTTCTCACAGACCACAAGATCATCAACTCCATCGTCGATCTTGTAAAACAATCCTCTGGCCCCATCATTGAGATCGGGCCAGGAAGCGGTGCCCTCACTCACCCGCTATCCCGCTTGGGGAGGCCAATAACGGCAGTTGAGGTAGACGCAAAACTAGCTGCCAAACTCACAAAAAAGACCGCCTCGGCGTCGGTCGAAGTGGTCCATGATGATTTCCTTAACTTCCCGTTACCCGCCACTCCCTGCGTCATTGTGGGAAACATTCCCTTTCACCTCACCACTGCCATTCTTCGAAAGTTGTTGCATGCGCCGGCATGGACTGACGCTGTACTCCTCATGCAGTGGGAAGTCGCTCGCCGCCGGGCCGGGGTAGGCGCAAGCACAATGATGACGGCTCAGTGGTCCCCATGGTTCACATTTCACCTTGGTTCCCGAGTACCAAGGTCTGCTTTCCGGCCACAGCCAAACGTTGACGGGGGGATCTTAGTGATCCGCCGGGTGGGTGACCCGAAGATCCCGATAGAGCAGCGCAAAGCCTTTCAGGCGATGGTGCACACCGTTTTCACCGCCCGGGGACGCGGGATAGGGGAAATTCTCCGAAGGGCAGGGTTGTTTTCATCACGTTCAGAGACACAATCATGGTTGCGCTCGCGAGGAATCGACCCCGCAACCCTACCTCCCAGATTGCGCACCAGCGACTGGATCGATCTCTTCCAGGTGACTGGTTTCTCTCCACCGCGCCATCGGCCCATTTCACAATCGGGAAGTAGTCAACGCCCTCCTCAACGGAAAAAACGAGGCCGGCGGCGGTAATCCCCCCACCACCAAAACCGAAATCCACCAGTAGTAGTGAACGACCCATGCTCGTCTACCGTGAGCCGCGTTATGACAGTGACGTGTTCTCGTCGGGCACAGTCATAGTTCCCGGCGTTGCCAGCGACAGGGTTCTACACCCGGCAGCGGGCCGATCAAAATCACCCGCACGGGGAACGACCCTGCTGGTGGTTTCGATTTTGATGAAAGCGAGGAGACATAGCCCCTCGCCAACTCCCCGTAGCTGGCGAACAGTAGCTCCTGGCGGTGGCGCTCGTTGGTGAGTTTGCGTGCCGCACCGAAAGCCTTATCGACTTCCTGGTCCAAGTTGTTGTGAGCCTTGAGCAGAATTGGGTCCATCGATAACGGGTTGTAGTGCTCCGCGAGTGACCGCCGGGGGTGCCGCTCGCGTGCCCGCAGCACCAACTGTCCAGCGTCGATGATTCGCTGCTGCGCCTTCTCATCTAGTTCACACAGAGCTGGTCCGCAGTTGTAGCTCCCGATGTACTCCGAAAAACGGAAAAAATAAATAGCGGGGATACATCAACCTTCCACTTTCCATTCTTCCGGCTCAGAGT
Source organism: Corynebacterium evansiae (assembly GCF_027570065.1). Classification (NCBI taxonomy): domain Bacteria; kingdom Bacillati; phylum Actinomycetota; class Actinomycetes; order Mycobacteriales; family Corynebacteriaceae; genus Corynebacterium; species Corynebacterium evansiae. The sequence goes on along the minus strand of NZ_JAKMUT010000003.1, from coordinate 194,733 downwards.
ATTGAGGGGTCTGGGACCGGGTCCGTAAACCCTTTATGTTTTCCGCGCACAGCGGTTTTTAGCGACGCGCCCTATAGGTTTTCCGCAGAACCTATATGTGTTTCTGTGCACCCCATATGTTGTCTGTTTTAGCGGTATTTCGTTGTTAATTCCGCACGCGCGCATCAAATGGTTAGTTATCGCCGACACTCCGTGGAGTTCAAGTTCAACGTAACCTAAGGCGCGCTAGTGTTAGTCGTATAACAACACGTGCTGCCATTTACCTTCGCATCTCGCTCGATACCCTGCTGTGGGGGTTACTCGTAGCGAAGCGAGCTGAGCATCCCGGTTTCCATGTGATAGGCGTTATGGCAGTGAAATGCCCACTCACCGGGGTTGTCAGCGATCAGGTCGGCGATCATGGTTTCACCGTGGCGGAGAAGGACGGTGTCCTTGCGTAGTCCGCCGCTGCCGGGCAGCGCCCACGTGTGGCCGTGGATGTGCATGGGGTGGGGCATCATGGTCCTGTTGCGCATGACCATCCGCAGGCGCTGGCCCTCCTGCACGGTCGCGGAGGAGGATTGGCCGTCGGTGAGAATGCTCCATTCATACGGCATCATCTGCCCGCCCAGGTCGATGCTGACTTCTCGGTCTGGTGTGTCCTCGGGTAGGAGTGCACGGTCTGCTGGCTTCAGGGAGGACAGGAGCAGTCCGGTGGACGACAACTCGGGGAAGTCGACATCGGGGTGGGGGGCCTGGCCGCCGGCGGTGCGGATGACGGCGAAGGCGCGGTCGTCCTTACCCACCGCCAAAGCCGTGAGCGGGAAGATGCCGTCGCCGAGGATGACCTCGACGTCGACACGCTCGCCCATCGACAGGTAGATCGATTCGGTCTCCCGGGGCTGGACGGGGAAGCCGTCGGTGTGGGTGACGGTCATGCGGTGACCACCGAGGGCCACCTTGAAGATGGTGTCACCGCCGGAGTTGATAAACCGCAGGCGGGCCTTGTCGCCCGGGCGAGCCTCGAAGGTCCGGTGAGCACGGGGGATACGTCCGTTGATGAGGTAGTGCGGATACATCACATCGCCGACATCCCCGCCCAGTACCCGGTCCGGGGTGCCGTGCATCATCTGGCCGTGACCTCCCATTCCCATACCCCCGTTATGGTCGCCCGAACCCATTCCGGTGAGCTTGTCGAGCTCATCGTCGGGAGTGCCCTGAATGCCATCGACCCAGTCGTCGAGCACGATGGTCCACTCAACGTCCTGGTCTTCAGCGTCTTGCGGGTCACGGATGATCAGTGGGGCGTGGAGGCCGCGATCAAGCTGCAGGCCGGTGTGGGAATGGTAGAAGTAGGTGCCACCGTGGGGGACTTCAAAAACATAGGAGAAAGACGCGCCAGGTTCAATGGGGTCCTGGGTCATGCCGGGCACACCGTCGGCTGCGTTGTGGAGTGCGATGCCATGCCAGTGGATGGAGGTGCTCTCAGGCAGTTCGTTAGTGATATCGACCTGGAGGACGTCGCCGGCAGTGGCCTCAATGGCCGCATCCCCGGTGTCAGAGACGTATCCCCACGTCTTGGCTTCGATGCCGCCGATATCCAGGGAGAGGGGCCGGGCGGTCAGTGTCCGGCGCACCGTCGGCTCACCGAGCGCAGTGGGGGTGGGGCGAAGGGAGGAACCTGGTGCCGAGGCAGCGGGTCCAGGGTCGCTGGTGCAGGCGGCCAAGGCCCCGGTGCCGGCGAGGACGAGCCCGCCGAGCAGAAACTGTCGTCGGGAAAACGCGTTCGTCATGATTTAACCTTTCTTGGTGCAAGATTTCAGTGACACGGGAGACAGGCGCAGGTGAGGATCCTGCTGAGCCATCACGTCAGGCGCAGGTCTGTGACACAGGTGGCACCGTCGTCGGTGGTGGAAAACTCCGTGGTGGCGGTACGCCCCTGGTAGCTGACCTCAATCAGGCCGGTGACATCATCGGGAAGCCAGAAGCCGACAAACCCGTTGTCGAAGGTGGTTGTCGCCTCGTCCACCAGCACCTCACCGGTCGCCTCATCGGTGATCGTGACCTGGATATCCTCATTGTCGAGTTCCCCCTGGCAGGTCGTGAGGCTGTGGTAGAAGCAGTCGTGGGTGGAGGTGAGATAGGGTGCGATCGAGACATACGTCTGATTGTCGGGAAGATCAACCACGACTTCCTGGTCATCGCTCGAGAGCAGCAGTTCATCGTTACGCACTGAGGCGATCAGATCCGTGGGACGCTCAGTGACCTTCTGCCGGTCGAGGTGATCAATAATCTCCACCGCGTCCATGCCGGCCAGGCCATGGGTAGTCAGGAATGTGTCCTGGGACACCGTCTCATCGGCGGTGGGTTCCGGGTCGGCGGCCGAACACCCCGTGAGGGCGAGGGCAAGGGCGGCGGCTGCGATCGCTGCTCGTTTCACGTCAATCTCCTTGGATCGTGGCTGGGCCATGAGAAGACACCGCCTCAAGGTCGATGCCATACCTTTATCTAGCACGGGTGCCTGACGGACTAGAATTCAAAAACCCTGCTCACAGTCTTATAACAGGGCGAAAAGGGGGGGTGAATTCGGTGGGCTGGGTCACCACCGGAACACCACCCCACAGCCGTGGGCGATGTCCTTCTACCCGCCCCGGGTATGCGGTGCAAGCAGTGAAATCCCTGGTGGCGCCTGCTGAACCGACCAGGGGAGGCGATGCCGCCGGCCCGGGGCGGGGCACAGGGGTGACGGCGGTCGAAGGGTGATGTTTGAAGATTTGATGAAGATTCCCCGGCGGGCACTGAGCGAGGATGGTATTCCCCCTTGGCCGGAGCGATACTGGGGTCTATGGCTGACCACACACCGACCACCGCCACGCCCCCGGGGCGGGTGCTGGTCGTCGATGATGAACAACCCCTGGCTCAGATGGTGGCCTCCTACCTCATCCGGGCCGGCTTCGATACCCGCCAGGCGCACACCGGCACCCAGGCCGTGGACGAGTCCCGTCGCTTTTCCCCCGATGTCGTGGTGCTGGATCTGGGGCTGCCCCAACTCGACGGCCTGGAGGTGTGCCGACGCATCCGCACCTTCTCGGACTGCTACATCCTCATGCTCACCGCGCGTGGCAGCGAGGACGACAAGATCAGCGGTTTGACCCTGGGGGCGGATGACTACATCACCAAACCTTTTAGCATCCGGGAACTGGTGACCCGGGTGCATGCGGTGCTGCGCCGTCCACGCACCAGCACCACCCCACCGCAGGTGACCACCCCCTTGATCGTTGGTGACCTCATCCTTGACCCCGTCGCCCATCAGGTGCGGGTGGGGGAGACGACCGTGGAGCTCACCGGCACGGAGTTCGAGCTGCTGGTTGCCCTGGCCCTGCGCCCCGGCCAGGTGCTGACCCGCCACGACCTGGTCACCGAGGTCTGGGACACCACCTGGGTCGGTGATGAACGCATCGTCGATGTCCACATCGGCAACTTGCGTCGCAAGCTCGGCACCGACACCCGGGGCCGGGGGTTTATCGACACCGTGCGTGGCGTGGGCTACCGGGTGGGGCAGCCATGAATCACGGACCCGGCCTGACCTTCCGCTTCCTGGCCGCCCAGGTGTTGGTCGTGGTGATTAGCCTGCTGGTGGCCGCGGCCGTGGCCACGATGGTGGGCCCGCCCCTGTTCCACGATCATATGTTGATGACCGGCCGGGAGGACCCTTCGCTGGAGCTGTTCCATGCCGAGCAGGCCTACCGGGGCGCCAACCTGATCACCCTGGCCGTCGCCCTACCCACCGCCTTGATCAGTGCCCTGCTGGCCAGCCTGTGGTTATCGCGTCGTCTGCGCACCCCCCCTGCAGGATCTCACCCGCGCCGCTACCAGCCTAACGGCCGGCAACTCCCGTATCCGCGTGCCCGCCGGAAAAGCAGGCCCCGAGGTCACCACCCTGGCGCATGCCTTCAACACCATGGCCGACCGGCTGGAACACACCGAACAGGTCCGCCGCCAGATGCTCTCTGATCTGGCCCACGAAATGGGCACCCCCTTATCGGTGCTCACGGTCTACCTCGATGGTCTCCAGGACGGGGTCGTGGACTGGAATAATGCCACCCACACGATCATGGCTGACCAACTCACCCGCCTGACCCGGTTGATGGAAGACATCGACGATGTCTCCCGGGGCCAGGAACACCGGATCGATTTGGACCTGGCGGAGGAAGGGCTCGGGGATCTGCTCCATACCGCCGCTGCTGCCGCGGGGGAAGCTTATGCTGACAAAGGCGTCGATTTACAGGTCGAGACCATTACAGAAACCGCCCGGGTGCTCGTGGACCGGCAACGCTTCGGCCAGGTGATGAGCAATCTCCTGTCGAACGCGCTACGGCACACCCCGGCCGGCGGGCAGGTCCGGATCAGCGTCCACCGACAGGGGGCGTCCACCGCGCTCATCCACGTCGCCGATGACGGCGAGGGCATCCCACCTGACCAGCTCGGACACATCTTCGAACGCTTCTACCGGGGAGATGCCGCCCGCAGCCGGGACGCCGCCGGGTCCGGTATCGGTCTGACCATCTCCAAGGCATTGATCGAGGCCCACGACGGCGCTCTCACAGCCACCTCCCCCGGACCCGGTTGCGGAGCGGTGTTTGCCCTCCGCCTCCCGCTGTCCCCTCCCGACAGTGAGGAGGCTGCTCGGTGACCACACCCTGCCCCGCGTGAGGGCCGTGCCCTCCACCCCTTGAGAATATACCCCCAGGGGGTATGCTGAAAATATACCCCCAGGGGGTATACGCTAGATAGCGGTATCGCCGAACCCTACCGAACCGAAGGAGCTTTCCTATGATCACCTCCCCGCCCCGCCTCTTGCCGATGGACTCCCACGGCTGCAGCTGTTGCGGACCTGCCTCACGTGCCGACACCGCCTCCATCCCTGCCGCCAGCGACTCGTCAGCAGGAGGATCCTCCCCGAGCTACCAGGTCACCGGCCTGACCTGCGGGCACTGCGTGAAAAGCGTGACCCAGGCCCTTCAGGCCCTCCCCCAGGTCGACGACGTCCAGATTGATCTCGCTGCTGGTGGTGTTTCTACCGTCAGGGTCACCGGTGTCGTACCTCCGGAGATGGTTCGCCGGGCCATCGAAGAGGCCGGCTACACCGTCTTATCCTGATCAGTTTTACCCATCATCTCGACCCCGACCGGGTTGAGCGAAAGGAACGTCATGAGCACTCCCTACCATTCCGGTGACCACCATGGTGATCACCCCGCTCCGGAAACAGACCACACCCACCACCCGCATCATGCCAGCCACGAACACCACGCAGATGCCGACACCCACGGCCAGGCGATGCCCCACGATCACCCGCACTCCGCCATGGACGACGACCACCACGTTCATAGTCACGGCGAACACGCCGGACACAGCACCGCAATGTTTCGGGAACGCTTCTGGTGGTCGCTGATTCTGTCCATTCCCGTCGTTATTTTCAGCCCCATGGTCGCCCAGCTGCTCGGCTACCATCTCCCGGCATTCCCCGGATCCACCTGGATCCCCCCGGTGCTGGGCACGATCATCTTCGTCTACGGCGGAACGCCTTTCCTCAAGGGCGGATGGAACGAACTGAAATCCCGCCAACCCGGGATGATGCTCCTGATCGCCATGGCCATCACCGTGGCGTTTGTCGCCTCCTGGGTCACCACTCTGGGGCTGGGCGGTTTTGACCTGGACTTCTGGTGGGAGCTGGCTCTGCTGGTGACCATCATGCTGCTGGGCCATTGGCTGGAGATGCGCGCTCTCGGGGCCGCGTCCTCCGCGCTTGACGCGCTGGCTGCCCTGCTGCCGGATGAGGCCGAGAAAGTCATCGACGGGACCACCCGCACCGTGGCCATCTCCGAGCTGGCCGTCGACGACGTCGTGCTGGTGAGGGCCGGTGCCCGAGTGCCGGCCGACGGAACCATCCTCGACGGAGCCGCCGAATTCGATGAGGCGATGATCACCGGCGAATCCCGTCCCGTCTTCCGCGACACCGGTGACAAGGTGGTCGCCGGTACTGTGGCCACCGACAACACCGTCCGCATCCGGGTGGAGGCTACCGGCGGGGACACCGCCCTGGCCGGGATCCAACGCTTGGTTGCCGACGCCCAGGAGTCCTCCTCCCGGGCCCAGGCCCTGGCGGATCGGGCGGCGGCGTTATTGTTCTGGTTCGCGCTGATCTCCGCTCTGATCACCGCGGTGGTGTGGATCATCATCGGCAGCCCGGACGATGCCGTGGCGCGCACGGTCACGGTACTGGTCATCGCCTGCCCGCACGCCCTGGGCCTGGCGATTCCGCTGGTCATTGCGATCTCCACCGAGCGGGCCGCGAAATCCGGGGTGCTCATCAAGGACCGGATGGCGCTCGAGCGGATGCGCACCATCGACGTGATGCTCTTCGACAAAACCGGCACCCTGACCGAGGGAGCGCACGCGGTCACCGGTGTCGCGGCAGCTGGCGGCGTCACCGAGGACGAGCTGCTGGCCCTGGCCGCCGCCGCGGAGGCCGACAGCGAGCACCCCGTGGCCCGCGCCATCGTGGCGGCCGCGGCCGCCCATCCCGAGGCCTCCCGTCGGCAAATCCGTGCAACTGGTTTCAGCGCCGCCTCCGGTCGGGGGGTCCGGGCCACTGTCGATGGCGCTGAGATCCTCGTGGGCGGGCCGAACATGCTGCGCGAGTTCAACCTCACCACCCCGGCCGAGCTCACCGACACCACCAGCGCCTGGACCGGGCGTGGGGCCGGTGTGCTCCATATTGTCCGCGACGGTCAGATCATCGGTGCGGTGGCCGTCGAGGACAAGGTCCGCCCCGAATCCCACGCCGCCGTGAAAGCCCTGCAGGACCGCGGGGTGAAAGTCGCGATGATCACCGGTGACGCGCAGCAGGTGGCCCAGGCGGTTGGCCAGGACCTGGGGATCGATGAGGTCTTCGCCGAGGTCCTGCCCCAGGACAAGGACACCAAGGTCACCCAGTTACAGGAGCGTGGCCTGAGCGTGGCCATGGTCGGCGACGGTGTCAACGACGCCCCCGCTCTGACCCGCGCGGAGGTCGGTATCGCCATCGGTGCCGGCACGGATGTGGCCATGGAATCTGCCGGGGTGGTCCTAGCCAGTGATGACCCGCGGGCAGTGCTGTCGATGATTGAGCTGTCCCAGGCCAGCTACCGCAAGATGATCCAGAACCTGGTCTGGGCCTCTGGCTACAACATCCTTGCCGTGCCGCTGGCCGCCGGAGTGCTCGCCTCGATCGGGTTCGTGCTGTCCCCGGCCGTGGGCGCGATCTTGATGTCTGCCTCGACCATCGTGGTGGCCCTGAACGCCCAGCTGTTGCGCCGGATTGATCTGGACCCGGCCCACCTGGCTCCCACCAGTCCGAAGGAGTAACACACCACGCCTACTCCGAAATCCACCGCCGTCCACTGATCCATCACTTCTCTCCACTGACCCCATATGACCCTGAAAGGGCTCCACCATAAAGCGCACCCTTGTTCTTTCCGCTCTCGCCGTAGTCTCCACCCTGGCGCTGGCCGCCAGCGGTGAGGCCACCGACTCAGGCAACACCGACGCCACCACCTCGGCACCAGCACTGTGACGACTACCGCTGAGACGACCGAGACCACCAGGGCGGCGACTGAGGAGGACGGGGAGATCTCCGCCGATCACAACGACGCGGACATCATGTTTGCCCAGATGATGATCCCCCATCACAAGCAGGCCGTGGAAATGAGTGAGATGCTCCTGGCCAAGGAGGGCATCCCCGCCCAGGTCGTGGAGTTTGCCCAGGGGGTTATTGACGCCCAGGGACCGGAGATTGACCGGATGAACGCCATGCTCGAGGCCTGGGGCCAGCAGCCGGTCACCGACTCTGGGGCATGGGGACCATGGATGAGATAGGTGGAATGGATCACGGCGAGATGGGTGGCATGAGCTGGATGATGAGCCAGGAGGACATGACAGCCCTTGAGGAAGCCCAGGGCACCGGCGCCGCCCGCCTTTACCTGGAGCAGATGCCCTCCACGAAGGTGCGGTCGACATGGACCGTGACGAGGTGGCTGACGGCCAGAATCCCCATGCAACCACCCTGGCCGAACAAATTATCAACGACCAGGAGGCCGAGATCGCCCAGATGCAGCAAATGCTCACTGACCTATGACAGGTCCCCGTCTTTTTCTGATCCCGAGGACAGGAATCTGAAAAAGAGGGATAACCGTGACGATTGCCACCTGCTGCGGGCGATGGGTCGTTGTCACCGCAGCGGGTGCACCGGGGTGGATGTTTCTACTCCCTCTGGTCGCACCACTGAGGAAAGGGGGAAAGCCCCTGTGTCCAGACCCTTGGAGGACTACGCATTATTGTCCGATACTCACACGGCCGCCCTGGTCTGCCGGCAGGGCAGCATTAATGTTGGGGGTGTCCCCCGAGTAGTGGACACGGCGTTGCTGTGGAGTTCAAGTTTAACGTTTAGCTAGGCTTCGGGATTGCCCACGCAGAACTCGTTGCCTTCCGGATCCTGCATGACGGTCCACACGAGTCCTGGCGCCTCGTGGGTGCCGAGTTCGGTTGCCCCTAGCCCCTTCAGTAGTTCCACCAAGGCTTCGCGCTCCGCCCCGCCAACGTCGATGTGCATGCGGTTTTTCCCGCGCGTCGGATCCTTAACGCGCTGAAATCCCAACGTCGGGGTGGAATCGACCATAACGAAGTCGCCGTAATCTGCAGCGATCTCGCAGCCTGTTGCTGCGGACCAAAATTCGGCAAGCTTTGAGGGATCGTGGCAGTCGAAGGTGATCTGCCGGATCGTGAGATTGGCATCACTCATGGTCTCCATTTTAAGGATGGGATCTGACATTTGCAGTGCCCTGGCGAGCGCATGATTGCTGTATCTGCGAAGACCACCGGGTTTCTTTGAAGCTATTCGTGACTAGTCGAGCAGGCTGCGATATTGTTTGCGCGCCTTCATTGAGTGGATGATCGTTTCGGTGCCGTCGTCCCAGATGAGAATGACGAGCTCGAGCAGCCTCATTGAACCGTCGAAACCCAGGCGTAATTCCCGTTGAGGGTTCTCTTCGTCGAGCGGGGCCGCAAAAACGCAACCTGATGTCGCAGCAGTAACTGAGTCTTCCGGCTTGATGCCGTGTTTCGTGGCGCTACGCCGTACGTCCATGCCTACATGTGTCCATGTCTAGATGGCGTTCTTTAACGCTTCGCGGATTGCCTGGGATCTGGACCATCCGTGGGCGGCTGCGTATTTGTCGAGGTCCAAGATTTCGCGAGGAGAGAGCCGAATGGAGATAACCTTCGCAGTATCTTCGTTGCGAGGTTTCCTGCCTCGGCGATGAAGCGTTTCCACGTCGTAGCCGTTTTCAGCTTCGGCTACCCATGCGTCGATTTGCTCTTCGCTGACTGGCTTGCCGTTGATAGTTTTCATGAACGTAATCGTATTACGGAAAGGTTCTATCTGGGGTTGCCCGCAAATGGTGGACACGTAGTGGAGCTACCTCATAGTTAGGCAGCTGTTTCTTCTTCGTTGGTGGTCTGGGTGATGTGGTGCTCGAAGTCGACGGGGCTGACCATCCCGAGTGCGGAGTGCCGCCGTCGACGGTTGTAGACCACTTCAATCCAGCGGGCGACACCCGCGCGTGCAGCATCACGGGTAGGCCAGTGTTGCCGGTCGTAAAATTCGGTCTTCAGCGTCGACCAGAACGATTCAGCCATCGCGTTATCAAAGCACACCCCGGTACGCCCCACGGACTGAGCAATGCCCAGGTCGCGGCAGACGTCCCAGAGCTGCTCGCTTGTAAACTGTGCCCCACGGTCAGCGTGAAACACCAGGCCATCAGGAACGTCACCGCGCAGCGTATACGCCATCCGCAGGGCCCGCTCGACCAGGGAAGTATCTTGCACACTATCCATAGCCCAACCGAGCACACGGCGGGAATGACCATCACGGACCGCGCACAAGTACAACCAGCCTTCACCGGTGCGCAGGTAGGTAATATCCGACATCCACACCCGATTGAGCTCACCGGCATCAAACATGCGCTTGACCAGGTCAGGAAGCGTGGACTTACGCTTGGATTGAATGGTTGTCACCGGGACAAAGGCCCGCGGTGAAATCCCTTCAATGCCCATCATGCGCATCCGTTTAGCCACAGTCTTACGGTTGAGCGCAATGTGGTAGCGCTCGGCAAGTTCTGCGGTAATGCGCGGAGCACCATAAACCTCATCGGAGTCTTTCCAAATCCGGTGAATCTTGCGGTCAACATCATCGTAAAATGCTGCACGATCATCGTCGCCGGATAGTCGTTTCTGCTGCGTATGGGCCCATTTGTAGTATCCAGACCGAGACACCTTCAACAAGCGTGCCATACGTTTAATGCTGTAGTTTGCCTTCTCTCGCCACATTAGTTCGAACTTTTCTGCTCGCGTTGCTTCGCAGCGAAGAAGGCTGTCGCTTTTGACAAAAACTCGTTGTCCATCCGAGCCTCTGCCAGCTCCCGGCGCAAGCGCGCATTCTCGGCCCGAAGGTCCGCCTCGCTCATCCCATCGGCAGAACCTCGGCGCTCCCGCTCATTTTTGACCCACTTGCCTAAAAGCCCCGGGGCGACACCGATCTCTCGGGCCACATGGGCGATCGGGCGCTGCGACTCAATCACCAGATTCGCGGCTTCACGCCGATACTCCGGCGTGTACTTCTTGCGCTGTTGGCTCACAATGAACATCCTCTCCTACGGACACAACATCCGTACAAGTTGGGTGTCCACTAAACGAGGGTAACCTCACTATCGGCTAGGGTGAGGTTACTTTCTTTCGACGCTCAGTGGAGTTTAAGTTCAACGTTTAGCTAGGCGTCTGGGCTGCCGCTGTTCCGTTACCTCTTGGTGTGGTCCAAATCCTGAGCGGGTGGATGGGGTTTCCCGTGGTCCACAGATGGTCATCTCCGCGGCTACATGGGGGAGTTCCGCTTCAATAGCTAACCTTGGGGGTTAGATTCTCATTCTGCGGCGCTGCTCAATTCGAAGGTCACGACGTCGACGTTATCTTCCATTTCGAGGCCGGGATAATGCATGTCGAGGGCTTTGTGCAGCTTGGTCAATGAGGCGAAGCCGTCACGCTGTGCTTGTTCCTCAGTGAGGTCGCAACGGCGTGTAGCAATCACGGAGGTGACTTTCGCGTCGATGGTGGTGACCTCGCCGGTCTCCTTCTCAAAGACGAGCTGGGCTGGCCCGGGTCGGAAGGGATCGTCGACGCGGATGGTCTGGCGTTTGGATCCATCTCTGATGGCCGGCTCGTAGCCTTCCCACATGAAGACCTTTTGTGGGAGTTCCATGGCACGCCAGTCATAGGCGCAGGGAAGTAGCTCGGAGAGGCTCAGCGCTTCGAGCCCGTTGCTGCCGTGGACAATGCATTGGATGGCGGGGTCGATGTCGAACAACACTTGACGACACTTTCCGCACGGAGAGATCACTTGGCCTGTCGGGCCGTATACCGCGACCACGGCGACAATGGGGTCATCGGCGCATGTGGCCGCGTGGTTGGCCAGTGCGGAGATTTCGCCGCATGGGCCGCCGAGGAAGTGGAAGGCGTTCAAGCCAAGTACGGTCTGGCCTGAACTGGTCAGCAAGGCGGCGGCGACTGTGTGGTCGTGGTCATCGTTGCACCGCTGCGCATGGGCAGTGGCGGTCTCTACAAGCTGTCGGAGTGTGGCGGTGATCATGTTTCGACACCATCAGCCGGAGAGCAAGCCACGCCGAAGCCGGCGAATCCGTGCCTGCGGGCGTGCGTCCTAGAGCTTAGTACGTGCTTGAACCCGGTGGTGTTCAAGTTCAGCGTTTAGGCGCCTCGTCTTTTCGACAAGGGTCCCGGACGTCAACGCCGTCGCGCTGTGATGAGTACGTAGCCGGTCGTGGATTCGATCCGTCCTGAGGTATCTGCATGAGCTTTGAGGTGGTCGCGCAAGGCGGCCCATAGAGCCTCTCGGCGGGAGCCGGCATGGTCGGCCATCCATACATGCGTTGGACTGCCCTCGCGGTAGAGCTGCATACCGTCTTCGACGCTGTCGAATGTCCACTCCAGCTCGCGGTTCTCGATGTGGATGCTTTCGAACCACTGCGATAGGCGTTCGTGAGCCACCTCGGTGATACCCCAGGCCATGTGTGGCGGGGTCTGCTTCGAGCCTCCAGGGTTTACCGATTCCATCATCGCGTCTGTCATTGTGGCGAGGAAGCCTTCTTGATTCCAAGCAGTCATCACCAGCTCGCCTCCCGGCCTTAGGATGCGAGCCCATTCTGCTGGTCCGGTGGTTGGGTTGCAGAACATCGACCCAAAGGTACTCGTGACGGCGTCAACGGATGAGTCTTCCAAGCCGGTGGCTTCGCCCAGTGCATCTATCCACGTGGCGTTTGGCGCGTTGCACTGCCCGATCGCGCGGATTCGGGCGGTCGGCTCGATAGCGGTCACGGTGTAGCCTTCGGTGACGAGCGCTGTGACGCCATCGCCGTGCCCCGATCCGATGTCGACAACCGTTGCAGGGGTGGGCAAGCGCCGGGCCAATTCCGCGGCGACCAGTTCAGAGATCGGTCGTAGGCGTGCAGCTGTCGGGGCGTAGTCGCTGGCGGACCAGACATCGCTGGGGGAACTCATGTTGCCCACCCTATCTGAAAAGCGTTTTCTTTTGCTGTGGGGCTGGTTTGGTCCACTCGATAGTGTGCCTGAACGCTAGTCGACGGCGAACGCGCGCACCTGGCAAAACGTGATCGACCGCCGTCCGGATTGTTGCTATCGACAGGTCTGGGTTGCGTGTAGGGAGGGGAGCGGTCGATAGTGCGTAGTTTGGCCAAGGGTGGCGCATGAATCCAATCAATGGGTTCGTCAAGGCACAGACGATGTCCCATACGTGATCGGCCATCGAATCGCTGTGGGCGAGTCCTACACAAAGGAAGCGCCCTCCCTCCGCAAGGTGATCCCGCACCTGCTGTAATCCTGTGATTAAATCCATGTGATGCAGAACTGCGACCATGGTGATGAGGTCGAACCCGGGGGAAGCGTCGGCGAGTGTGGTGTCGTCGATGGTTACGTTAGAGAGGCCCGCGCAACGGTCAATTGAGGCCCGACGCATCGAACTATCCGGGTCGATTCCGTGCACGTGCTCGAAATGCTCCGCGAGCTTGGCTACGAGTACGCCGTGCCCGCAACCGACGTCGAGCGCTCGGGCACGATTGTTCGGCAGTTGGGTAAAGATCCATGGGTGGAATGCGTCGTTGTGGCTCCACGGGTGGCGTGCGTTGAAGTGATCTAGTGAGCTCCGTACGAACCGAGTTGTGCCTGTCAAGACATGTGACAACATGCCGACAGTCTACTGCGGTACGCCTGACCTTGTGTTTTCGTAATGAGTGAGACCTGTGTTGGCATCATTTGGCTTGTGGAACAGCTGCGCTATTCTCCACTCAGTGCGGTGAACTAGGGGCGCGGTGAACTGGAGCTAGGAGTTTGTCATTTCTGATTCGTTTCTAAGCTCGACGCCACCGCCAGTTTGACACTGCATAGAGCCAAGAACATCGCAGCAAAGGTGCTGCCAAACGCTGTCCACCAAATCCCGTGGAAAGAAACAAAGCCGGTGAGGTGGTCATTTATTATTCCAACGGTCAGAACCGTGAACACCAAAACCACCAGTGCAGCCGTTCCGGTAAGCGCGAAGGCTTCGCCTATTTGAATTAGAATCCACGACCTACCGGGCGCACCTGCAAGGCGAAGCCCGCGGATATCACTTTTGATTCGGGCGTGCATGATGAGCGAAGTCATAACGGCGCCGGCGATGCTGGGGGCAAAAACTGGACCAAGGACAACTACAAAAACTTGCCATGCCGACATTGAGCTTCCAGGTTCTGCGTCCTTGATTAATCGAAGCCCTGAACCCACACCGATGATGAGGCTTCCGAATAGAACCCATGGAACGATATGAGGCGAGGAGAAGTTGCGTCGGACGCGAACGTTGGCTCCTGCAATGCCGAGTACACGTGTCCACTGGTCAAGAAGAGGGAGCAGCCAGGGCAGTAGTAGCGGTATGAGGACTGACATTCCCATCGCCCAGGCGAGTACATCTTCTGTTTTCTCGATGTAGGCGCCTCCAATACTGCATCCAGCGATAGCGACCGTAGCAACCGCGCTCCGGACTGTGATCCACAAAGGGTGAGAGCCGGTCTGTGGTCGAAAAATCTGTCTTAGTGGTAGCAGCGCACCAGCTATAGCGGCTCCACCACAAACAAGTACGACCCACATCACCACAGAGGCATCAACCGATAGGTCAGGCATGGAGATACCATCACCACGAAGAGCCTCGACTGCTGGGCTCAGCGCTGGGCGAATGAGTTGTGCCCCGATTAAAGAGGCAGTAGCACTAACTACGGCAACTTGGCCGAGTATTAGGAGGTTGATCATCCACCCAGGCATGCCGACCATGCGCCAACTCTGATAAATCGGTTGGTGTTCTTCGATGGTCAAACGCATCTGACTAAACGTGACTAAAACGATGGCACAGATTGACATTCCAAGGATCGTTCCGCCAAGGGGAATTGCGTCTTTGCCATCTGCGGAGATCATCGAAATTGCCAGACTGCAGCTAGCGGAAGAAACGAGCATCGTGATTGAAATCGCCAGCCATGACAACCAATTCGACTTTAGATCTTTAAGCCAAACAATCATGAGTTTTTGCTCCCAGGAGTGGCCAGAGGTTCTTTAGCGAGATCAATTACGCGGTCCGCATATGCGGCTGCTCTTTGGGAGTGGGTAACCATTACCACTGTCGATCCTGATTGGGTTGCTGTTTTGAGATGCTTTAACACCACATCAGCAGTTTGATCGTCGAGAGCTCCCGTGGGCTCGTCAGCAAAGATGAATGGTGCGTTTGCAAGCAACGCACGAGCCACGGCTACACGTTGCTGTTGACCTCCGGAGAGTTGATTTGGAAGATAGCTTTCGAATCCTCTAAGTCCCAGTGAATTAAAGATTGTCTTGACCTGAGCCTTGGAGCAGCGGCGCCCACTAAACCTGGCGGTAAGAGTCGCATTGCGCATTGCGGTGAGGGATTCCAGCAGGTTGTAATCCTGGAAGACGAAGGCGCGCTCGGTACGGTGCGGAGCATTTACTGTGCCCGATGAAGGTTTGTCCAGGCCAGATAGAATTCTGAGTAGTGTTGTTTTGCCACTCCCAGATGGGCCCATTATGGCGACGAATTCACCAGAGTTAATGCTCAGTTCGAGACCGTCTAGCACCTTGTGCTTACCGAATCGCTTCGTAAGGTTATGCGCTTGGAGCGCTCGCGGAGAGACTGGTGAGTTAGCTGATGCAGTGGCGACATGACTTCTTGTTTCTGATTTCTGCATACTCTCATCAGAGCAATCACACAGTATGGAAGCCATGGAGCCAACTACCTACATAAAGGTAGAGCTGGCTCTACCGTTTTTCTTAAAGGCGACTACTAGTGTTGAAATCGATGAAGACATTGAAGAGTTTGGGGTGGAGTGCAGTGCTCGCGCTCCTTTTCGTACCTGGATTCGTTGTCTCGTTGTTGATGCTGCCTTGGATTCCCCTTGTTGCGCGTGGTGCAGATGCCATCTGTAGACGTGGGGCGTTGTGGATGGGCGCAAAAGTCCCGTTTCGCAAAGCGAGCCACTGGTTCGACTGGCCACAGTTCTTTCATCTGTTGATGCAGCTTGTGCTTTCTGCAGCTGCCTTCTTCGCATGGGTTTCTTTGGGCTTCTTCGCAGGAGTACTAATTGCCATCCCATTCCTACCTGTCGGCGAGCTTTCCCTGGGCGAATGGTCCACCTCAAATCCAATTCTTATTTTCGTTGTTTCTTGGGGTGTGGCCGCCATTGCTATTGGTCTTTTGATGATCTTCTCGCGGCTGCTTTCCGCGGCGTCAATAGCTGTAGTTCGGTTTGTACTGTCTCCCAGCGATAAGGAACTCGCTGCTTCTCGTGCCACTCTTATCGACGCTTTTTCTGGCGAACGCCGTCGCATCGAGCGTGAACTTCATGACGGGCCGCAACAATATCTGACAGCGCTAAAACTCAACCTCGCTACTGCAAAATTGCATTACAAGAATCAGGCTTCCTCTGAAGTCATGGAGACAGCATTAGAGGATGCAGAACACAATGCCTCCCAGGCATTACGCGCATTACGTGCGACTGTGCGGGGGATCGCTCCGCAGGTGCTCTTTGATAGGGGGCTGATTGCAGCCCTTGAAGAGCTCATTGCGCACGCAGGGGTTGACGCTGCCTTGCAGGTCGAAGGTAACTCTCAGGAATTGGACGAGACTATTGCCCTACTGGCGTATCACTGTGTCGCCGAAGCTTTGACCAATGCAACGAAACACGGCGAAGCTCAGCACGTTGACGTGAGAGTCGCCTTTTCGAATCGGCTACGAGTGTCTATTACAGATGATGGGGTGGGCTTTATTGAAACCCCTTCTAAGGATTTACGCCACTTGAACGGTACGGGTATTGCAGGTTTGCGCGAGCGTGCTGCTGCACTTGGTGGAACGGTGAAATTCCAGAACACTAAGGATGGTGAAGGCTCGGTTGAAAGTGAATCTGGTGCGCAGTTGATTCTTGAATTGCCCCTGTCGGAATCCCTCAAATCAACCTAGTGGAGAATATTTTGAAGGTCTTGCTTGCAGAAGACTCTGCATTGCTTCGTGCCGGACTAGAACAGTTACTAATGGCACTCGGGCATGAAGTCTTGACGGTGGTCGATGCGTCAGAGTTGCGTAATGCCACGATGGCGAGTGATGAAAACGGACAGAAGTACGATGTGATTATCACCGATGTCCGTATGCCTCCCACCATGACTGATGATGGTCTGCGCGCGGTATATGATCTGCGCAAACAGTATCCTTCTCAACCGGTTATGGTGCTTAGCCAGTATGTTGCGGCGAGCTATCTCGATCGGCTGTTGGAGCACGGTGGCTTTGGCTATCTGTTGAAGGAACGCGTCTCTGATGTGGATGAATTCGTTCACTCCCTTAATGAGGTTGTTCGGGGAGGAACCGTCGTTGATCCAGAGGTTGTATCTGCCCTGCTTTCGGCGCGACGGACTGGCTTGGCTGCGTTGACACCTCGGGAAAAGGAAGTTCTGGCTTTAATGGCTCGTGGTCTGAGCAACTCGGAAATCATGGATGAATTGGTGCTGACCGCGGGAGCAGTGAGCAAGCACGTTGCTAGTGTTTTTATGAAGCTAGGGTTTGCACCCGAGGATGCCAATCGCCGCGTAAAGGCAGTGCTTGCGTGGTTGCGGCATACGGAGCGATGAGGGCAAGCGCCAATTAGTCGAGGATCTCTGGCTTGTAGTCCGAGTTCTCGATCGTTACCGCCGTCGGGGGAGCGGATGGGTCCGTAGCGAAGGTCATGTTGTCCCGGTGCGCGATGGCGCGGATATTACGCCCGACCATAGAGTCCCAGTTCATTTCATTCGGCATACTGCTGCTGCCAACGATGGCCCATTCGGGAGTCTGGGTGCCAATGCCTGCCCCCAACTTCGCCGTCACGGGCTTCTTCGGATCGAGCTTGATCGCGTAGTAGACCACGCTATCGTCCACGATGTCCGCCACACGTGCGAAGTCCTCCGGTGGAGTCATATCGCTGAAGCGCACCTTCATCAGCTTGCCCTCTAGAGCCGTTTCATTCGGGGCAAGATCGACCTTATCGGGCTTCGGAGTGCTGGGTGCTGTGGGGTTGGGGCGCTTCTTGGCCTTGTTATCTGAGTTATCTGTGGCTTCATCTTCTTGCCCTTCTTCCGAAGTGCCTTCTTGTCCTGCGGTGGCGGAAGTTTCGCCGGATTCCTTCGAAGGCTGAGCAGCGCTCGGCTCAGGCGGAGTCTCGTTATCCGAACAAGCTGCAAGCGAGAGGGTCGTCAACGTGGCAACGGAGAGTGCAACAAGGCGATTTCGCATGAGGTTAAGCGTACAACGTCGCCCGGTCCTGTCCAGGTAAAACAGCAGAATCAGGCAGGTGGTTCGGCGAATTAACCTGTCACAATGGCGCGCGCCATGTGGTGCAGCGTCGCCGTCGCTTGTTCGAGGTCTTCGGGGGTTTTTGCCATTTCTGACGCCCTCACCACCGCCGCATTCAGCAATCCGATGTCGATGGAGGAAACACCGGGGCAGAAGCTATCCACGATTTCCTTGAAGCCGGCGTGTGATTTCTGCACCTTTTCCTCGGCGAACGCCTCCGGGAAGTGTTGGGCGGCGGCCATCAGCGGGCCGTGGGAGCCGTGGACGAAAAGATCGAGCATCGCGTCCACGTAAGCGCAGATGCGCTCTTCGGGCTCTGGCGGAGCGGCCTTGACCTTGTCTTCCAGCTGGTCATGCCAGGTTTCGCTGTTAAGCACCAGCAGTTGAACCATCAGATCATGTTGGGAGGAGACGTAGCGGTAGACGCTGGGGCGGGCTAGGCCAACCTCGGCCGCCACCTCTGCCAGGGAGGGAACCTTGCCGCCGCCAGCAACGATCAGCCGCTCGGCGGCCTCCAGCACTGCGCGGTGCTGGACCGCGCGGTGCTCGGCCACTGTCGTCTCCGTGATCTTCGGCATGGTTCCCTAGTCTACTACCCGCTTTTCGGCCTGCGTATAGGCCTATTTGGATGCCTATTCGGCGGCAGCGCTCAGGCGTCCGTCGACCATTTCGTAGACCTTGTCGCAGTGGTTCAAGACCTCGTGATCGTGGGTGACCATCACGCCCGCGACGTTGAATTCGTGACATTCGCGGGCCAACAGCTCCACGATTTCTTGTGATCTCTTGCGATCCAGAGCCGCGGTGGGCTCGTCGACCAGCAACACCTGTGGGTCGCCGACGAGAGCTCGGGCGATGCCCACACGTTGACGTTCGCCACCCGACAGATTTCCTGGGCGATGCTTAGCTCGGGGCGTCATACCAACCTTCTCCAGAAGCTCCGCACCAGAGTAACGACCGTGCTTACCCACAACACGCGCGGCGAGCTCCAGTTGTTCCTCGGCGGTGAGGGCGCCCGGCAGACTGCCGGAGGATTGGAAGACGAAGCCGATGTAGTCGCGGCGAATGCGGGCTAGTTCCTTGTCGTCGTAGTTGGTGATGTCTTCGTCGCCGATCTTGACGCTGCCAGAGGCCGGGTTGGTCAGCGCTCCAGCGACGGCCAGCAGTGTGGACTTACCGGAACCGGAGGGGCCGACGACGGCGACGAACTCTCCGGGCTCGACGGTCAGGTTCACCTTGTCCAACGCGGTGATCTGGGAATCGCCGTCGGTGTAGGTCACCGTGACGTCTCTAAGTTCCAGGGCGGGAACGTGCGGGGCGGGAAGGTGCGGGGTGGGGCTCATCGGTTTTCTCCTAGGGCTGCGAGCGGGTTAGTGCGGGTGACACGGACGACGGCGATCAGTGCGCCGATCAGGCCAGATACGAAGAGGATCGCGCTGCCGCTAAGGACGGATCCGAGTTCGGTGGCGTAAGGCATCGCCGTGGTTTCCAGGAGGCTCCCGAGGCCAACAGCGATAAGTGCACCGACGATGACGGACGCACCCAGAATGATGACCGCCTGGCCCAGACTGTCGCGCAGAAGGAAGCCCTTCGTGGCACCCATCGCGCGCAGTGCGGCGATGTTGCCGGCGCGCTGGATGGTCCACACCAGGAAGAAGGCGCCGGTAACCAGGGCGGCGATTACGTAAAGGAACCACTTGATCATGGAAAGGGTCATCATTTCGGCGGTGTAGCCAGGGGAGGAATCGAAGCTTTCCTTGAGGGTGCGAACGTCCAGGCCGGAAGCGTCGGAGAGCGCCTCAGTGTCTGGCTTGTCCTGTGTGCGGGCGGCGATGACGGAGATTTCCTTGTACGCCTCTGGGCTTACCTTTTCGCCCTTACGTGCGCCGGTGTGGATTTCCTGCCAGACGTCGAGGGGCAGGTAGGCGGCATCGACGTGGCCGAAGGTGCGCTGGCCATCGGTGAAGCCGACGACCTCCAACGGGATTTCTAGGCGATCGATGGTGATGGTGTCGCCTTCTTTGATGCCTTCGTCTTGGAGGGTGGAGGACACGACGATTTCGTGCTTGGTTTTGGTGGGGGCGCCGCCGTTAGGGGTGGTGCTTTGTTCTGGCAGTCCCTCCGGTGCGATGAAGGAGCCGGGCTTTACTCCGAGGAGGGTGAGGTCGACGGCCTTGCCGTTCTGGTTGTGGGCGTTTGCAATGGTTAGGCCCAGTGGGGCGGCCTCTTCCACCCCGTCGATGTTGGCGAACTTGTCGGCCTCTGTGATGTCGATGACGGAGCGGGTGAAGGCGGAATCGGTCTGGGTGCCATCGGCGAAAGCGATGACGTCACTATCCATTGCCTTCAGGCCGGAAACGCCGTCGTTAACCAGACCGGCTGTCAGGCCGGAGATGATTACGACCAGCAAGGACATGAGCGCCAACACGACGCTCATGAGAAGGAAGCGGGTTCGCGCAAAAAGCATTTCGCGCAAGGCTAGAAACATGATGAAAATTCCTGGGGTTGGGGTTGGGAAGGTGAGCGGTTGATCAGTCGCTACACAGACTTTAGCAACAATGTGTTGCCAACATGAAAACAAGGTGTTTCTAACCTTTGTGGAGTGTGTGTTGATCAGTCCTTTACTAAACTGCCAGCCCACGGTTGCGCCGCCATTGGCGGTACACCAGTGCAGTCACGGTTCCCGCGTACAGCATGCCCGTCACTACCAGAACCGCGTGCAGGCCCACCTGGACATACATCCAGCCGCCCAGCAGCGCTCCGCAGGCAAGCGCCATCCACAGAGCGAAATAGCGCAGCCAATCCAAGTGCGGGCCGCCGAAGAGTGCGGCCACGAACCGCTGAGACATCTTCACTAGCGTGCCCGTCATGTATGTCAGGGAAATACTCACCTCGCCGTCGCGCTCGAACGTGGAATTCATAGCGCCCACGGTGAATGACAGGCTGTAAACCGCCCACTGCTCGTGCTCGGTCAAAACAAGTACAGAGGCAATCGTTGAGGTGGCGCAAATGAATAGCAGAATTGCCTCGCGTGTACGCGTCCGGGGCAGATAGCGCCGCCCTAACTGGCTGATCAGCGCCCCTATTCCCACGCCGACCAGGAACAGAACCATTACCCCGCCGGCCGTCATCGCGACGTCCCATTTTCCCGCATTCACGGCGGCTGTCAGGCGCGTGGTGTTACCCGACATGAACGACAGGAAGTACCCGCCCAGATACAAAAAGCCCAGCGTATCTACGAATCCTGCGATAGAGGATAAGTAGATAGCCAGTGCGTGTTCTCCGGTGCGGTAGCCTTTCATGGCGCAATCGTAGCAACCGGCGTGTAGCTCCGGCGCCTAACAAGCTCGGTTAGCTGCCTCAGCTAGTCATCCCAGTTGGGATTGGTGATTCCCTCCTGCTGGGCACGATGTTCCACCAGCGAAAGCAGGTAATCCTGTGCTCCCTGGTACGCCTCGGCAAAACGCTCGTCGGCCACGTACATCCGCGCCAGAATCAGCTGCCGCGAGGTCGTAACCTCGTACCACTGGTTAATCGTGGCGCGGTGCCGCTCCACGAGGGCTTGTGCTTCTTCGCTATCGGGGGTGACGCCACCATCTCGGGCGGCTACCAGATCCGCCACGAAGCGGTCGTGGTCGGCCTTAACCTCCTGGAAGTCGCCGTCAGTCATAGAGGCCAGCTTTTCTTGAGACTGCTGGTATTCCGGGGTGTCGCCCCAACGTTCGCGAGCTTCCTCCTGGTAAGCGGGCATCTTCTCGCCGAAGTACTGCTTGATCTTGTCCATTTGTTCCATGGTGTATCCCTCCACTCGGGTTGTTGTTATCAAATCCTCGACCGCACGCAATTGGCTCTCCACCTCGTCGCGCTTGCGCGCCAAGGCTTCCCGGTGGGAGCGGAGAGCACGGTCAAGGGCAGCATCGGAAGGCGCTTCAATCAGGTCGGGGATCTCCGCCAGCTTGAAGCCCATGTTCCGGTACAGCACAATGGCCGCGCCGACGCGCAGATCTTCCTCGGTATAGAGGCGGTAGTCGCCCAATGTGCGCCACTGTGGGCTGAGCAGCCCAATGGAATCCCAATGGCGTAGGGCTTTGGGCGTCACTCCCAGAAAATCTGCAGCATCACCAATCGTGTATTCGGTCATGGGCTACATCCTTTCGGTTGCCGCAACGGCAAGGTCAAGCGGTGGAGAGGGAAAACGCGAAGTTGTTATGAATTCATCTTCAGGAAACCCTGCGCTTACCTGCTGGCGATAGCTTATGGAGGTTCAATTCTCGCAGAAACAGAAAAAGGAGCACCCTCACCTTGTCCCATAATTCGTCCTTTGATTCGCCGTCTAACTCTCAGCAGCCAGAAGGCCGGAAGAAGCTCAAGTGGTTCAATGTAAACCGCCGGAATTTCCTGGCGGGAACTGGAGCGTTGGGCGTCACCGCTGCACTTGCGCCGGCTGCGCAGGCACAGGCGTGGAACTCGTCGGCAGGCTCGCTGGCCGGCTCCAGCTTCGGCCCGAGCCGTGGCAACGGCGGCAGCGGTAACGACGGCAACAGCGGTGGCGACAACAACGGCGGCGCGGACATGCCGCTGAAGTTCAACGGCGACGGCAAGTTCAAGATCGTCCAGTTCAATGACACTCAAGACGATCACCTTACTGATCGCCGCACGATCGAGTTCATGGGCAAGGTGTTGGACCAGGAGAAGCCGGACTTCGCGCTGATCAACGGTGACGTGATCTCCTCTGGCCCCAAGACCACCGAACAGGCATTCCAAGCCGTCAACAACGTGGTGCTGCCGATGGAATCCCGCCAGATCCCATGGGCCATCACATTCGGCAACCATGACGAAGACTCCATGGAGGACGGCACTCAAGCCGACGAGATCGCGCTGCTGAACTTCGTGCGCAAGTACAAGTACAACCTCAACGTCGCGGACGACCCGATTCACGGTGAATCCAATGTTTCGCTGCTGGTTCAGGGCAACGCAAAGCCGGATCCGGCATTCGCCATCTGGCTGCTGGATTCCGGGAATTACATCGGCGAGGAGCTGGCGGGGCAGGAGACCAAGGAGATCCCCGGCTACGACTACATCCACAGCGACCAGATCCAGTGGTACCGCGATACCTCCCGGGGCTACGAAGAGCGCTACGGCAAGAAGATCCCGGGTCTGATGTACTTCCACATCCCTACCTACGAGCACCGTGACATGTGGTTCGGCGGCCCGTACAACAACGACCTCATCAAGCATGGCCAAGCCAAGAAGCGCCACAGCATCGAGGGAGTGAAGAACGAGGACGTCTACGTCGGGGCCTTCAACCCCGGCATCTACTCCGCCGTCCGCGAGCGCGGCGACGTCCTGGGTATCTACTGCGGCCACGACCACATCAATACCTTCAACGGCAACTACTTCGGGGTAGAACTGGGCTACTGCCCGGGCACCGGCTTCGGCCCCTATGGGTTGAAAGACGGCACCTGGTCCATGCACACCCTGCGCGGCGCCCGCGTGTTCGAGTTGGACGAATCCGACGAGCGCGTCTACAAGTCCACCCGCCTGGTTTTCGCCAAGGAGCTGGGGCTGGACATGAACCCGAAGAAGCAGCCGTTGGAAAGGCCTGCCGACCTTCCGGAGTACGTGTCCTTCAAGTAGCGCGCCGGGGCGCTCCTGGTGCAGCCAGCTAGGATAGGGAGCAATGTCCGTCAATTCCCCTGAGAACATCCTGCTGAACCTGCCCGACGAGCAGGCCGCCACCGTCCGCGGCATCTTCGACGAGCTCGCCACCCGCGGGTTCCCGGCCCAGCGGCAGACTCCGCACATCACGGTCACGTTCTCTCCGAATATGGCCCCGCACGTCGTGGAGCGCGCCCGCGAGATCCTGCCTTCCGCCGTGCCCTCGGAGCTCAGCCGCCGGGGCGTGGTCGTCTTCGGCACAGGCAAGAAGCAGACCGTGGCGTGGCTGCTCGAAGCCACGGACGAGCTGGAAAACGCCGCCCGCGAGCTCAGCGCGCTCAACCCGGATGGTCGCGGCCCGCGCTGGGTGCCGCACCTCACGGTCGGTTTAAGGTTGCCGCGGGATATTGTTCCTTCTTATATTGACGCCCTGTCTCAGATCACACCGCGCGATCTAAAGTCAATCACCGCAGCTGAGGCGGCGTATTGGAGGCCAAGCGTGGGGGAGCGCGTGGTGCTGGCCTGACGCCTGGTAACGTGCTCCGCGGCATAAAAACATAAACACAATTAAATGAAGAAGGTGTTCCTAACGTCCGCACCAACGAAAGAGCCGGTTGTAACACCGGCTTTTGTCTTTGCATGGTTAGTTAACTTCGCCCAGTTCATGATCTTCTACGTCCTCGTGACGACCATGGCTGGCTACGCGGTCAAGGAGTTTGCGGCCAATAACGCGAGCGCGGGCCTGGCCTCCAGTGCCTTCGTGATCGGCGCGACGGGGGCTCGCGTGTTCTCGGGGTTCCTGGTGGACGCGGTGGGGCGGCGGCGCGTGCTATTCACCGCGCTGGTGTTGGTCATCGTGACCTGTGCCTTCTACATCCCCGCCAACTCTCTGGGGCTGCTGATCGCCGTGCGCATTATCCACGGCATCGGTTATGCCTTCGCCAGTACCGCCGTGATGGCCGTCGCCCAGTCCGTGATTCCCAATGCACGCCGCGCGGAGGGAACCGGCTACTTCGCCCTGGGAACCACGCTGGCCACCGCGATCGGTCCGGCGCTGGGCCTGTGGCTGGTGGGCTCCGTCGGCTACACCACCATGTTCCAGGTCGTTATTGGCATGTCCATCGTGGCCTTCCTGCTGTCTTTGCTGGTGCGTTCCCCAGAGCACAAGGGCTCGGATGCGCACCACCATCGGCCGGCCTTTAACCTGTCGGCCATCGTGCACCCGAATGTCGCCCCCATCGGCTTCTTTATGCTGCTGGTCGGTGTGTGCTACGCAGGTGTGATCACCTACCTGAACAGCTACTCCGAGGACAACGACCTGGTCACCGGTGCCAAATACTTCTTCCTGGCCTATGCGCTGGTGACCCTCGTGATGCGCTTCGTGCTGGGCAAGATTCAGGACCAGAAGGGCGACAACATCGTCATCTATCTGGGCTTGGTTACCTTCGCCATCGCTCTGGTTGTCCTCGCGTTCTCCACCCAGGACTGGATGGTGGTTTTGGCCGGTGCGCTGACGGGGTTGGGCTATGGTTCGCTGATGCCAGCCGCACAGGCGATCTCTGTCAAGGCGGTCGAGCCACACCAGATGGGCGCGGGCATCTCCACGCTCTTCCTGCTACTGGACATCGGCGTGGGCTTCGGCCCGATCCTGCTGGGCATGATCGTTTCGGCCACCAGCTACCAGGCGATGTACATGATGTTGGCTGGGTTGGTCGTCGTCAGCGCCGCCGTGTACTTCCTTGTTCACGGCCGGAAGGTTAGCTAGAGTTCGCTAGAGTTCCATCCCCTCCTTCCCGCGCCCTGACCTTAGTTCGTTCAGGTAGATCGTTCAGGTTCTTGCGGGTGCCACCGAAAGGATTCACCGTATGCTGCACGCCGTGAGCTTCGCGTTGGCCGATTCCGTCAACGTGCTGCTCATCGGTGTGCTTTTCGCTGTCGCGGTGATGCATCCGAAGCCGCGCCGCTACGCGCCCATCGCCGCAGTGCTGGTGGCGGGGGACTGGTTCGGAGTGTTCCTGCTGTCGCTGGCCGTATTGCTGCTGTTCAACGGGATTTCGGATGCCGTGCAGACGGCCTTGGCCTCGCCGATCTTTGGCCTGGTCCTCATCGCGGTGGGTCTTCTAAGTGCCTTCTTGACGCTACGAGGCGGCGATCCCACCCCCATGATCAATCGCCTGGCCCGCCCCCTCCGCCAAGCGTCGTGGGGAACCTTCTTCTCGGGAATGGCCCTGGGAATCGTCCAGTCGGCGACGTCCGCGCCTTTCTTCGCCGGCCTGGCGTACTTGAGCACCGTGGGGATCAGCTCTGCGGCGAAGTACCTTGCGGTATTCCTCTACGCTACGCTTGCGCTGAGTCTGCCGGCACTGTCTGGCCTGGCGTTGGGTTTTGTTCTGCGTAAGCCGGAAAGCGGGCTGGCCCGGTTCATCGATGGGCTGCGCCATAGGAAGGAACAGATGGTGGCGCTGGCGGGCTACGTGGTGGCGGCGATGCTCATCGTGCTGGGGCTGCTGAGCATCATTTAGACTCGCCCAGAAACTCCATCCACGTGTCCCATTCGCGCTTGGTCTGCTCCAACCCGTCGTTCCAGGATTGCTCCAGGCGATCCATCCGACGCTCGGTATTGCTGACGTGCATCTTCTCCGGGTAGAAGACCAATGCCTGGCCCTTGGCCTCTAGTTCCGCAATCTTGTCAGAGGCCAGATTGTACTTCGGTGGCCGGTCGATCATTGCCTGAGCTACAGCGGGGCGTGAGCGCAGTAGCGTCTTAACAAGCTGCGGACTGCGCAGTGCGGGGCGGACGTAGCCCTTGGGCTTAGTGCGCAGCACGAGGAACTTCTCAAAGCCATCCTCGATGGCGGCATCGATCAGCAGCCCACCGGAATCTCCGAGGGCACCATCGACATAGTCCACCCCGTCGATGGTTGGTACGGGCATGATGCCCGGCAGGGTGGAGCTGGCGCGGACCTTGCGCATGAGGTCCGGAAGATCATTGATGTCCTCACGGCGCCAATAGACGGACTCGCCGTTGTCCGCACGGGTCGCGCCGATGCATATCTGGGAGTTCGAACTCTGGAAGGTTTCCCAGTCGAAGGGCAGATCGTTGCCGGGTGCGCCAGCGGTCTCGTAGATGTACTCGGCGTTGAAGTAGCCGGTGCCCCGGAGCAGGGATTTGAAGCCGCCGGTTTTCGGGTGACCACCGAATTCCACGAAGGACTCGCGGGCGCGCTTCCTGTCGCCGGAAAGGAAGTTCACGGTGTGGGAAGCGCCGGCGCTGATGCCACCGACCCAGCCGAACTCGATGCCGTGCTCCAACAACTGGTCGATGCAGGCGGCGGTGTAGCTATTGCGCATGCCACCGCCCTCTAGCACGAGGGCTACTTCCTTCGCAGACAAGAGTTAAATCTCCTTAGACTTCTAGGGGGTCTGTCCTATGTCCATTTGTAGCGCACCTGCAGCGCCTAGCGGGCACGCAGTTTCTTTACCCCGCCGACCACCACGGCGATGAGTGCGCCGACAAGCAGGCCGAACAGCAAGCTAAAGCCGGTCTCCATCAGCCAGGTAACCGCTCCTCCAAGGTGCTCAAAGTTCTCCACCACGTGGTGAACAGTCTGGTACGGCCAGTGCAGCCCCAGCTCGTCGAAGCCAACCAGCAGGATATGTCCACCGACCCACAGCATGGCCAGGGTGCCGATGATGCCGATGGCGGTCAGCAGCTTCGGCATGCCCTTGACCAGGAACAGGCCGAACTTCTTCATCCCCTCGCTGGCTCCCTGCTTGTGGGCGATAGCCAGGCCAATGTCGTCGATCTTGATCAGCACGCCCACCACGCCGTAGACCGCGAAAGTGACCATCAGGCCGACCAGGATCAGCACCAGGGCGCGGGTTAAAAGCGGCTGGTCGGCAACCTCGTTCAGGGAGATCACCATGATCTCCGCTGAAAGGATCAGGTCGGTGAATATCGCTCCGCGCACCAGTGCGCTCTCCGACTGATCTTTCTCCTCATCGCGCTCTCCGGCCTCATCCTCTCCGGCCTCACCCTCGCCGTGACCACCAAGGCCGACCTTCTCTAGGACCTTCTCGGCGCCCTCGTAGGAAAGGTAGAAGCCACCGAGCATCAGCAGGGGAGTCAGTGCGCCGGGCAGCAGCCAACTCAGCAGCAGAATGATCGGCAGGATAATGATCAGTTTGTTGACGAGGCTGCCCTTGGTGATCTTCCAAATGATCGGCAGCTCGCGCGCGGGGGATACCCCAGCGACGAACTTCGGGGTGACGGCGGCGTCATCAATAACAACCCCAGCCGCCTTCGTCGAGGTACGCCCGGCGATGGCAGCGACGTCATCCGTCGTGGCCGCGGCCTTCTTGGCGATAAGCGCAATGTCGTCTAGTAGTGCCGCAAGGCCAGCTGCCATGAAATTCTCTTTCTCTTAGACCGATCGGTTCTCGGCGTGTGCGTCGAGGGCCTCGGTGATGGGGGTGTCGCCCTTGTTGAACTCGATGAAGTGGCCGACCAGGTTCGGGCGATCCACAACCTCGGCGATGACGGCGGCCACGTCGGCGCGGGAGACCTGGCTGGCCTGCAGTGCGTCGTCGCCGTTGGCGGTGCCATCAGCCTTCGGGGAGCGTGTTTCGATCTTAGCGGTCGGCTCGTCCATCGTCAGCGCGGACGGGCCGACGATCGTCCACTGGGTCGAAGAAGCACGCAGGTGGTCGTCCGCGGCGGCCTTCGCCTCGCAGTAGGTGAACATCGAGTGGTCTTCCGGCACGCCGTGATCGGCGCGGGAATTGAAGTAGCTGACCATGACAAAGCGCTTGGTTCCGGCGCCGTCGATGGAGCGGATCGCCGCATCGCGGTCCACACGGAGGGTGCGCTCATCGTCGCCGCCGCCTACACCCGCGGACCAGATGATCACGTCCTGATCGGCGAAAAGCTCCTTGAAACCGGCCACATCCAGCTGTTCGATGTCCTGCACAACAGTCTTCGCGCCGGTGGCCTCCACGTCTGTGACGTGGTCGGGGTTGCGGACGACGGAAGTTACCGTGTGGCCGGCCTCTACGAGCTGCGGAGCCGCTAGAAGGGCCACCTTGCCGTGGCCTCCGAGGATCATGACGTTCTGTGCGTTCTGAGGTGTCTGGGTCGACATCTTGTCAGTGCCTCCTCGGCGTGGGTTTGGTTCGTTCCTAGCCACCCTCAACGGTACGGAAAGGCACACTATTCCAGCTTTAGTCCGCCTTCGTCACGAGGGGGCCGATGCCACCCGCCCCGATGCACACGTACTCGTCAGGCGCACCGGAATCCGTCTCCGCCCGCACTAACAGGATTCCGCCGCCGCCGGACACCCGCACCCAGCGGGGCTTTAGCTCCGTACCAACGCGCACATCCACGGCGCGACTCTTGGTCTCCTTGGCATCCTCGAGCCCGTTGGGCGTGGTGATGGTCAACGTCATATCCGTGCTGGCCGTCGCGTTCAGCTGCCACGTCCAATCCCCGAACGGCAGAGCGTTATCCAGCAGGATGGCCTGGGAGCGCCCTGCGGCGATGCGCACCCCGCATTCGGGTTCTTTACCTGCGGTGCTTGTTGCGGACGCCACCACTTCCGCATCCACAATCTTCCCCGACTCGTCGATGATCCGTGGCGGCTCGTCTACCTGCGTTACCGCGGGCTGACCCGTCAGCGTGGAGACGCGGTCGTACGGGTGCACCACCGGGGTGAGGATGTCCAGTGGAACCGGCTGATCCAGCAGTTGCGGTGGTTCCCCCGAACCGTCCAACTTCGTGGAGGTGCGCAGGTTGGCCAGGTAGTCGGCGGTCCGGTCGTTGCTCCACGTGTCCACCCAGGTGTAGGTAGAGGCGATGCTGATGGCCACAGCACCGAGAATCGCCCCCACCCCAACCCAGCGGGAGCGCGCGGCCGCGAAGCTGGGGGTGGGGCGGTTGGCGACGTGGGGGCGTCCATAAGAAAGGGCGCAACAACCTACCACCAGTACGGCGAAAGTAAACCAGTCCGCGAAGTAATGCATAGAGGCCAACAGCAGACCAGAGGTGCCGGTGCTGTTACGGGCGCGGCCAAGCAACGCGTAGATGGCGGCTAGATAGCCGAGCACCAGGAACAAACCGAGAAGACGGTGGCGAGTATCGCGGCGCAGCCAGAAAGCAGCGAGGACGAGCAGCAGGATAGCGCTGGCGACGCTCCACCACGTTGGAGCGGTGGCGAAAGTGCTGGAGGGCGACCAACGATCCCACGACAACGGGCCACCCAGCGCGCCGGGGATCACGGTGGTGAACAGGCTATTGGGCAGCGCCGACCACAGCGACTGGCTATTCGACTCCTCGTGCGGCAGGGGTGAGAGGGTGAGGAAGAGCAGCGACCAGACAACGAAGAGCGCGCCTGGCGCAGCGAAGAAGCGGGCGATGTCGCGCCGGGCCATGCCTGCCAGTACCGCGAGGGCGAGGGCGGCCGGGACGATCGTGAGGGCTTTCTCCGTGAACAGCAGGGCTACAAGCAGAAACCCGGTGGCGAACAAGGAGTAGTGGAGGAGAGACCGGCGCGCGGCGAGCAGACACACCATGAATCCCGCCATGCCGATCTGCCAGGCCAGGGCGTTGACACCTGCGGACCACCAACCGGCGGCGTCCATGAGGAAAGGACTAAAAAGAAGTGCTGTGTAAAGCCCCAGAGTAGCGAGGCTGCGGCCGGTGAGTTGCACGCATACCTTCGCCCAGAGTGCTGCGGCGAGGGTGCTGAGCAGCATCAACACGGTGGCGGGGAGCCACCAACTGAGCGGAGCAATTCGATGGGCCAGCACCTGCACGAGTGCGGAGGCGGGCATGAGGTGCCCGTCGTAGCTGGCGAAATAGTCGCCGAGGGAACCGCCGCTGAAGGTAGCGGGGATGAGGAAATCGTCCCAGTAGAACGTGCGCTGGCTGAGCTGGAAGCCGCGGACGAGGAGGGAGAGCAAAGCCACCGCACCCAGCCATGCGGTGAACCGGCGGGGTGCGGCGCGGGAAGAGCTGTGGGGGGAAGGCACGGTGGGGGCAGGCGTGGGCTTGTGGGCGGCGCTACTCGCCGTCTTGGTTGCCTTGGCCGGTGCCGGCCTGGCCGCTTTGATCGCCCATGCTGACGGGCTGGACCGACAGGTACTCGACCTCCCCGGAACAACCCTCCAGGTTCTTCATCGGCACATAGGTGGCCTTGGTCTGCTCCGGTGGGTAGACGCGCAGGCCGTCAGCATCCTGGGGCTTGCACTCATGCGGATCCAGGGCGCCGACTTGAGTGATCTTTACGGGCGCGATGGCCGATGCGCCGGGGTCGAGTTTTACGTCCTTGCTGGGCACGTCCTTCTCCCGCTGCGCGGGCTTGCCCAGCTGGGTGCCGTTGTGGTTTGCGACCATGGATACGCCGGGGAAGCCACGCATCGAGCACGGCTCGGAGGAAGTGTTCTTAAAAACGACGTTGACCAGCGTGGAGCCGGCTGCGCCCTGCGAGTCGGCGGTGGTGATCTCTAGATCATTGGTGGCACACATGCCGCCCTTGCCTACGGAGCCGTCTTCGGCCTTGCTGTTGGCTGCACCGGTGCTGGCAGTGCTGTGGTCGGTGAGGGACTGGGCAGAGCTTTCGTCTGCGGATTCCTGAGTAGACGCTGCGTTGGAGGGGGTGGTCTCCTCGTCGTCGCAGGCGGTCAGGGTGAGTGAACCACCGGCGAGTAGCAGGGCGGCCGCACCCGCGGCCAGGGCGGAGCGGGGAGCGCGGGATCGGGAGGTAACCGGACGACGGCGAAGGCTCTTCATGGATAACACTGTAAACACAAGGTGTGTATGTGGCCAATGAGATTGGCGTTTTGTTACCGAATGGTGAGCGGAAAGTGATGTAGCCGTATCCGGGGAGGGCAGCGCTGAAGGTAAAGTTCTTTATGTAAATATCGCTTTTAAATCACCGAATCGCCGGAGCGCATTACACTCGGTGGGAAAGAACGTTCTCAACTTCACTGCTAGAGAGGCGAAGAATTAACCATGGGCTTCAACCCTGATTTCGAACCATTCCGTCTGCCCGACGAGTACCTCGCACTGCGCGAGGCCATCCGCGACCTGGCCGAGCAGCAGATCGCTCCCCACGCCAAGGACGTTGACGAAGAGGAGCGCTTCCCGCAAGAGGCTCTGGATGCTCTGAACGCTGCGGGCTTCAACGCCATCCACGTTCCGGAGGAGTACGGCGGCCAGGGTGGCGACTCCCTCGCAGCGGTTATCGTCATCGAAGAGGTTGCCCGCGTTTGTGGTTCTTCCTCCCTCATCCCGGCTGTGAACAAGCTGGGCACCATGGGCCTGATCCTGCAGGGCTCTGAGGAGCTGAAGAAGGAAGTGCTGCCGGACATTGCTAACGGTGCGATGGCCTCTTACGCGCTCACGGAGCGCGAGGCTGGTTCTGACGCCGGCGCGATGAAGACCCGCGCTGTCCGTGACGGCGACGAGTGGGTTATTAACGGCTCCAAGTGCTTCATCACCAACGGTGGTAAGTCCACCTGGTACACCGTGATGGCCGTGACCGATCCGGAGGCTGGCGCACGTGGCATCTCTGCGTTCATGGTGAACAAGGACGACCCGGGCTTCAGCGTTTCCGGTTACGAGCACAAGCTGGGCATCAAGGGTTCCCCGACGGCTGAGCTACTGTTCGAGGACTGCCGCGTTCCGGCTTCCCGCATGATCGGCGAGGAAGGCACCGGCTTCAAGACTGCTCTGCAGACCCTGGACCACACTCGTCCGACCATTGGCGCGCAGGCTCTGGGCATCGCCCAGGGTGCGTTCGACCAGGCTGTTGCGTATGTGAAGGAGCGCAAGCAGTTCGGCAAGGCGATCGCCGACTTCCAGAACACCCAGTTCATGCTGGCTGACATGAAGATGAAGATCGACGCAGCCCGCCTGATGATCTACACCGCGGCCTCCAACGCGGAGCGCGGCGTGGCTGAGGATGGTGCCAAGCTGGGGCTCATGGCTGCAGGCTCCAAGGCCTTCGCCTCTGACATCGCGATGGAGGTCACGGTGGACGCTGTCCAGCTGCTCGGTGGCTACGGCTTCACCCGCGACTTCCCGCTGGAGCGCATGATGCGCGATGCGAAGATCACCCAGATCTACGAGGGCACCAACCAGATTTGCCGCATGGTGATGGGCCGCCAGATCCTGGCGTAGCGGGCCGCAGCCCGTTCCCAGGGGGGGGGAGGGCTCCCGCAATGTAGCTACAGCGACAAAGGGTCTGAGCAGGATTGGAGATAGACGATGGAATTTGGGGTATTTGAAGATCCTGCTCGGGACATCTACGAAGAATTCCTCGAGCGCTACGAACAGCAGTATTACGCAGCAGGCTTAGATGATGCTTTCGATGCAGATCTAGGCGGCGAATGTGAGTATGCGTTGATGGATGCGGTGTTATTCAACGACGGCACCGAGGTGGTTATCGCACCTGACATGCTGGACAAGATTCTTTCTCTATTCTCCCCACAGAGCGAAAACGGTGAGATCCTGCGCGAGCATCTGCAGGAATGCCGCCCTGACTACGTAGAACGACCTGTGCCGTAAGACGCCCTGTCAGTTCCGTAGTCCGCCCAACCAGACGGTGATCTGAACTGAGTCGTTGTAATACCTGGCTCGAGTTCCAGGAGAACTAAACGCCATGCCGGACGGCTTTTGCACCCCGCGTGGATGTATGAGAAAAGCACTTTCTCTTACTTCCGAGATGGTTGGAGTACATGTCCTTGCCATCGCCATTGGCTCTGATCTTGGCGTGCTTGCTGGAAATGTGAGATAGGCGGTTTCCGAAGTATGTCACCGCCCACTCGAACTCATCAAAATCGGGGTCGTATTTGTAAGCAGCAATTCTTCCCAGAAGCGCGCACAGCCAGTCTGCGCACTGCACAGTTTGATAGAGGTGACTTTCCACCTCGAGAGGCGGTTCGAGGAGCTTTTCCGCGCTCTCATTGGTGAACATGAAAGCAGCGCTAGACGCGAAAATCTCTGCACGCTCTCTGGGGCCCTGTTTATCGAGAATCAGGAGGTAATTCTCATCGCTTGGGAGGCTCCAGCCAATACGCTGGATCAGCTGTTTCATAGCATGGTCGTACCGATCCTTTTCATACTCTCCAGTATCTTCGTTTGTTCCTCGAGGTTTCTCCTGTCCGTAGAAGACAACTTGGGCGTCTAGCTTGTCGAGGATGTTGAGAAGTCGGTTAATAAGGCGGCGCAGTTCAGAGTATTTCTGGGCGTTGCGGGTGGTGAGTAGTGCTGCACCCTTCTTCTCCCAATGCTCTACCTTCTTGCCTTTAGCCCTAACTTTGGCTTCTATTTCCTCTCTGAGCCCCGTTTCTTTTAGGTGTTTGAAAGAGCCGGAGAGTCGTCGGACATTCTGAGCGGGGATTATGAATCCACCGATGCCGAAAACTGGGTGGGTCTTGAAATGCGTATCGTATCGATTGACGTATGCGCCGTTGTGCCCAAATTCGTCGAAGTATCCGATGTGCATTGATTCCCCCTAATATGCACGAAAGCCCGTGTGGTGTTCACACGAGCCTCGGAAGTGGAGCACCTAGGTGCGTCCTCTACCGAGTCTAGTGTGGCTAGCTATCTGTGGTCAATATGCAGTGCGGGTTATGGCGTATTCAAATCGCCATTCGTCCGGGGCTGTGTAAGAGCTTCGCAGAGCTTTAGTTTCAGGGTTGCCTGAACATAACGATTATGTCCTCCGCACCCGACAGAAGGAGTAAAGGTGTTCGATTTCGGGCTGATGGCATGGCTGTCGAGGGCGCTAGTAACCCAAACGCACGCCCTGGGTGGCCAGCCAATCGGCCACGCTGCCGTGCTCGTGCAGCCCATCCAGCAGTCGCTGCGTGGAATCCAGCGCTCTGCGGGCTTCGTCGGCGGTGATGTAACCCGCCAGGAGTGCTTCGCCCAACTCGTCCAGGTCCAGTACCTGGACTTTCGTCTTTGAAGATGTGCCCGGGACGTAGCTAGAGCTCGACTGAGATTGTTCTGGGGAGGGAGCCTCCGGGAGGTGCGTCACCACATCCACGTAAATGTCGCGGGTGCGCCAGGTTGGTGGGGTGGTGGCGTCATCAATCTCGATAAAGGCTATGTCTATATAGAGATCCTGCGTGGGCTCGATACCGTCGAAGAAGTGGAACTTATTGAGGCGAATGTCCAGGTGGGGGACTAGCCAGGATTCGAGGTAGTGGAAGCGCGGGTGGCCGGGAGTGGGGCGGCGCATGTAAAGCACCGGGTTGGGGTGGGTAGTGTCAGACTGCACAGTGGCGGGCTGGTTGGGCGACAGCTCGTAGGCGTCCACGGCGCGCTCGAAGCCCTTCGGGTCGATATTGGTCGCGCGGGCGAGGTCGAAGGTCTCTTGTTTTACTTTATGCAGGTCAGCCATGGCTTTGTGTGCTTGTGGTGAGTAGTGCGGGCGGGGCCAGAAGGGGATGTGTGGGTAAAGGCCGAAGGTATGAAAAAGGCCGCGCAGGAAAGCGCGGCCGTGGGGTCTGAAACCCAGGGGTATCTAGGCGAAAGCTACTAGACCTGCAGCAGTGCCGCGGTCGGCAGGAAGTTGCAGTTGGAGTTGCCGGACTCCTTCTCGTGAGTGGTTACGCCACCCTCGAGCAGGGCGATGACGGTGCCCTTGCCAGTCTTGGCAACACCGTTAACCGTGGCCGGGCCCTTCGGGTTGATGCCGGTGTAGCCCAGCGGGGTGCGGCCCATCTTGCCAGTGTTGATGTTGATCCAGTGGACGTTCATCGCGGTGGTCTGCTTCTTAGCTACCGTGCCGGTGCCCATTGCGGTGAAGACGAAGTTGACCTCGCCAGCGCCGATACCTGGCAGCGGGAGCTTTGCCGGGCCGGGCACGCCCATCGCGGTACCGACAGCCTTGTTCTTGCCGCCGATGCACTGGCCGGAAACGGTCGGCCAGCCGAACTGGGTGAACGCCGGGGCGTTCTCCGGAACGTCAACGCCCGGCTTGCCATCGCCACGGAAGAAGCCGACCAGCTTCTTCAGGGAAGCCTTCACATTTGGCGGCAGCTGCGGGTTGTTGGCGAAAGCCTCGATCTGATCCAGGACATGCGGCGCGGGGCGGCCCAGGTGATCGATGGAGCCCTGTACCTGGGCGCCGGCGGTAGTAGGAGCCACCACGGTCGGGACTGCCAGTGCGCAGGCAGTGGTCAGTGCAGCGGCGGCACGGGTCAAGCGTCGAGAGAAAGCCACGGTGAACCTTTCGGGTTTTTATTCAGTCATCTCAAATGCGTTTAAACAGAAGATGGGAACAACATTAGTCACATCTGTCACATTTGTCACGCTAGTAACGTTCGCTGGGAACCTTTTGTAAACAATAACACCTGTCTGCAAGCTTTTCTCAAGGTTTTGGGAAAAACTTCTTCGCGCCCTATGCGTTATTGTGGAGGACTAAAGGAGTAGGCTGTGAAAGGTTCCCCTGAAGTGCCTACGCTGCACAACTAGCTTGAACTCAAGACTCTAAACACCCAAGTAAAGGAAAGTTCGGATCTGTGTCTTTGACTGAATTCCGCAATGTCGCCATCGTCGCGCACGTCGATCACGGCAAGACCACTCTCGTCGACGCCATGCTGCACCAGTCCGGCGCCTTCTCTTCGCACGGCGAAGTGGAAGAGCGCGTGATGGACTCTGGCGACCTGGAACGGGAAAAGGGCATCACGATCCTGGCGAAGAACACCGCCATCCACCGCAAGGGTCTGGGTAAAGAGGGTAGCGACCTGATCATTAACGTGATCGATACGCCCGGCCACGCCGATTTCGGCGGTGAGGTCGAGCGCGCCCTGTCCATGGTGGACGGTGTGGTTCTTCTTGTTGACGCCTCTGAGGGGCCACTGCCACAGACCCGTTTTGTGCTGGGCAAGGCTCTGGCTGCCAAGATGCCGGTGATCATTTGCGTGAACAAGACCGACCGCCCGGATGCCCGCATCGACGAGGTCGTCGAAGAGTCCCAGGACCTGCTGTTGGAGCTGGCCTCCACCCTGGAGGACGACGAGGCTGCAGAGGCCGCCGAGCAGCTGCTGGATCTTCCTGTGCTGTACACCTCCGGCCGCGAGGGCAAGGCCTCCACCGAGAACCCGGGTAACGGTAACGTTCCGGACTCCGAGGACCTGCAGCCGCTGTTCGACGTGCTCTACGACGTCCTGCCGGAGCCTTCCGCAGACGTGGACGGCCCGCTGCAGGCGCACGTCACCAACCTGGACTCCTCCTCCTTCCTGGGTCGCATTGGCCTGGTGCGCATCCACGCCGGCCGACTGCGTAAGGGCCAGCAGGTCGCCTGGATCCACTACGACGAGGACGGTAAGGAGCACGTCAAGACCGCCAAGGTGGCCGAGCTACTGCGCACCGAGGGCGTGACCCGCGTGCCGGCCGAGGAAATGATCGCCGGCGACATCGCCGCTATCTCCGGCATCGAGGACATCATGATTGGCGATACCCTGGCCGATCCCGAGAACCCGGTTGCCCTGCCGCGCATTACCGTCGACGAGCCCGCGATCTCCATGACCATCGGCGTGAACACCTCTCCGATGGCAGGCCGTGGCGGCGGCGACAAGCTGACCGCCCGTATGGTCAAGGCTCGCCTGGATCAGGAGCTGATCGGTAACGTCTCCCTGCGCGTGCTGCCCACCGAACGTCCGGATGCCTGGGAGGTTCAGGGCCGTGGCGAGATGGCTCTCTCCGTTCTGGTGGAAACCATGCGCCGTGAAGGTTTCGAGCTGACCGTCGGTAAGCCGCAGGTGGTTACCCGCACCATCGACGGTACGGTTCACGAGCCCTACGAAAACCTGGTCATCGACGTCCCGGAGGAGCACCTCGGCGCCGTCACCCAGCTGCTGGCCGCCCGCAAGGGTCGCATGGAGTCCATGGACAACACCGGCACCGGCTGGATCCGCATGAAGTTCATCGTTCCGGCCCGTGGCCTGATCGGCTTCCGCACCGTGTTCATGACCGAAACCCGCGGCACCGGCATTGCCAACAGTTACTCCGCTGGCTACGAGCCGTGGGCGGGCGAGATCAAGGGCCGCGCCTCCGGCTCCCTGGTTGCCGACCGCTCCGGCCAGATCACCGCCTACGCGCTGATCCAGCTGGCGGACCGCGGCACCTTCTTCGTCGAGCCGGGCGCAGAGGCCTACGAGGGCATGGTCGTCGGCGCGAACAACCGCGACGAAGACATGGACATCAACATCACCAAGGAAAAGAAGCTGACCAACATGCGTTCCGCAACCGCGGACGCGACGGTGACCTTGGCCAAGGCCCGCACCCTGACCCTGGAAGAGGCCATGGAGTTCTGTGGCTTCGACGAGTGCGTCGAGGTAACCCCGGAGGTCATCCGCGTGCGCAAGGTGACCCTGAACGCCACCGATCGCGCCCGTGCCCGTTCCCGCGAGAAGCAGCGCAATAACAACTCCTAAAGTTGCCCTTGTTCTCGCTCTTTCCACTGTCTAGCTCGTCGGCGCGCCGTTCCTCTGGCGCACGCCGTCGCGGTTTTTGGGGTGTGACGCCCACCGCCGCGACCGCCCTGACGTCGGCGACACTCGCCTTAACGCTGGCCGCCTGCCAGGCGAATCCGGGCGAGGCTCCGACGGTGGAAGACCCCTCCGCCTCCACCCAAACTCAGCAGCCGCAGCCGGTTGATGAGAGTCTGCGGGAGATCGCGGTGGGCGTGGATCGCTTCACCGGCAACCTCAACCCGCACCTGGTGGGCAACCGCAACCCGGTGGTGGCGGCGGTTGCCGACTTGACCCTGCCGAGCGTCTACACAGATGGCTCGATGGGGGAGAACCTCAACGATGATCTGATCAGCGAGGTCAAGCCAAACGACCGGGAGAATCCGACGGAAGTGGTCTATACCCTCCGGCCGGAGGCGCAGTGGTCCGACGGCACGCCCATCACC
This sequence comes from Corynebacterium evansiae, assembly GCF_027570065.1. Classification (NCBI taxonomy): domain Bacteria; kingdom Bacillati; phylum Actinomycetota; class Actinomycetes; order Mycobacteriales; family Corynebacteriaceae; genus Corynebacterium; species Corynebacterium evansiae. The sequence continues at coordinate 156,138 of NZ_JAKMUT010000003.1, read as the reverse complement.
ATCTCCGACTTCCAATACCTGCATAAAGCGATTGTGGACGAGCCCCTCGCGGAGGCGAAGGGGCTGTACCGCCACATCACCTCCATCGAGCCGGAGAAGAAGGAAAAGAGCTTCAAAGTCACCTTCGATAAGCCTCTGAGTTCCTGGAAGCGACTGTTCACCCACCTTTTGCCCAGCCACATTTACCGCGCGGAGGGGCGCAGCTTCAGCACGATGATGGACGGAGGCTCCGTCGCTTCTGCAGGGCAGTACTCCGTGAAGTCCGTGGACGAGGGGCGCGGCCTGCTGGAACTGCAGCGCAACGACCGCTACTGGGGTTCGAAGGCGGCCAAGACAGACATCATCCGCTTCACCGCCGTGCCGAATGAATCTGCCGGCGCGCAGATGATGCGCACTGAGCAGATCCAGATGTACATGACGCACCGTTCGGCCACCACCGACCTGGCTCTTAACCAGCTGCCCTACACGCAGATGCGCAACACCGCTCGGGGGGTGCAGCTGAACCTGCAGCTCAACCAGGCCAGCCCGATTTTCGCTGACCAGCAAACCCGCCGCCGGGTACTGGGCGCAATCAACGCGGAGAGGATCGCACGGATCGTCTCCCAGGATCCGGAGGTAGAGGCCCCGCGCTGGAACGTCACCCCGAAGACCGCCGCGGAGATGCCGCGTGGCCTGCAGTCCGACCAGCGCCCCGACGGCATCGTCATCGGCGCAGTCACTGACGATCAGGTGGCGGTGGATGCCGCCCGCTCCGTCGTGGACCAGTTGCTGCACGCCGGAATTCCCGCCACCGTGCGCACTGGTAACGCGGGGGAGATTCTCGGCTCGGCTGTGGAGCAGGGAGAAGTCGATGGCGTGGTGACGTGGCAGCGCAGCCCGCAGGCCACCTTCGACTATGTGGAACAGTACGGTTGCACCACCGCTCCCGTAGGGGAAGACTCCGCGAAGCCGTCTGGCGACGCCGATTCGAAGGACCCGGCTGAGGGGAGCGACAGCGGGGACGAAGGGGCGTCACTCCCCAACATCCCCAAGGGCGGCAACCTCAGCGGCACTTGCGACCGTGACCTGGAAGAACGCCTCAACAAGCTTAGCGAAGGGCGCGCCGAGCTCAACGACGAGCGCGAGAAGCTGGACGAGCGGATCGCGGAGATCTCCACGGTGCTGCCCATCCTGTCCGACCGCTTCACCGTGGTGACGTCGGACAGACTCAACGGACCGACCCCGGGGCTGGAAGACTGGCCACTGGACAACAGCAGCTCGGTACTGATCTCGGCGCCACGGTGGACCCTGAGCCCCATCGAGGAAAACAAACGCAACGCCGCAGAAAATGCTCTCAAGGAGGATTAACCCGTGACCAGCACCCCCGCCGAAACGCAGAGGATCACCGTAATGGCGGTGCATGCGCACCCGGATGACGAAACCCTGTGGACGGGGCTGGCGCTGGCTAAGGCGCGGCGGTTGGGCCACGACGTTTCTGTGGTCACCTGCACCCTCGGCGAGGAAGGCGAGGTTATCGGGGAGAAGTACCAAGCTCTTGTGGACGCCCAGCAGTACGAACACGGCACGGGAATGCTCGGTGGTTACCGTATTGCTGAGCTGCAGCGGGCGCTCAGTGCGCTGGGTGTGCAGCACGGGCCAAACCTTCTGGGCGGCTGCGGTGCCTGGCGGGATTCGGGCATGGAAGGCAGCGAGTCCATCCGCCACCCGCGGGCTTTTGCACGCGAAGATGAGGCCGCGCAAGATTTGCTGGAGCTGCAGGTCGAGCAGCTGATTGAGCAGATTCAGCGCGTCCGGCCGGAGGTGATTCTGACGTACGCCGCCGACGGCGGCTACGGGCACCCGGACCACAAGCAGGTGCACCGCATTGTGCACGAGGCCGTGCGGCAGCTGAGCGGCGCGGGTGCGGAAGGTGCTGGCGCAGACGTCTTCGTTCCCAGCCAGGTGCTGTGGTGCGTGACGGAGGAAGAGAAGTTCGCCGAGGGGATGCAGGGCCTTGAGGAGGACCCGGCGGCCGTGCCCGAAGGCTGGACTTTGCCTGCCGCAGGGGAGATCGCGACCGTGCCGTCTGCGGAGGTCGATCTGGTGATTCATGGCACCGCAGAGGACGTGGCGGCCAAGCAGGCCGCTATGCGCGCTCACGCCACCCAGATTTGGGTGGCTGATGGCATGGCCTCGGACGTCAATGACCAGGTGCGGGACTCTAACCCGCCGGCATCCACAGCAATCACTCTGTTCTGTCTGTCGAACCTCATTACCCAGCCGCTGCTGGACAGCGAAAGCTATCGTCTGGGCTGGACGGCCCCCGGCGTGCCCGAGGATTTCTTCGCCCGCGCGCTGGGGGAGCAGCCGGCCTGAGACGGCTGGGGACTTAAGCCCTAAACCGCGTTGCCTTGGAGGTCCGGCGGGGTAGGGCACTAGGATGGATCGACGTGAACGCGAAGAAGGACGAGCCCAACTGGGGACACCCCACCAAGAGCCAGGCACGCCAGGATACAACGCGCGCTGAGCGCATTTCCGGCATCGTTTGGCTCTCTATCGGCGCGCTGTTCGGGCTGTTCATCAGCGTTTTATACATTGGCTCGCGCATCACGGTGGGGGACACACTGGTGCCGCTGCCGTGGACCATCCTGTTTGCGTTCTTCTTCAACCGCGCGGTGACGAAAACCGCGCTTCTGTGGACCGATAACAAGCTGGTTGCGGGCATTCCCGCGCTCGTGTGGCTGGCCGGTTATCTGCTGGCGGTGATGTGGCCGGAGCTGCCTTTCGGCGAGGCGACGCTAATGCCGCAGACCGTGTGGTCTATGCTGCTGTTTGTGGTCGGTATGGCAGCGGCCGCGTGGCCGCTTCGCCCTCAGTTTTCACTGGAACCGCTGAAGTGACAGAATAGAAGCTCGAAGAGAGCTCTGTGGAGTATGACGAACTTTCCAGAAAGGGTAGGTATTTAGACGATGACCTACACGATTGCGCAGCCCTGTGTAGACGTATTGGACCGCGCTTGCGTAGAAGAGTGCCCCGTTGACTGCATCTACGAGGGCAAGCGCATGCTGTACATCCACCCGGACGAGTGCGTGGACTGTGGCGCCTGCGAGCCGGTCTGCCCGGTTGAAGCCATCTTCTACGAGGATGACGTGCCGGACGAGTGGGAAGAGTACAACGACGCGAACGCCGCCTTCTTCGATGATCTGGGTTCCCCGGGCGGCGCCGCCAAGCTGGGGCCGCAGGACTTCGACGCGGAGCTTATCGCCAACCTGCCGCCGCAGGCTTAGGTTTTATTCGCCTATCTGCTTTTTCTTTATTGACGCCCACACTTGCACCGGTTAGCGCCGGGCGCACTAAGCAGGCGGTATAAAGTACAAGCATGACCTTCAAGCGCACCAAAGTAGCCGACCGACTGCCCGACTTCCCGTGGGACTCGCTTGCCGAAGCTAAGGCCAAGGCGACCAGCCACCCAGATGGGATCGTGGATTTGTCGGTCGGCACTCCTGTAGATCCGGTCTCCCCGGCCATTCAGCTGGCGCTGACGGAATCCGCCGCGGAGCCGGGGTACCCGCAGACGAAGGGCACCCCGGAGCTGCGGGAAGCCATCGTGGGGGCGATGGAGCGGCGCTTCCAGGTGCGGGGCTTAGATGCCGATACCCAGGTACTGCCGGTGATCGGCACCAAGGAGGCCATCGCCTGGATGCCCACTCTGTTGGGAATCGGCGCGGGCCACACGGTAGTGATCCCGGAGTTGGCCTACCCGACCTACGAGGTCTCTGCCCGCCTGGCCGGGGCTGACGTGCTACGCAGCGATTCGCTGCTGAAGCTGGGGCCGCAGACTCCGGCGCTGATCTACCTGAACTCCCCGGCGAACCCGCACGGCCAGGTGCTGGGCGTGGATCACCTGCGCAAGTTCGTGGAGTTCGCCCGGGAACGTGGCACGATCATTGTCTCCGACGAGTGCTACCTGGGCCTGGGGTGGGGCGAGGAGCGCCCTGTGTCGATCTTGGATCCGAAGGTGTGTGGGGGAGACTTCACCAACCTAATTGCCGTGCACTCGCTGTCGAAGACCTCCAACCTCGCCTCTTATCGCGCAGGCTGGCTGGCCGGCGACGGCGAGCTGATCCAGGAGCTGCTGGGCATCCGCCGCCACGCGGGTCTAATGAACCCCGGACCCATTCAGTCCGCGATGGTGGCCGCCCTGGTGGAGGATGGTCACGAGATTCTGCAGAAGCAGCTGTACTGCCACCGCCGCGACCTGCTGAAGGCAGCCCTGCTGCAGGCTGGCTTCGACATCGAATACTCCGACGGTGGCCTGTACCTGTGGGCCACGCAGGGCCGCGATGGTCGCGAGACTGTCGCCGAGCTGGCCGGTAAGGGCATCCTCGTTGCCCCGGGTGATTTCTACGGCCTGAAGGGCAAGAACTTCGTTCGCGTGGGTCTCACCGCCACCGACGAGCGGATCGAGGCCGCTGTCCGTCGCCTGACCGGCGAAGATCCCGCAGCCGCCCAGTAGCGGGAGCTCTGAGCCCTCATCCCGGCCTTGCAACGCTGGCGCCCGCCGCCACGCCATGGCGTATCCGCTGTGAAAGCCATGCTGAGCGGCCGCGTTCCCGACGATGGCCGCACCTACCTGGCGGCCGCTGCGGGCGATTCGCCCTACGAACCCGGCACGCTGCTGGCCCCGGGGCTCGTTCTTTCGGGTCGGACGCCCACATGGGTCTATCCCGACTTCCCAGAAGAACCCGCAGAGCTGTTGGCGGCGGACATTCCTGTGCTGTACTCCGGCCCGGATGCCGTGGTAGTGGACAAACCCCATGGTTTGCCGTCCACTCCAAATGGCAAGCTGCTGCGCGCAACCGCACAGTCCCTGATGCGCGTACGGCTGCAGGAACCCGAGCTGGTGGCAGCCCACCGGCTGGATCGGGACACCCGCGGCCTGCTGGTGCTCGCGCGCAACCCGGCCACCCGTGGGTTCCTGCAGACCCAATTCCAGCGCCGGGAGGTCTCTAAGACCTACCAGGCGCTGGCCGCGGACATTCCGGAGATTGGGCCGCAGTGGCGGGAGGTGCAGCTGCCGATGCTGAAGATCAAGGACGACCCGCAGGTGAAGGTGGTGGACGGGGAGCAGGCACGGCTGACTGTCACGCGCATTCGGAAGCTCGCCAGCAGTGCCTGTGTAGAAGCCATATCTGCGGATGCTACCCATGCGGGCACTCCCACCGCCGTGTATGAGCTACAGCCCCGGACCGGGTACACGCACCAGCTGCGGGTACTGATGAATCACCTGGGCGCTCCCATCTACGGCGATGACACGTACCCGGAGTACCGTCCCGGGGCGGGCGCGTTGCGCTTGCGCGCCGTCGCTATTGAGTTGGCGCTGGAGGCGTCAATAAGAAACAGGCAGCGCATCGAAATCGAGCGCTGCCTGGAAGACCCGTGGTCTCAGTGGGGAGCTGAGCCTGGTTAGTGCACGGGCTAGGGGTACGGAACTTAGTTGGCGTGCAGGGCCTCGTTGAGCTCGACGGCGGAGGCGTTTGCGACGGCCTCGACCGCGCCGGAGATGGAGTTGCGGCGGAACAGAATGCCGCTGGCGCCGGAAAGCTCGGAGGCCTTGACGGATTCGCCTGCCTGCTTGCCCAACTGCTTGGCCACCTCGTCGGTCAGGGTGATCTTGGTGCCAAAGGTGATGTACAGACCGGCCTCGACTGTGACGTCGTCGCCCAGGGAAATGCCCACGCCGGAGTTCGCGCCCAGAAGGCAACGCTCGCCGATGGAGATGACCTCCTTGCCACCGCCGGACAGAGTGCCCATGACGGAAGCGCCGCCGCCGATATCGGAGCCGTCGCCCACGACCACGCCACCAGAGATGCGACCCTCGACCATGGAGGAGCCCAGCGTGCCCGCGTTGAAGTTGATGAAGCCCTCGTGCATAACAGTTGTGCCCTCGGCCAGGTGGGCGCCCAGGCGCACGCGGTCTGCATCGCCGATACGCACGCCAGTGGGAACCACGTAATCCACCATGCGCGGGAACTTATCCACGCTGTAAACCGTCACCGGGCCGCGCTCGGCCTGCAGGCGGGCGCGGACAGACTCGAAACCGGGGACGGCGCACGGGCCGTGGTTCGTCCACACAACGTTGCTAAGCAGACCGAACAGGCCATCCAAGTTGCAGCCATGGGGCTGGATCTTGCGGCCGGAGATCAGGTGCAGGCGCAGGTAGGCGTCGTGCGCATCGGCGGGCGGAGCATCCAGATCGGCGATGGTAGTGGTCACCGCTACGCGGCGGGTGCCACGGACCTCGTCTGTGCCGACGAGGTTGGCCAGGGGACGGAAGGAATCAGGGGCGGAGGTGCTGGCGTCAGTAAGATCGAGCACCTGCGTGCCCGCCTCAGCGGTACCAGCATCAGTGGCACCAGCAGCGGCCGAGCCGAGATCGAACTCGAAGAACCAGGTGTCCAGCACCTCGCCGGAATCGGTCAGAGTGGCAAATCCATTTCCATAAGCAGAAGTCATGGTTGCCGATCCTACATATGAGTTTGTACCTATGTGGTGGAGTCGCTGTCTGCGGCGGTGGTCGTGTTAGTGGCCGTAGTAGTGGACGCAGCGGTGCCAGCACTGTCTTCGGCCTCCTGCGGTCCCTGCGTCTTCTGCAGCGCCAGGCCGATCAGGCTCAGGACAACAAAGGCGACGGCGACGGTGATGACCTGCAAACGGGCGCCCTCGTCGAAGAGCATCAGAACCATCAGGGCGATGAGTGCTAGGAACGTCAGCCAGGGCAGCACAGGGTAGCCCCACATGCGTACGGAGAGGCTGCCGTCGCGTTCGAAGGTCGGGCGCAGCTTGATCTCCGACAAGACGATAACCATCCAGATCACCAGCAGCGTGCCGCCGACGGCGTTGAACAGGATCTTGATCAGGTCCTCTGGACCCCACACCTGCAGCGCAACGGAGACGAAAGCGAAGAACAGGGAGCACCACACGGCGCGGTAAGGCACCTTCTGGGCGTTGGTCTTGCGGAACCAGCGCGGCGCGTTGCGTTCCTGGGAGAAGCTGTACATCAGGCGGCTGGTGGCATAGATCTGCGCGTTGAAGGCCGACAGCAGAGCCAGGACGATCACGACCTCCATGATCTCCACGATGCCCGGGATCTGGGCGAAGGCCAGGATGCGGGTGAACGGAGACTCCTCAGCGGACTCGGCCTCACCCAAGGTGTCGAAAGGCAGCAGGGCGGTGATCAGGAAGACACTGCCCAGGTAGAAAATGGAGATACGCCAGATGACGGCGCGCACGGCGGCGGCGATGGAGTTCGCCGGATCCTTCGACTCCGCGGCGGCGATGGTCACGATCTCGATGCCACCGAAGGCGAAGGCCACAGCCAGCAGGCCTACCGCCATGCCGGAGATGCCGTTGGGGGCGAAGTCAGAGAAGTTGCTCAGGCCAGGGGAGTCGTAGCTGGGGAACAGCCCCAGCAGCAGACCCGTGCCGATAACCAGGAAGATGATGATAACCGCGACCTTGATGAAGGCGAACCAGTACTCGAACTCGCCGAAGCCGCGCACACCCGCCAGGTTCACGATGGTGAACAACACCACGCACACCAGGCCGGGGATCCACCCGTCTACGCCGAACCACGCGCCCATAATCGCGCCCGCGCCGGTAATCTCGGCGCCCATCACCATGATCAGCATGAACCAGTACAGCCAGCCCAGGGCGAAGCCATTCCAGCGGCCGAAGGCCATCTGGCCGTAGGTGGCGAAGGTGCCCGAGGCCGGGCGGGCGGCGGCGAGCTCGCCCAGCATCTGCATCACGGCGATAACCACGATGCCGGCGACGATATAGGAAAGCAGCACCGCCGGGCCTGCGGCCTGGATGCCCACGCCGGTGCCGAGGAACAGCCCGGCGCCCACAGCCGAGCCCAAGCCCATCATGGTCAGGTGGCGGGTCTCTAGGCTGTGACCCAGCTGGTTAGAGGTGCCTTCCGCGGCACCTGAATCGGAGTTTCGAGTCTTCATACCAGAATTAGAACACAACCGTTCTTGTTAAAGGCCAGCATGGGTACTTTTAGCCCCTGTGGCGGGTAGTTTTTCACCCTGCAGAACACCCGCCTGCCCCCGACGGCGGGCTGCCAGCTGGTCTAGGATCGCAAGCAATGAATACTGCAGAACCTTCAGAATCTTCCAAAACTTCAGCGCCTTCCATCGACTTGGTCGCCGGGGCGGTCCCTCTTACCCGCCAGCTCGTTGACATCTACAGCGAGTCGCACCACGAGCAGGAGATCGCCGACGCTGTCGAGCCCGCCCTGCGTGCCATCGAAAACGTAGAGGTCACGCGCCGGGGAAATACCCTGGTCGCGCGCACCCATCGCGGCCTTGGGGATCGGGTGATTCTGGCGGGCCACCTAGATACCGTGCCGCCGGCGGATAACCTGCCCTCGCGCCTGGGGCCGGATCCGGAGACGGGGGAGCAGACCATCTTCGGCCTCGGCTCCGTGGACATGAAGTCGGGCGCCGCCTGCTACGCGCATGCCTTCGCCACTCTGGCGAACTCCCCGGAGCTGGCCTGCGAACTGACGCTGGTGCTCTACGAGGGGGAAGAGGTGGCCACCAAGTACAACGGCCTGAACCACCTGGTGCAGTCCGACCCCGACCTGTTAGCGGGCGATCTGGCGCTGCTGGGCGAGCCGTCCGGGGCGATGATCGAGGCTGGCTGCCAGGGAACCATCCGCGTGAAGGTCACCGCCCTGGGAGCTCGCGCGCACTCCGCTCGCAGCTGGCTCGGCCACAACGCGCTCCACGATCTGGCCCGTGTGCTGGTGCGCGTGGCGGATTATGAGCCGCAGGACGTGGAGATCGACGGTCTGACCTACAAGGAGGGCCTCAACGCGGTCGTTGCCGAATCCGGCGTGGCCACCAACACCATTCCCGATGAGGCCTGGGCTTTCATCAACTTCCGCTACGCGCCGAACCGCAGCGTGGACGAGGCTCTGGCGCACCTGTACGAGGTGCTGCAGGTGGGCACGCCCGATAGCCCCGCCGAGGGTTTCTCTGTCTTTCTTGATGACGCCGCAGCCGCAGCCGCCCCAGGCTTGAACCAACCCTTCGCGGCGAAATTGGTGGAAGCCACCGGTGGGCGGGTGCGGCCGAAATATGGCTGGACCGACGTGGCCCGTTTCACCGAGCTGGGCATCCCCGCCGTGAACTTCGGCCCCGGCGACCCGGGGCTGTGTCACACGAAGGACGAGCGCTGCCCGGTGGCGCAGATCGAAGAGGTCAGCCGACAGCTGATCCAGTTCCTCTCCCGCTAGATCCTCTCCACCTGTTTCCCCGCGAGTGCCATAGGGGAAAGGCGTGTGCTGGGTGGAGGGGTGGTGGCGTCATCCATAACGAGCGCCACGAGCCTGCAACCAGTAGCGTGAGAAGCACAAAGAAGTATAAAGATCGACCAGACATTTAAGGCACACGAACGCATGACTACCAGCGAAAACAACCGAGAATTCCGACTCCGCGGACCGATGCTGCTGCGCGGCAAGAGGCACAGCCAGAAGCAGAAGTCCACCACGGACCAGCGACTGCTGGGGGAGCAGGCCAGCATTGACTGGCTGCACACCGATCCGTGGCGCGTGATGCGCATCCAGTCCGAATTCGTTGACGGTTTCGGTGCGCTGGCGAAGATCCCGAAGGCGATAACTGTGTTCGGCTCCGCGCGCGTCAAGCCGGGCCACGCATACTACGAAAAGGGCCGGGAGCTAGGACGGCTGATCAACGAGGCCGGCTACGCGACGATCACCGGCGGCGGGCCGGGCCTGATGGAAGCCCCGAACCGCGGCGCGCAGGAATCCGGCGGCATGTCCATCGGCCTGGGTATCGAGCTCCCCATGGAACAGGGTATGAACCAGTGGGTGGACCTGGGGCTAAACTTCCGCTACTTCTTCGTGCGCAAGACCATGTTCCTGAAGTACTCGCAGGCATTCATCTGCCTGCCCGGCGGCTACGGCACCCTGGACGAGCTGTTCGAGGCACTGGTGATGGTGCAGACGGAGAAGATCCGCAAATTCCCGATAGTTCTGATCGGCAAGGAGTTCTGGGGCGGGCTAGTCGACTGGATCCACGATCGACTGGTCGAGGAGGGCATGATCTCCCCAGAGGACGTGGACCTGTTCCACGTCACCGATGATCCGGCCGAGGCCGTGCAGATCTGCGTGGACGCACACGATAACCACGTGCGGAAGTTGAAGATCCGCCAGGAGGAACTGGCTCTGGAGCAAGAGCGGATCGACGCAGAGCTGGAGCGTTTCGGTGACGAGGCGGAGCTGGCCGAGGGGTCGAAGGGGAAGCCGGGAACCAAGTAAGCCCCTACAAGCCGCCGAAACGAGCCTCTGAGGCGGTAGATTAATAGGTATGTTTTGGTTGTTGTCTCTCGTCGGAGCGTTCCTCGTCGGCGCGCTCCTGGTTTATCTACTCGGTACTGTGTTCGGCCGCGGTGAGGCGCTGCCGCCCGTGACCGCGGGGAACGCAAAGCTACAGCACTGGGAGAACCTGGAGAACGGCCCGCTGACCGCCGAGGGGATCCGGGATGCCGGATTCTCGCTGGAGATTCGCGGCTACAACCAGGCTGAAGTGGACTTCTACATCGACCGGCTCGCCGGACGCATCAAGGAGCTGGAGCAGCAGGTCGGCGGCGCGGCCCACGCCCCGGAGAACCATGCCCCGGAGAACCACGCTGCAGAAGATAGCGCTGCAGACACAAGCATTGCCGAAGAATACATCGCCGAAGAATACATCGCAGAACCCCGTGAACAGGAGCGTTAAGCAATGGCACCGATCCCAAGCATTCCCCAGAAAGTGACCCGTGTGACGATCGGCCCGCGCGCGGAGGGCTCCGAGATCATCGAAACCCAGGTGAAGGTCGCACCTGGCGCGAACGCGCCGGGCGAGGTCGAGCTGGATGCCTCAGGCCAGTTTGTGGCCTGGGTGCCCACCGAGCCGAGCCGCCCGCTGGACCTCAGCGATGGCCGGGAGTTCCTGGAAGACGGCTGGCGGGGCGCCGGTGCCCGGCTGGTGCGCCGCATCGGCAAGGTCGTCGACGGCCACCCCGTGCGCGCGAAGAAGCACATTGTGCAGGTGCACCTGCCGGAGGAGTTCACCCCCGCCAACGTCCGCTCCCTGGTCATCGGCCTGATCGTCGGCAACCACAGCTTCGTCACCACCAATAAGCGCAAGCCCGCCCGCGTGCGCGATGTCCACATCGTGCTGCCGGAAGGCTACGAGTTCAACGGCTTCGACACCGCCGACTACGTCGCTGCGGTGAAGGAGGGCAAGGCCTTGGGCAAGGCGACCTGCCTGTCCCGCGATCTGGCGAATGCACCTGCCAACGTGAAGTCCCCGGAGTGGCTGGCCACCCAGGCAAAGAAGGCCGTGGAGGACCTGGACGGTGTGAAGGTGCGCCTGCGCGACGCGGGCTGGCTCAAGGACAAGGGCTTCGGTGGCATTTTGGCCGTCGGCGGGGGATCCTCCCGCCCGCCGATGCTGATCGAGCTGGTGTGGGATCCGCAGAAGGTGGATCAGCGCCGCCGCCGTCGCACCGCTGTGCTGGTGGGCAAGGGCGTGACCTTCGATACGGGCGGTATCAGTGTGAAGCCGGCCGCGGGCATGGACACGATGCGTACCGACATGACCGGCGGGGCCAGCGTCATCGCCGCCTTCCGTGCCCTGGCCGAGCAGCAGGTTCCCCGCAAGGTCGTGGCGCTGATCCCGACGGCGGAGAACATGATCGATGGAAAGTCCTACCGCCCCGGCGACGTGGTGGAGCACTATGGCGGCCTGACCTCCGAGGTGACGAACACCGATGCCGAAGGCCGCATGATCCTGGCCGATGCGGTGAGCTACGGAGCCAAGAAGTACAAGCCCGCCGCCGTGGTGACCGTAGCGACGCTGACAGGGGCGGCCAAGGTGGCGCTGGGACTGCGAACGGGCGCTGTGTTCTCCGATAACTGGGGTGCGGGCGTCAAGCTCGCCCGTCGCGGCGCCATCGTGGGAGAGCGCTGGTGGCCGATGCCGATGCAGGAGTACCTGGAGGAAAACGTGACCTCCAAGATCGCCGACGTGCGCCAGACCCCGAAGGGGCCGGGCGCGACCACCGCCGCGATGATCCTGCGCCGCTTCACTCGTGGCGTGCCGCTGATCCATCTGGACATCGCCGGCCCGGGCCGCGCGGAATCCACCTACGACGAAGTCACTCCGGTGGGCACAGGCTTCGGCGCGCGCACGCTGGTGCAGTGGTTGATGCATTAGCCGGTTAAGGCGCTAGTTCCAGTGGCGCCCCAGACTGTCCGCGGGTATGCACCAGCCCGATATACATTTCGGGCGGTGGACAGTTTACGATGGGGTGGTCGTTTGTTCGCTCCCGCCTAGTGGGAGCCTCGTTAAAAATTTTCAGGAAGGAATCTGTTCGTGCTTGCAGATGTCATTGACCTCCTTGCCGACCCCGTAGATGGTTCGCGCTTGAGCGCCGGTGATGACGAGTGGCGCACTCTGGTTTCCGAATCCGGCCACAGCTATGACGTCGCGCGACAGGGGTATGTGACTCTCGCGGGTGGTTCCGGCCTGCGTTATTCGGGCGACGATGCGTCGATGATTGACGCTCGCGAGACCTTCCTGTCCGGCGGACACTTCGCCCCCTTCGTGGAGGCCGTGACCGCCAACGTTGAGAATGTGCTGGACGACGGGAACGTCGCCGCTGAGCACGCCCCGTCCATCGTGGAGATCGGCGCTGGTACGGGCTACTACCTGGCGCACACCCTCGACACGATCGAGCGCTCTCGCGGCGTAGGCATCGACGTTTCTACTGCGGCGGCCAAGCGCCTGGCCACGTCGCACTCTCGGGTCGGGGCTGTCGTGGCCGACGCCTGGTCGCGCCTCCCGATTCTTTCGGAAAGTGTTGACGCCATCATGGTTGTCTTCGCACCGCGTAATGCGGCAGAGTTTGCCCGCATCCTTACGCCGGAGGGACAGGTGGTTGTCCTGACCGCGGACGTCGGCCACCTGGGTGAGCTGCGTGAACCGCTGGGCATTCTGGATGTGGAGGAAGGCAAGGTGGAGCGGATGATCAACCAGGCTTCCGGCCACCTGGTGCCGGTGGGGGAGCCGGAGCACATCGAGTTCCCGATGCAGCTGGATCAGGCTTCCATTGCCGCGCAGATCGGCATGAGCCCCTCTGCACGCCACATCCACCCGGATGTCCTGCAGGAGCGCATCGCCGCGCTGCCGGAGACCATGGAGGTCACGGCCCGCGCAGCCATCACGCGCCTGGCGAAGGCTAACCGCTAGTGCCGCGGTAGCACTGAGCTAGCCTCGCGCTGCCGAGTGGCCGCTAGTCCTCGTCGAGGATTCCCTCGGCCACGTCGCGATCCGCGATGAGAGCCTCGGCCATGTAGCGCTCCTGCTCCTCTGGGGAGGTCAGGCCCGCCTGCATCCGCATCAGGTGCCGGCCGGCGGTCTGCATAGAGGAGATGATCTTTGCCCCGCCCGTAGCGCGCACGTCGATGTCGGAGATCTGTGAGTGTGCCGGAATTGCGCTGGTGAGCGTCACCGCGCCACCGTCGGCGAAGATCTCGCACACCGGGCCGTCGAGGAAGATCGTCAGCGTATCGGAATCTGCATCCTTCAGCGGGGCGGTGCGAGTGTCCACGCCCAGGCGGGTGACGGATACAGCGTCGTTGGTGTAGCTGATGGTTGCGATGACCTGCCCGGAATCGTCCGTCACGTCGACGTCGACACTGCCCTCGGTCGCATCCAGCTGGGCGGTCCAGAGGAATGCATAGTCAGAGAACGTGCGCACGGCGGTCGGGGCGCCGACGATGTCCTGGAAAAGCTCGCCGTCCACCAGCGTGAGGTAACGCGGTGCCGACAGGCAGTTCGCCCACTGCCCATCCAGCGAAGGGTGGGCGCCCACCAGGCCGAACATCACTGGGGTGGAGTGGTCGATCACGCGGGGGCGCGTGAAGTCGTGGCCAAAGTCGATGACAGTGTAGGGGCTGGTCAGGCTGAACGACGTGCCGCTGAGGTTGCCGACGATGTAGCCCGCGACCTCATCGGATTCCCCAGCGTCGCCGGGGAAGGTCACGAACAGGACGTCGCGGCGGACGGAAGAGCCGGCGTCCACCATAGAAACAATGCGCGGCGCGAACGGGCGGCCGGGGCGTAGGGCGGCCTCGGCGGGCAGCTCGATGGGCCCCAGAACGCGCCAGTGCTGGCGGTCGGCGGAGCGCAGGACGACAATCTGCGCGTCCTTGTCGCCGGTGAGGGAGAGGGCGACCATGAGCCATTCCTCGTCGGGGTTGGCGGGATCGTCGTGGCGAATCACGCTGGGGGTCACCAGGTTTTCCACTGGGAAGGCGGAATCGTCGATGTCGATGGGTCCCAGGCGGCGGACGTGGGGATCTGGCAGGCTCGGATCGTCCGAAACCTCCGTGGCCTCCATCAAGTTCGGGATTTCCGCGCGCTCGATAGTGAAGGTGCGCGGGCCGCGCTGACCGTGGGGGATGTCCGCTGCCAGAGCCTGGTCTGCGGATGCCTCGTCCGTGGCGCGGGTGGTGACGAAGAACAGCTCGGCTCCGAGGCCTAGTGGGACTGCCGCGCCGGCGAGGACGTCCACCTCGGCGCCGTTGGAGACATTGTTGCCGGCATCTTGAGCAGCATCGCCCTGCTCGGGGAACCCCTGGTTCGGAACTACGACGTCGTCGCAGATGTCCCAGTCGTACGTCGCCTCCGAGGCCACCTGGTGCGCCCAACGCGATCCCTCAGCGGCGCGGGGACGGAACTGGTGGAAAACATGCAGGGCGTGGCCCGTGAAGACGGCGCCTGCGGGGGCTTCCAGCACCCCCGTTTCTGCGGTGACGTGCAGTTCCGGGCGGTGCTTATGGGAGGAAGAGTGCATGCTCCCATTCATACCAGCGGATTGTGTTTAAAGCAGAGACCTGTAAACGTCCACGGTCTGCTCGGCGATGGTGGCCCAACTGAAGGTCGTTACCGCGCGCTGGCGGCCGGCCTCACCGAAGGCTCGCACCTTCTGCTGATCCGCCACGAGCGCATTCGTCGCGTCGGCCAGTCCACGTTCGAAGGTCTCCGCGTCGTTCTCGTCGTAGTGAACCAGGGTGCCGGTCTCGCCGTCGACGACAACCTCAGGAATGCCGCCCACGTCGGAGGCCACAACGGCCGTGCCGCACGCCATGGCCTCCAGGTTTACGATGCCCAGCGGCTCGTAGATGGAAGGGCACAAGAAGACATCCGAGGCCGACAGGATCTCCTGCAGGTTCGGCTTCTCCATCATTTCCTTCACCCAGTAAACGCCGTCGCGCTCCGCCTGCAGCTTTTCAACCAGCGCGGTGACCTCGGCCTCGATCTCCGGGGTATCCGGCGCGCCGGCGCACAGGACAACCTGGATCTCTGGATCGAGGTGAGCGACTGCCTTAAGCAGGTGGGGCACACCCTTCTGTCGCGTGATGCGTCCGACGAAGGAGACGATGGGGCGATTGGGATCGACGCCCAGTTCCGTGAGTACGGATCGATTGCCAGCCTCCACTGCAGCCTCGAAGGTGGGGCGGGGTTGCCACAGCTCGGAGTCGATGCCGTTGAGAACCACGTGGATGCGGTCCGGGTCGATGGCCGGGTATGCGTCGAGGATGGATTCCTTCATCTTGGCGGACACGGCGATGACAGCATCCGCGTTTTCCATCGCGTTCTTCTCCGACCAGGAGGAGACGTCGTATCCGCCGCCGAGCTGCTCGCGCTTCCACGGGCGGTGCGGCTCCAGGGAATGCGCGGTGGCCACGTGGGGGATGCCGTTCAGCAGGCCGCCGACGTGGCCTCCCAGGCCGGTGTACCAGGTGTGGGAGTGGACAACTTCGGCGTCACCCAGAGAGTTCGCCATGCGCAGTCCGGTGGAGAGGGTCTTGATGGAACCGTTGGCCTCGGCAAGCTCCGGATCTACGCCGTGGACGTAGACATCCTGCTCCTCGCGCGGCCCGCCCATGCAGTGCACGTCCACGTGCTCGAGCTTCCGCATGTAACGAACCAACTCGGTGACGTGCACGCCGGCACCACCGTAAATCTCTGGGGGATATTCCTTTGTCAGCATGGCGATACGCATGCCTCCAGATTAACCGCGCGAGGCGCTACGTGTCCTGGCAACCAAACGGGCTGTTCATGACGGGTAACTAATTAGGGGGCACCGGGTGGTTACCCGATTGGCTGCTTGGCAAGCAAAAGTAAAGCTGTGTCGCTAGGTTGGAAAGTGTGAAGAGCAGATCGAACGTCCTGTCCATTGTCCTTGCCGGTGGCGAGGGGAAGCGTCTTTACCCTTTCACCGCTGACCGCGCTAAGCCCGCCGTCCCCTTCGGCGGTAACTATCGCCTGATCGACTTCGTGCTATCTAACCTGGTCAACGCCGGTTACTACAAGATCTGCGTGTTGACTCAGTACAAGTCGCACTCCCTTGACCGCCACATCTCTCAGTCGTGGCAGCTGTCCGGCCTGACCGGCCAGTACATCACCCCGGTTCCGGCGCAGCAGCGACTGGGCAAGCGTTGGTTCACTGGTTCTGCGGACGCAATTTTGCAGTCCCTCAACCTGGTGTACGACGAGCAGCCGGATTACATCATCGTGTTCGGTGCGGATCACGTCTACCGCATGGACCCGGAGCAGATGGTGCAGGAGCACATCAAGAGCGGTGCTGGAGTGACCGTCGCCGGCCTGCGCGTTCCGCGTCACGAAGCGACGGCATTCGGCGTGATCCAGGCGGACGACGATAACAAGATTGAGCAGTTCTTGGAGAAGCCTGCGGAGCCGCCGAGCGTGCCGGACGACCCGGAAGTCTCCTTTGCCTCCATGGGTAACTACGTCTTCACTGCGCAGACGCTGATTGACGCGCTGAAGGAGGATTCCGAGGACGAGAACTCCAACCACGACATGGGCGGCGACATCATCCCGCGCCTGGTCGACCGTGGAGAGGCCTACGTGTATGACTTCTCCAACAACTATGTGCCGGGCGAGACCGAGCGTGACAAGGGCTATTGGCGCGATGTGGGTACCGTCGATGCGTTCTACGAGGCTCACATGGACCTGATCAGCGTGCACCCGGTGTTCAACCTGTACAACCAGCAGTGGCCGATCCACACCGCGGAGACGGGCAACCTGCCGCCCGCGAAGTTCGTCAAGGGCGGCATTGCTCAGTCTTCGATGGTTTCGGCGGGCTGCATCATCTCCGCCGGAACGGTGCGCAATTCCGTTCTGAGCGAGAACGTGATCGTGGAAGAGGGCGCCTCTGTCGAAGGCTGTGTGATCATGCCGGGCGTGCGCATCGGCCGTGGAGCCGTCGTGCGCCACGCGATCATCGACAAGAACGTTCAGGTTTCCGCAGGAGAGATCATCGGCGTGGATCGTGCCCGCGACCAGGATCGCTTCACCATCTCTAAGGGTGGCGTGGTCTGCATCGGCAAGAACGTAGTGGTATAACGCAGTCGACTAGCGCTGTTGTCTAGCGTGGTCGTAAAAAGCGAACCGCACCGGGAAGAACTGCGCCAGGAAGAATCCCCGCACCCTGCAGACTGGGCGCGGGGATTTCTTGTTAGCTGGTCTTGGTGATCAGCGTGGCGCCGGCGCCGAGGGGGAGGCGGGAGATCTTGGCGTTGTCCAGCTCGCGGAAGAACTGATCTGCCTCGCGGGCGCGCATAGTCTGCCGGTCGGTGTGGCTTTCGTCGCCGACCAGGCCGTCCATCAGGCTATCCAGCAGGATCAGCACGCCACCGGTGCGCAGGGCGGGGAGCGTGGATTCCACGATGGCCGTGAACTCTTCCGTGGCTGCCTCTGCGACAGCGATGTCGTAGCTATCGTTCGCCAGTCGGCGAATAACATCCAGCGGTGCGCTGGGGAGGAAGCGGAAGGTATTCGGGCGCTGGCCTGCGTTGGCAAAAGCCTGCTTGGCCAGCTGCTGGTGCTGCACCTCCGGCTCGATGCAGGTCAGGTGGCCTTCCACCTGGGCTGCACTCAGCCCCTTAAACAGGTGCAGGCCAATCACACCGCTGGCGGGGGAAACAATAATGCCGGTGGGGGTGTGCCCCTGGGCAGCGGCGTTCGCGCCAGCGCGGGTGGCGATGAACTCCAAAAACTCGGCAGTCATCGCATCGGGGGTGAGCAGACCGAACTCTTCTGCGGCCTCGACGGCAGCGGTGGTCACCTCGTCCGGCTCGGTGGTCGCCCGGACGTACTCACGGATGGCCTCAATGGGGGAAGATGATGCAGCATTCACGCTTCCACACGATAGGCCAGGAATGCGTCGATGTTGTACTTACCCTCGGCATGTCAGACGGTGGCGTCAAAAATAGAAAAGAGAGTAAACAGAAGTGACCGAAGTGACGAACTTTCTTTGCTCCCCCGATAGGGGTAAAATCCTCACAGGAAACTGCCAGGTGAGCAGCACAACTTTTTGAGGACGATTAGCCATAATTACGGTCATGAACGCAGACCAGAACCCCGTTCCGCGAACCACCGCCGAGTTCGACGCAGGGACGGGTGAGCTTCCGACCTGGGGGGAACTGGTCGCAGAGCACGTCGACAGTGTGTACCGCCTGGCCTACCGGCTCGCGGGTAACCAGCAGGATGCAGAAGACCTCACACAGGACACGTTCATGCGTGTCTTCCGCAGCCTGAAGAGCTACCAGCCGGGCACCTTTGAAGGCTGGCTGCACCGCATCACCACCAACCTGTTCCTAGACATGGTCCGGCGCCGCGCGAAGATCCGCATGGAGGCGCTGCCGGAGGATTACGACCGTATCGAAGGCGGCATCGCCGACCCCGCGGCCACGTTCGAGCTCAACAATCTCGACCCGGCGCTGGAGCAGGCACTGGATCAGCTGGCTCCCGAATACCGCGTGGCGGTCGTCCTGTGCGACGGGCTGGGCATGAGCTACGACGAGATTTCCCAGACGCTCGGCATCAAGATGGGCACCGTCCGCTCCCGCATCCACCGCGCCCGCGCGCAACTTCGGGGTAACCTGGAGCGTAACCATGGCGAACTGGTTTTCACCGGCCAGGCCTAGCTCGGTCTAGGTCTGGCTTAGCTGCTACCGGTAGCTAAGAAACTTAGAACGTAAACGCAACTGGGACATGCAGAAAGGCAGGTAGGGCACGTGACATCTTTCGTAGAGAATTTTCCGGGGGAGCTGTCCGTAGACCACCTGTCCACCGAAGCCATCGCCGCGCTGGTTGATGGGGAGCTTTCCCGCCGCGCCGAACACCGCGCGAAGATCCACCTGGTGCACTGCGAAAGCTGCCGGGCGGAGGTGCGCGCCCAGCGTAGC
Organism: Corynebacterium evansiae; assembly: GCF_027570065.1. NCBI lineage: Bacteria > Bacillati > Actinomycetota > Actinomycetes > Mycobacteriales > Corynebacteriaceae > Corynebacterium > Corynebacterium evansiae. Next base: position 136,802 of record NZ_JAKMUT010000003.1, on the reverse strand, counting down.
GCGGCGCACCGTCTGCGGGAGCACGCCTCGGCCGTGCACACCCCCGGCGGACTGATGGAAAAGCTGCAGCGCATTCCGGATGAGTGCGACGAAGACGAGGCCCCGCATCGCTTCTCCGTCGATGGCTGCCGTCGCCCCGAAACTCTCGTCGACCGCGTAGATCTGCTACTGCGGAAGCTCCCCTTCCTCGGCAAGTAAAGTGAAAGTCTCCGCAGAGTAGGTTAGGTTAGACAGGTGTTTTCCAATGTAGGTTGGGGCGAAGTCCTCGTACTCTTGATCGTTGGGCTGTTCCTGATCGGCCCGGAGCGCTTGCCGGGGCTGATCAAGGAAGCCCGCGCGATGTTGCTGGCGGTGCGCAAGGCCGTATCGCAGGCAAAGGAGCAGATCGACGGGGAGCTGGGGGAGGACTTCCGCGAGTTTTCCAAGCCGCTGCAAGAACTCAACTCGGTGCGCCAGATGGGCGCGAAGGGTTTCATCACCAAGACGCTTCTGGATGACGACGATAGCTTCCTGACCTCCTTCAACGAGACGAAGCAGGATGTGAAGGACACCGTCGATACGGTGCGCAAGCCGAACCTGCGCGAATCCCTCAAAGCCGATAAGAACAAGAACTCTGCGCAGCTCCAGCCTGCCCCTGCCAGTGGTAGCGCGGACAACGGCGGGATTGCTGTGACCCAGCAGTCCAACGCAGGAGAGTCCCGCTCTGGTGTGGATTCCCCGGTTGCTGATGCTGCCGAGCAGCTGACGGGGGATGCGGGGAACACGGATTCTGCTAAAGAAAAGCCCTCCGCACCCGGCTACGGGTGGGAGGACGTGACCTAGGCTCTTTGTTTGGGCGCTGTGCTTGGGCGCTGTGGCCTGTTTCGTTTATTTCTTTGTGACGCCGAGGTTCAGCGACTTACCTGCCAGCGAACTGCGGCGCACCGCCAGCTGATCGGCGATTCCACCGAAGGCGATGGTGGCCGGCGAGTTCGGCTCGGACAGAACGATTGGGTTGCCCAGGTCGCCACCGACGCGGAGGTTCGGATCCAGCGGGATCTGGCCCATCAGCGGCACCTTAGCGCCGGTGATCTGGGACAGGCGGTCGGCGACGAACTGACCGCCACCGGAGCCGAAGACCTCCATGCGGGAGCCGTCCGGCATGTCCATCCAGCTCATGTTTTCGATCACACCACCAATGCGTTGGCGGGTCTGCTGGGAGATTGAGCCGGCGCGCTCCGCAACCTCTGCGGCGGCGGCCTGCGGGGTGGTGACGATAAGCAGCTCGGCATTCGGCACCAGCTGTGCCACCGAGATCGCCACGTCGCCGGTGCCCGGGGGTAGGTCCAGCAGCAGGATGTCCAGGTCGCCCCAGAAGACGTCGGCCAGGAACTGCTGGATTGCGCGGTGCAGCATCGGGCCACGCCACACGACGGGGGAGTTGTCGCCGATGAAGTGGCCGATGGAGATCAGCTTCACGCCGTGCGCCTGCAGCGGCATGATCATCTCGTCCACCTGGTGCGGCTTGTCCGTAGAGCCCATGAGGCCGGGGACGGAGTGGCCGTAAATGTCGGCGTCGATCACGCCGACCTTGAGGCCACGCTTCTGCAGCGCGACAGCCAGGTTCACGGTGACGCTGGACTTGCCCACGCCGCCCTTACCGGAGGCGACTGCAAATACTCGGGTGGTGGAATCGGCCTGGGCGAAGGGGATCACCGGGTCGGCCGAGTCACCGCGCACCATCTGGCGGACGTTACGGCGCTGCTCGTCGCTCATCACGTCGGTGGTGACCGTGACGTTTTCCACGCCTTCGACGGAAGCCGCGGCCTCGCGCGTCTTCTCCGTCAGGTGGTTTTTCATCGGGCAGCCGGCGATCGTCAGGTAGATCTCCACGGCGACATCACTACCGTTGATGTCGATGGACTTCACCATGCCGAGATCCGTGATCGTGCGGTTTAGTTCAGGATCCTCTACGCGGGATAGCGCGCTGCGTACAGCGGATTCAGTGACTTGGGACATGATGGGTTTAAGTCTATCGAACGACCGGCGAGACGCTAATTTGGCCTCGCCTGCGGGTGCCGGGGTTAGTCCTCGCGCGCATCCCCGCGGGCTTCTTCATCGCGGCGGGAGTCGTCGATCTTGTCGTCGATGCGCTGCAGGATGTCGTTGAGTTCCTCCAGCTCGCGGCGCAGATAATCGCGCGTGACGGTCTCGCCCACCGCAATGCGCACGCTGGCGACCTCGCGGGCCAGGAACTCCGTATCGGCCTTGGTCTCCGCGGCGCGCCGACGGTCCTCATCCAGGCTGACGCGGTCGCGGTCATCCTGGCGGTTCTGCGCCAACAGGATCAGCGGCGCGGCGTAAGCCGCCTGGGTGGAGAAGGCGAGGTTCAGCAGAATGAACGGGTAGGGATCCCAGTTCCACCACATGCCGCCCAGGTTCAGGGCGATCCAGGCGACCACGATGACGGTCTGATAGAAGAGGTACTTGCCGGTTCCCAGAAAGCGGGCGATGTTCTCGGCTACCCGGCCCACTCCATCGCCATCCAGGTTGAACTTCTTCTTCTGGCGCGTGGCATCGGTTGGGGTATCGAGATCCGCGCGGGAAAACTTGCGAGCCATAGTGTGCCTATACCTCCTTCACTTCTGAGTTGGCCGGTGTTGCTGACGGTGTTGACGTCGCCGACGCTGCTGGGGAATCCACACGCCAGTCTTCCTCACGCCAGTCCTCCGGCAGCATGTGGTCCAGCAGGTCATCGACGCTCACGGCCCCCAGCAGGTGCTGGTCGTGATCCAGCACCGGGCCGCACACCAGGTTGTATGTCGCAAAGTAACGCGCCGCGGTCTCCTGGCTGTCTTCGGCGAACAACGCCGGCAGCTCCAGATCTAGGATGCCGCCGATCAGGGAGGACGGGGGTTCCCGCAGCAACTTCTGCAGGTGGACACAGCCCAGGTACTTGCCTGTCGGGGTGGCTTGGGGAGGCCGTACAACAAAGATTAGGGAAGACAGGGAAGTCGGCAGCTCTGGATTGCGCGCGTGGGCGAGAGCTTCGGCGACGGTGGCTTGGGGCGTCAAAATGATCGGCTCGGGCGTCATCAACGCACCCACAGTTTCGGGCGAGAAGTCCATGAGACGACGGACGGGCTCCGACTCCTCGGGATCCATCAGCTCCAGCAGGACGTCCGAGGTGTCCTCCGGCAGCTCGGCCAGAATATCGGCGGCATCGTCCGGATCCATCTCCTCCAGGACGTCCGCAGCGCGTTCGATGTTCAGATGTTCAAGAATCTCCGCCTGATCGTCGTCCGGCATCTCGGCCAGCACATCCGCCAGACGCTCATCGTCCAGCTCGGAAGCGATCTTGTTGCGTCGCGCATCGTCCATCTCCACCAGGGCGTTCGCCACGTCGGCGTTGCGCATCTGCTGGAACGAGGCGATCAGCTCCGCATCCTGGTTCACCGCGCCCGTGCCCGAGGCGTGGAGACCCTGGATGTGCTCGATCGGGATGACGTCGATTGACGTCTTGCGGCCCAAACGGCTTCGCTGAGTCACGGCCAGATTGCGGATCTTCCACTCGCGGCGACGGCTGCGAGTGAGCTCCACGTCCGTGATCTCCACGACCTTGCCATGCAGCTCCTCGTGCCCTGGATCGTCCGTGTGCACCTTCGAACCGATGAGGTCCTCGAAGATCGTCAGCTCTGCAGAGCGAGACTTAAAGGGGCGCAGGTTCACCGAACTGGACGTGGTGGTGATGTCCGTGCCGGTGATTGTTGCGATGCGGAGCATCGGGAGGAAAATCTTGCGCTTATTCGCAATCTCCACCACTAAGCCCAGGGCAGTCGCATTGTCGCCGTGGATGGTGATGACGACATCGCGGACACGGCCGACGGACTCGCCATCCGGCCCCAGCACAACAAGGCCGGCCAAACGTCCTGCATAAACACGACTAGTACTCATGGGTACTTAGGTTACTTCATAGCCACCACGGGGTAGAATGTGGCGAGTTAGTAGGCGCGTGGATAGCGTACGGCGAACAAAGGGGCAAGATAGAGATGCGAATGCTGGGCGGGCGAAACGTGGCGTCAATAATCGCGACAGCAACCTGCCTGGCAGCCATCGGCGGCCTGACGGCCTGTGCTGAAGAACAGCCCGAGCCCTTCCTGATTGGGGTGCCGGAGAAGCCAGTGGGCGATGCACCGATGCCCGAGCGCTACGCCGATGCTTTCGCGCGCTACCTGGTGCGGGAGCTCAACGGTGAGGATCGTAAGGGAGAGCGCCAGCCTGTACCGGCGGACCTGCGAGTACGGCAGCTACGCACCGGGGAAATTAACGTTACCTTCGGCTGTACGGGCGAACTGCTGGAACTGCTGGACCGCAACCGGGCAATGGAACTGCGGCAGGAACTGAAGAAGGCCGGCAGCGGGAAAGATGGCAGTGGGGAAGAGGTGGATGAGAAGTACCTCGTCTACGACGAGCTGCTGAGCTCCCTTCCGCAGGAGGTTGGAGCGACTTTGCCCGGGGTAGCCACCCCCTGCTCGGATACTTCGCTGCCGCAGGACGCAGTGGTGCTATACGCGAAGCGGGTGATCGGGCGCGACGAGCTCCGGCAGTTGAACTCCATTGCGACGGGGACGTCGATGGAGATGCTCGGGGCCTAAACACGAAAAAGCCCGCCACATGAACCTTGGAGGTTCATGGCGGGCTTTTACCTCGCTTGGGCGCTAGCGCGGGGCTAACGCCTGACGGGGGAGCGCTTTACTCGAAAGCTTCCTCCAGCAGCTGCTTCTGCTCCAGCTGGTGTACCTTCGCAACACCGGTTGCGGTGGAGGACTGTGCACGGCGGGAAACGCGCTTCATCTTGATACCCGGGATGTGCTCCGGCAGCTGCAGAGCCAGGAACGGCCACGGGCCCTGGTTGGCCGGCTCGTCCTGAACCCAGCGCACCTCTGCGTTCGGGTAGTTCTCCAGCGCATCCTTGATGCGGTTGAACGGAATCGGGTGCAGCATCTCCACGCGGACGATGGCGACATCGTCGCGGCCATCTGCCTGACGCTTCTTCTCCAGATCCCAGTAGATCTTGCCCGAGCACATCAGGACGGTCTTGACGTTCTCGTTCTTACCGTTCTGGTTCGGATCGTCGATCACAGACTGGAACTTCTTCACCTCGGTGAAGTCCTCCACGGAGGAGACAGCCATCTTGTTGCGCAGCATCGACTTCGGGGTGAAGACGACCAGTGGACGCTTCAGGGAGCCCAGAGCGTGGCGGCGCAGCAGGTGGAAGTAGTTCGCCGGGGTGGACGGCTGGGCGATGGTCCAGGAGCCCTCAGCGGACATCTGCAGGAAACGCTCGATGCGGGCGGAGGAGTGGTCCGGACCCTGGCCCTCGTAGCCGTGTGGCAGCAGCAGAACCAGGGAGGAAACCTGGCCCCACTTGGCCTCGCCGGAGGAGACGTATTCGTCGATGATGGTCTGGGCGCCGTTGGCAAAGTCGCCGAACTGTGCCTCCCAAGCCACCAGGGCATCCGGGTTACCCACGGAGTAGCCGTACTCGAAGCCCATGCCCGCGTACTCGGTCAGAGCGGAGTTGTAAGCCTCGAAGCCGCCGCCCTTACCGGACTCGCGTGCGAGCTCCTCCAGCGGGCTGTAGCGGTCGTGGTCGTCGTGGTCGAAGAGGATGGCGTGGCGCTGGGTGAAGGTACCGCGCAGGGAATCCTCACCAACCAGGCGCACGAGCTTGCCACCGTCAACCAGAGAGCCGAAGGCCAGCAGCTCGGCGAAGCCCCAGTCGATCTTGCCGTTGCGGGACATTTCCTTGCGGCGCTTGATCACCGGCTTTACGCGCGGGTGCGGGGTGATGTGATCAGGAACATCGGCAAACAGGTCACCAATGTGCTCGATGAGCTCGCGATCCACAGAGGTATCCAGGCCACGCGGCAGCTCCTGGGAGCCGGTAATGCCGCTCTGCTCCTTCGGCTTGGCACCCTTCTCGGCCTCGCGTACCTGGGTGAACACGGTCTCCAGCTGCTCGTGGAAGTCGCGCTGGACGCGCTCGATGTCTTCCTCGGTCAGGTCGCCGCGGCCCAGCAGGGTCTCGGTGTATTGATCGCGGGAGCTCTTCGTCTCACCAATCAGCTTGTACATCAGCGGCTGGGTCATCGACGGATCGTCGGCCTCGTTGTGGCCGCGACGGCGGTAGGTAACCAGGTCGATGAATACGTCCTTGCCGAAGCGGTTGCGGTAATCCACAGCCAGGTGTGCCACCCATACGACTGCCTCTGGGTCGTCGCCGTTGACGTGGAATACCGGGCTGTCGAAGCCCTTCGCCAGGTCGGTGGCGTAGTGGGTGGAACGACCGGCATCTGGGGTGGTGGTGAAGCCGATCTGGTTGTTCACGACGATGTGGACGGTACCGCCGACCTCGTAGGCCTCCAGGCGAGCCAGGTTGATGGTCTCCTGCACGATGCCCAGGCCGGCGAAGGCAGCGTCGCCGTGCAGCAGCAGCGGCATGACGGTGTGCTTCTCGTGCAGCTGATCCTGCTTGGCGCGGGCGATGCCCTCCATGACCGGGTTCACGGCCTCCAGGTGGGAGGGGTTGGCTGCCAGGTAGATGTCGATCTCGTTGTCGCCGAACATCTGGTGGTAGTGGCCCTCTTGGCCCAGGTGGTACTTCACGTCGCCGGAACCGCCAGCGGCGCCCGGGTCGATGTTGCCCTCGAACTCGGTGAAGATCTGTGCGTAGGGCTTGCCCACGATGTTGGCCAGCACATTCAGGCGGCCACGGTGCGGCATGCCGATGATGACCTCGTCCAGAGCTGCGTCGGCAGCGCGGTCGATAGCAGCATCCATCATCGGGATCAGGGTCTCGGCGCCCTCCAGGGAGAAGCGCTTCTGGCCGACGTACTTGGTCTGCAGGAAGTTCTCGAAAGCCTCGGCGGAGTTCAACTTCTGCAGGATGTACTTCTGCTGTGCCGGGCTGAATCCCTCCTGGCCAGCCTCGATGCGCTCCTGCAGCCAGGTGCGCTCTTCGGCGTCCAGAATGTGGGTGTACTCCGAGCCAACCTTCAGGGTGTAGGCCTTGCGCAGGTGGGCAAGAACCTCACGCAGCGTCATGGTCTCGCGGCCTGCGAAACCACCGACGTGGAAGGTGCGGTCGAAGTCCCAAAGGGTCAGGCCGTGGGACTCGATGTCCAGGTCGGAGTGATCTGGGATCGGCAGACCCGGCTGCGTCCACTGCAGCGGGTTGATGTTGGCGATCAGGTGGCCGCGGGAGCGGTAGGCCTCGATCAGCTGCATCACACGGGTGGACTTATCCACGCCGATGTTCGGCAGGTCCTGGCTCCAACGGGTCGGGGCGTAGGGCACGCGCATGGCGTGGAAGATCTCGTCCCAGAACTCGTCGTTGATCAGCAGGCGGCTCATGGTGCGCAGGAACTCGCCGGATTCCGCACCCTGGATGATGCGGTGGTCGTAGGTGGAGGTGATGGTCACCAGCTTGCCGATGCCCATCTCGCCCAGGCGATCCTCGGATGCGCCCGCGAACTCGGCGGGGTAGTCCATGGAGCCCACGCCGATGATGGCGCCCTGGCCCTTGGTCAGGCGCGGCACGGAGTGGCGAGTGCCGATGCCACCCGGGTTGGTCAGGGAGATGGTCACGCCGGTGAAGTCGTCCATCGTCAGCTTGCCTTCGCGGCCGCGGTGAACAACGTCCTCGTACTTCTCGATGAACTCGCCGAAGGACATCTTCTCGGCTTCCTTGATGGCAGCAACCACCAGGGAACGCTGACCGTTCTTGCCCACCATGTCGATAGCCAGACCAAGGTTGATGTGCTCCGGGGTAACGAGGGTCGGCTTGCCGTCTACAACCTCGTAGGAGTTGTTCATATCCGGGTGGGCCTTGACGGCCTGCACCAGGGCGTAACCGATGATGTGAGTAAAGCTAATCTTGCCGCCACCGCGCGCACGCAGGGTCTCGTTGACCATCGCACGGTTTTCGAACATCAGCTTCGCCGGCATATCGCGCACGGACGTAGCCGTCGGGATTTCCAGGGAAGCGTCCATGTTCTTAACTACGGCCCTTGCGGCGCCCCTAATGGGGAACTCGCCGGGCTCCGGTGCCTCCACCGGCTGCTTCGGAGCAGGCGGGGCGGTGCGCTTCGGGGTGGGCTTAACGCTGCTGTCCTGGTTCTGGGATGCAGAACCCTTAGGCTGCTTGCCACCCGCCGTCGTATCCCGGTTGGGGGTAACGGTGTTCTTAGTGGAGCTTTGGCCGCCCGTGGTCTTCTGTGCTCCGTCGCCCGCCGCAGCCTGGGTGTTGCCCGACGGACTTACCGGAGAGGAATTTTTCTCAAAGTAGTCGCGCCATTCAGCGTCGACAGACTTTGGGTCTTCCTTGTACTGCTGGTACATCAAATCGACCAGCCACTCGTTTTGACCGAAATTTGCGCTGCTCACAGCAGGTCCTCGCCTCTTTCCTTTATGACTTTAAGTCTCGTCGTTCCACCCTACTACAAACCCGTTGTTGGCCTTGGGACGGCATTCCACAATTCGGCATATGGTCCGCCGTTTTGTAGTAAGTTGTTATGTTCACCAATTTCGACGATACGGCCGTGATCCATTACGACGATTGTGTCGGCCCGGGCGGCGGTGCGCAGCCGGTGCGCGACGATGAGTGCGGTGCGGTTGCGGGTCACGCGGTTGATCGCCTCGACGATCTGAGCTTCCTCCTCGTCGCTGATGTTGGCCGTCGCCTCGTCCAACAACATGATTGCCGGTCGGATGTATTCCGCCCTCGCCAGCGCGATCATGTGCTTTTGCCCGGCCGAGAGTGTGCTCGTTCCGGGGGAGATGCGGGCGCTGAGCCCGCCGGGAATTGTCCGCAGGATTCTCTCGCCGCCGATTCGCTCGACCGCCGCCTGCACCTCAGCCAGGTTGGTGTGGTTTGCGTCGTCTGCGCCGTAAGCGATGTTCTCGGCCACGGTTCCGGCAAATAGATGCGGTTCCTGCGGCACGGTGCCGATACAGCGCCGCCAGGCGCGCACGTCGAAGGTTCGGATGTCCGTTCCATCCGCCCGCACGGTCCCCTCCGTGGGGTCCATGAACCGGTTTACTATCCGCAGGAGAGTGCTCTTGCCCGCGCCCGTTGCGCCGACCACCGCCGTGGTGCCGCGGAAGGTGTGGTCGATGTCCAAGGTTGGCTCGCCGGTTTCACTGTGTTCGCCGTGTTCGCCGTGTTTATTGTTGCTGTATTTATATATGACGCCCTCACACCGAATCGCCGGACCCTTCACGAAGGTGGGCAGCGCTGCGTCGGCTGGCGCGGTAACGGCCGGACGTTCGTTAAGCAGTTCGCGGATCCGGGAGACGCTGACGCTAGCTTGCTGGAACTGATCGAATACCTGGGAAAGCTGTTGGATCGGGCCGAAAAGCATCGTCAGGTAGAGGCTGAATGCCACTAGCGCGCCCTCCGTGGTCTGGCCATTGGCAATGAGGGCCCCGCCTGCACTGAGTATTGCAGCCTGCGCGAGCTGGGTGAGCAGATTAATACCGGGGAAGTAAAGGCTCACCGCCGTTTGCGAATGGGTGCGCAGGCGGAGGTATTCGCGGGATTCTTTGTCCAGGCGGGTCTGCAGTGCAGCGCCATAACCGAAGGCCTGGCCAGTGGGGAGTCCCATGAGAGCTTCCTGGAAGGTGGCATTGACCTGGCTGATCTGACTTCTGGCTCGAGTGTAAAGGCGGCGGGAAATCACGCGGAACGCCACCGTGGCAACCACGATGACTGGCAGGAACAGCGCGACTATCCCGGCCAGCGTGAGGTCAGTGCCGATAAGCATTCCGAGGATGCCTAAAGCCAGGGTGGCGGACACGATTGTTTGGGAAAGCCCAGACTGCAGGAAGTTGGACAGAGAGTCGATGTCCGTCGTCAGGCGAGTCATGATCCTGCCACTCGACTGGCGGTGGAACCACAGAAGATCCATCCCCGTGATGTGCCGGAACAGCCGGTTGCGCAGGGTGAAAATCAGCCGTTGGCCGGTCAGCGTGGTGAGCACGGTGTTGGCGATCTGCGCGCCCCAGGAGAGTGCCACTACGAGTAGGGCGGCTCCACAAGTGATCCACAGAGCGCCCATGTCGTTGTTCGCCACTCCGCCGTCGATGGCGTGGCGGATAAAGGTGGGCAGGGCGATGTCGGCGGCGGAGGAGAGGAACAGCGTGACGACCACCGCCGCGATGAGACCGGGCACCATGGCAAACAGGGTGCGCAGGCGGAACCTTCCGCCGTCGTGAAGATCTGCAATTCGAGGTTCTACGGATGGGTAACTCGCGGGATCGGCAGCGCTGTCGGAGGCAGTGGAGGTTTCGGCCGTGGCTGGGGTTTCCTCCGTTGCAGCCCTCGGCCGCGCCGCAGGCAGGGAAATCGTCTGATCCGGATCGCGGAAGCCGCCGTCCGCGCGGTGGCTGATGTAAATCACCGTGGGGCGGGACACCGCGGTGCGGAGGTTAGCAAGGATCTGGGTCTCGGTGGCTTGGTCGATGGCCGAGGTAGCGTCGTCGAAGATTATCGTGTGCGGGGCTCGTAACAGCACGCGCGCGATGGCGATGCGCTGGCGTTGCCCACCGGAAAGCGTGATGCCCCGCTCGCCGACGACGGCATCCAACCCGCCCGCCTCGCGGATGAAGCGATCGGCACAGGCCAGCCGGGCGGCTTCCCAGACTTCCGCGTCCGTGGCTGAAAAGCCGAGGAGAATGTTCTCCCGAATCGTCCCGGAGTAGAGGAATGCCTCGTCCATTACCAGCGCTGGCCGGTCGGGTTCTTGCACCTCCAGCAGCGGAATCGGCCTGCCATCGGTGGCATTAACCACCTGGATCTCCTCCGCATCCTGGGTGTTTAGGCCAGCCAAGGCGTGCGCCAGGCGGGTCTTTCCCGAAGCCACCGGGCCTTCCACGATCGTCGTGCTTGACGGGGCGATGCTCAGTCGGATCGGGGGTTGTCCCGGGGCGACCGGCACGCTGCCGACAAACCCCATGGGGTCGCGCACAGGAGTGGTGCCGGCGGGGCGCGGCGGGGCGTCAATAATCTCGAAAATGCGATCCGCACACGGTTGGGTGACGTGCACATTGACCAGCATCCCTGCAGCCATGCGAGTAAGCCGGGCGAGCATGGTGATGAACGTGGAGACCGCCAGGAAGTCACCAACGCTGATCGCCCCGCGCATGGCCAACCATCCGCCCAGTGCGATCGCCGCCACAAGCGCCACGTTCGGCAGGGCGGAAAGGGCGGGCTGGAAGATGGCGCTGAGCTTGCCCACGCGCATGTTAATGCCGTACTGCCGGGCGGATTCGCGCCGATAGCGGCCAATCTCGCGTGGCTCCTGGGCGAAGCTCTTCATCACCTGCACACCGGACACCGTGCGTTCAACCTGCTCCGCAACCACCGCCGCCTGGCGCTGCGAAGCCAGGGACGGGCCGTACAGTTTTGTACGCGAGGCATAAGCCACGGCGAAGAGAAGTGGGATCTGCACCGCGACAATCCCGGCGATAGGCGGGGAGATCCACAGCACCACGGCGAAGATTAGCACCAGCTCCAGCATGCTGGAAGCCATCAGCGGGAGCATCGCGACCATTCCCTGCACCTTCGTCAGGTCCGTGATGGTGCGCGAGATCACCTGGCCCGTGCCGAAAGACCGAGCTGCGTTCTCGTCGACAGCCTGGATTGCCGCAAACATTCGAGTGCGCAGGCTGTGCTGAGTGCGTACGCTGAACGTGCCAGAGAGGAAACGCCGCAACGCCTGCGTAACGAAACGCGCGCAGGCAACCGCCACTAGTAACCCGATCGCGCGCGTGCTGCCATCCACGGAAGCGCCCGCGAGCAGCGGCAATAGCAGCTCAATGGTGGGCAAGAGTACGGAGAAAACCACCACGGCAGCGAATAACCACCGGTGGCGCCGGGCGGATTCTCGGATGACTCTGAACACGCCGATGATTCTAACGCGGGGGTCGGACAACCCCCGGCGAGCTAGAAGATCTCGTCGGCCTCGCGGATGAAGACGTGCACGTTGTCGACCATGCGCTCTGCGATCTTGCGGTTGGCCTTAGCCCCCAGGTAAGCGCCGACGCCGAACGGCAGAACCTTTTTAAACATCGCGCCGCCGAAGCTCTTGCGAACCTGGCGGAATGCGAAGCGCCCCAGGACGTTGTTGGCCTGCTTTAGCTCGACAGAGCCGGCTTTGCGCAGCTTGCGCGCGCCGCGCAGCCGGTTGGCGGCCTGCAGCGAGCTGAAGGTTCGATCCTCGGCCAGCGCCTGCACCAGCTCCTTGGCCGTAGCCCCGGAGATCGCCAGGTACACCACCGCACGGCGAGTTTCCTCCTTGGAGATGTCGATGCCATTCAACTCGGCGGAGGCCAGGGCGTAGAGGGCGCACACCTCAATGAGCAGCGCGGATTCCGCCGCGATACCCGCCAAGGAGAGCAGCGTACCCACGCCTGGGACTGCGGCCACGCCGCCGGTGCCCGCGCCGGAGCCCGTGGCCAGATTCTTAAAGTGCGTGTCTAGAACTTCCTGTCGGCGCTGAGGCGTGGCGTCACCATGCTTCTTCTCGATCTTTGCCACGTAGGACCGGATGAGCGGCTCCTGGATAGAGACCGTGCGGTCGATTGCCGCGAAGAAGCGGCGAGCGAACGGGCCGGAAGGGTAGGGCGCACGCCGAGCCTGCTGGATGAGCTCAGAGGTAGCGGTGGCCTCGTCACGCGGTTGATCGGACTTGCCGAAATTGAGAATTCCCATGGGCATCAACAGTAGGCCAAAACCGAGCCGACGGTACGGAAGGCGCTCGCCCGACCGCGGGCGGGCGTTAGAGCTTAGGATGGTGAAATGATGAATCAGGACGGCGTACGGGCAGAGACCACGGGAGGGGTCGTCCGAGGTTTCCGGATGGACGGCGTGCGGACATGGCGTGGCATCCCATTCGGCTCCGCGGAACGCTGGAAAGCCCCACGTCCGGTGCGCTGGCAGGGGGAGTGGTCGGCGGAAGAGTACGGGAACGTCGCACCTCAGACGTCCTACAACTGGAAAGACGAAGTTATCGGCGACGAGGACTGCCTGAACCTGGATATCGTCCGACCAGATACGGATGCCACACTGCCAGTTGTCGTGTTCCTGCACGGTGGCGGCTTCTTCGCCGGGGCTTCCCACACCGCAGTACTACGTGGGCATAATTTCGCCAAAGAACTGGATGTAGTTTACGTCGCTCTGAACTTCCGGCTCGGCGCGCTGGGGTATGTGGACATGAGCTCCCTGGACGTCCCCGACGCCGCCGGGTGCGAACCCAACCCCGCGACCCGCGACCAGCTCCTGGCGCTGGAATGGGTGCGGAAGAACATCGCGGGCTTCGGAGGCGACCCGGACAATGTGGTTTTGATGGGCGAATCCGCAGGCGGGACCTCCGCCGCCGCGCTGATGACCATTCCCGCCGCACGGGGACTATTCCACCGGGTGATTCTGCAGTCCGCGCCCGTAATGAGCGTGCACACCAACGCCCAGTCGAACCTCTGGGCGCGCAAGCTCACGCAGTATTCCGGACTGGTTCCGCGCACGACCTCCATCGCCGAGCTACGCGCTTTGCACTTCGCCGACGTAGTGCGCGCCGGGCAGCAGATGCTGTGGCGGGGCGGCGGGCTGCGGGAGATGAATATGGCCTTCGGCATCGCCATCGACGGGGAACTTCTCTCCGACCACCCTTTGGGAATCTTCGAACGCGCCGAGCATCAGCGGATCCCCCTGCTCATCGGCACTAACAACGACGAACTGTCGGCCGCGCAGATGCTGTTCTTCTCTAAGTCGGCACGGGTAAGGGCAGCTCGGACGATGCTACGCGCACACGATCCGGTGCTTGCCGAGCAGATTGAGAGCGCCTATGGGGACATTGGGCGCCGTGGGGTCTTCGCGCAGATGCTCGCCGACGCCGTGTTCTGGGCGCAGTCCATCCGGCTCGCCGAGCTGCACCAGGCGGCCGGGGCGCCCGTCTGGATGTATCGCTTCGACTATGCCCCCGCGATGTTGCGGCGGCTCGGGGTGGGTGCGATGCACTCGATGGAGCTGTCTGCTCTTTTTGGTGACGCCAAGTCCTCGAAAGCCAGCTTCGTCCTGGGAGGGGAGATGGCCGTGGTCTCCGAGCACATGCAACGGGCCTGGAAGAGGTTTATCTGGGGAGCGGATCCGGGCTGGGAGCCTTATACGTTGGACACCCGGGCGACGCAGGTGTTCGAGAGGGAAATGAGGCTGGAAGAAGACCCTCGCGCGGAGTTTCGCCGGGTGTGGGAGAAGTTCGACATGCGGGGTTGGGAAGGGGACGAGAGCTCCGTGGCGATGCCGAGGCCGGGGCGCTAGTTCGGGCGTGTGGGCGGCCGACACGGCAGCGGCACAGTGGGTGAGGAGGGGAGAGGCACCCGATTGGTTTTGCGTGGAGACGTGTTGTCCAGGATCGGGTTACTATGGTGCCCAAGTCTCGGAATGCACGTTCGCTTCGGACTGAAACACCTCATATAGCACTAGGAAATACTAGGGAGACGTTGGCTGTGGGTTTCTACGAGGACATTGCTCAGGCGCTGGATACTGAGGGTATTGAGTCACGAGTAAACGATGACATGCTGTTCGTACCGATTGCCCCGGAGCTGGAGATTCATTTCCAGCAGATCGAGCAGACGAGCACTACGGCAGGCATCAACTCGGCGAATGTGTTCATGGCCAAGGGGGAGCTCGACGAGGTTGCAGGCATTGAAGAGTTTGAGGACACCCTGGTCGGAGTGGTGTTCTCCGTCGAGGCCGCCGTCGCTGTGGTGGCACAGTACATTGCGACTGACCAGTGCATTACTGTGTTGCACGACCTGCTGGAAGGCACCGATGATCGCATCTCTGACCTGGAGTTTGAGCAAGATCTGATTGAGCCGATGCTGGTACGCGCAGAGGTGGGGAATGGCTCCCTCATCACGGTGATGCTGGGTTCCGGTACTGATGAGCCCGAAGCGACCGTGACCTTTGTGACCTTCGGCGAGGAGTACGACGAGCTGGTGGCACAGGCTGAGGCCGAGCTGGATAGCGACGAGACCCTAAGCGACTTCGAGCGCGAAGTGATGTATCAGAATGTCCTGGAAGATGCCGCCGAGATGACCCAGGAGGTTTTGGAGCTGGGTACCTTCACGGACTTCGATCAGCTCTTTGACGCCCTGGCGGTTGCACAGGTGCAGGCTACCGAGTGGGAAGAGCTGTTGGTCCCGTTGGAGGACGAGTTCGACTACTACGACGACGAGTTTGAAGACGACGAGTTTGACGACGAGGACGAGGTCGCAGCAGAGGACGAGGACTAGCTCACGCGGCGCGTGGAGCCGGCGCCTTGCCGGCCTGCAGATCCTCCTGCGTCATCAGCGCATGCCACGTCAGGCTGACTTGAGCCTGGTGGTTGCGATCCCGAAATTCCTGCGGATCCTCCCGCACAGTCCACGCCTGCCCCAGGATGAACTCCAGCAGGCGGGTGGACTCATTGTGCATCCACTGTGGGCACTCCACCGATACCGTGACCAGGAACAAGTCCTGTCCCTCCGGTGCCTGCTGCCCACTGAGCCTGCGCCACAGTAGAGGGGTCATGCGCCGCCGCGAGACGTGCACCATTGCCGTGGAATCGCCGGCCTCTACTGTGAAGCGAGGCGCCTGCCAACCAGGGGTAATGCGGATCAGGCTACGCGGATGGCGCAACATGGCGCGGGCTTCCGCCGCTGCGCGGTGAGGCTCGCTCAAAGCGAAACTCCGAGTAGACGGGCGCTGGTTAGCCGGGCGCTGGATAGCTGAGCGGGGGATTGGTGTGCGCCGGGTGGTGATGCGGGACTTCATGGTTGCTCACTTCCTTACTTGGGTGTTCTTGGCACTTGGGGATTCTTGGCTGAGTTTTTCTGTGTGTTGATCATCCGAGCCAGACCTCCGCTGCGGAGACCCGCCAGCAGTGGTCTGCGTTCAGGGATGCAGAGTAGGCAAAGGGTTGGACAAGGTGGCGTCACTAAGAAAAAGAATAGAACACACAATCGAATAAGGGGAGGTGTTGCGAGCGACCGACGACAATAGCCGGTGCGATAGCATGGGCGCAGCAGGTGCGCTAGCGCAGGCGGAAACAGTAGGCGAGGAAAGACAGGTTAGGGAGCAGCGACATGGCGGAAAACACAGCCAATGTAGCCATCGTAGGAGGCGGGCTAGCCGGACTCGCCGCAGCGCGAACCCTGCACAAAAGTGGCGTGAGCTGCACTGTCTTTGAAGCCAGCGACAGTCTTGGCGGACATGTGCGCAGCGAGAAGATCGACGGAGTGACCATTGATCACGGGCTGCAGACCTTCAACTCGTGGTACCCGGCGGTGAAGGAAATCCTGCAGCCGGGGGAGTACGCCGCGTTGGGGATCCGCTACTTTCAGCCCGCGATCCAAACGCTCACGGACGACGGTCTGGCTCTGATCTGCGACCCGATCCGCGCGCCACACCTGATTCCCAACCTCATGCGCTCAAAGGCACGCAGCGCCCTATCTTTCCGGGACCTTCTGGCTCTGCGGCGCTGGCTCAAGTCTGAGCTTTCCCACCGCTCCAGTCTGGAGCTGCGCAGCATCAAGCAGAAGTACATCGCCGAGGACGTGAAGACCTGCGAATCACTGGACCAACGGGGCGTGCGCCGACGTACCCGCGCCGTGGCCATCGACCCGCTGTTGCGCGCCTTCCTCTTCGATGCGGAGAACGAATCCTCCGCGATCTTCGCCAAGTGGATGGTCGCCACCATGCTGCGCGGCAACCTGGCTGTGCTGGAAAGCGGCATGGGCGAACTATCGGCGGCGCTCGCGCGCGTGCCGGGGGCCGAATTCCGGATGAACTCGCCGGTAACAGCCCTCGAGGAGGACGGTGACGGGGTTCGGGTGACGGTCAACGGAGCAGAGACCGAACACTTCTCGCACGTCATTGTAGCCGTTGACCCGCGGCGGGAAACCGAGCTACTGGGCTCGCCGGAAGTGCCCACGACCAGCGTTTCTTCCTGGTGGTTTGTCTCGGACGAGCCGGTTATGGAGGAAGGTTTACTGACCGTGGACGGCACTCGCGGCACTCCCATTACGTCGGCCACGGAGGTCACCGCCGCCGCCCCCAGCTATGCGCCTGGCAAGCACCTGGTGGCCGCTAACCACGTGCACCAGCGCGGTTCTAACCCAGCTGACGGGCCGTCGGTGGCTGAGGTGCAGCGCGGTCTGGGGTCGCTGTTCGGCGTAGATTCCTCCGGTTGGGAGCTGGTTAAGGAACAGAAGTTTATTGACGCCATCCCGCTCATCCTCCCGCAAAGCCTGCAACGTATAGGCAAGGAAATGGGGGAGCGGGAACTCCAAGGCGGTCGCATCGCCTTGGCCGGTGCCCAGCACGCAACGCCGAGTATCGATGGTGTGCTCCGCAGCGGGCAGCGGGCGGCAAATCACGTGATCGCCCAGCTTGAGCTTTAGCCTGAGCTGCTGCCTGAGCTGCAGCTTGCGTTACGGGCAGCTGAACCCTGGGGTATTTTCCGGGGTATTTTCGTGAATCGCTTTATCGGTCAAGGCAGCGTAGGCTTGGACAACGATGAGTGATACTGAAAACGTCACCGGCGACGTGAACCAGCCGGTTAATGACGAGTCGGTATCTCAGAATGAACTGCAGGGTGGTATCACGGAGAATTCTTCCCAGGATTCTGCCGTGGAAAAGCGCGAGCCACAAGATGTGACTAATGAGGCAGTGGAGTCTGAGAACGCCGAAGCGAAAGTTCCAGAAAACGACAATAAGCAAAGCGAAGAGCAGGGTAAAGAAGAGCAGCAGCCCTCTTTCGACGGGCTGGGATTGCCCGAAAACGTACTAGCTGCAGTCAAGAAGGTCGGCTTCGAAGTACCTTCTCCGATCCAGGCAGAAACCATTCCGGTGCTCATGGAAGGCCACGACGTGGTCGGCCTCGCACAGACCGGTACCGGTAAGACGGCCGCATTTGCGTTGCCGATTCTGTCGCGTATTGACGTGTCGAAGCGTCACCCCCAAGCCCTCGTATTGGCACCGACGCGCGAGCTTGCGCTGCAGGTTGCAGAGAGCTTCCAATCTTTCTCCGAGCACCTGGGCGGCATCCACGTGCTGCCGATCTACGGCGGCCAGGCCTACGGCGTGCAGCTGTCCGGCCTGCGCCGAGGTGCCCACATTGTGGTTGGTACGCCCGGCCGTGTGATCGATCACCTAGAGAAGGGCAGCCTGGATATTTCCGAGCTGCGCTTCATGGTGCTCGACGAGGCCGACGAGATGCTGAACATGGGCTTCCAGGAGGACGTCGAGCGCATCCTGGAAGATACCCCCAGCGAGAAGCAGGTTGCCCTGTTCTCCGCGACAATGCCCTCCGGCATTCGCCGCCTGTCGAAGCAGTACCTGAACGATCCGCGCGAGATTACGGTCAAGGCCACCCAGCGGACCAGCGAAAACATCGAACAGGATTACCTGCTGGTCAGCCACCGCGACAAGCTGGACGCGCTGACTCGCATCCTCGAGGTCACTGAGTTCGAGGCCATGATCATGTTCGTGCGCACGAAGAACGAGACCGAGGAGCTGGCGGAGCGCTTGCGTGCCCGCGGCTTCAATGCGGCCGCCATTAACGGCGATATTCCGCAGAACTTGCGTGAGCGCACCGTGGATCAGCTGAAGGATGGCCGCCTGGACATCCTCGTGGCCACCGACGTTGCCGCCCGTGGCCTGGACGTCGACCGCATCACCCACGTGTTCAACTACGACATTCCGCACGATACCGAGTCCTATGTGCACCGCATTGGCCGCACGGGCCGTGCAGGTCGCAAGGGTCGCGCTATTTTGTTTGTGACGCCCCGTGAGCGCCGCCTGCTGAAGGCGATCGAAAGGGCAACCAAGTCTCGGTTGAATGAGATTGAGCTGCCGACGGTGGACGCAGTGAACGAGGCCCGCAAGGAGAAGTTCCGCGACAGCCTGACGGAGTCCCTAGCGGACCCGCAGATCGGTATCTTCCGCGACCTGGTGAAGGAGTACGCGGAGTCCAACGAGGTCGAGCTGTCGGACATTGCGGCAGCCCTGGCTACCCAGCTGCAAGCTGGCGAGGACTTCCTGATGAAGGAGAAGCCGAAGGAGGAGCGCCCGCGCCGCCGTGATCGCTATGGCGACGATAACCGCAGCGGAGGCGGAGCGTACAAGCCCTTCGACGAGCGCTTCAATAAGGAAGCTCCGCGCATCACGGATCGCAACGGCAAGGAGCTAGCCGTGTACCGCCTGTCGGTGGGTCACCGTCAGCGCGTACGCCCGGGTGCCATCGTCGGCGCACTGGCCAACGAGGGTGGCATGAACTCCCGCGATTTCGGTCGCATCAGCATCTTCGCGGAGCATTCCCTGGTGGAGCTGCCGGCGGATCTGCCGATGGAAGTGTTCCACGCGCTGGATCAGACCCGCGTTTCTGGCCAGCTGATCAACATTGAGCCGGATCCGGGTGCTCCGGCTGGTCGTCCGGGCAGCCACAAGCGCCAGCACCGCAATGACCGCGGGGATCGTGGTGGACGTGGCGGACGCGGCGGTCACGGTGGCCGTGGCGGGCGCAACCGCCGAGATGATCGTGGCGGACGCGGTTTTAAGTCAGACCGCGGGCACCGTGGAGGTCGCCGTTAGACCCTAAGCGGTCAAATGTCGTTAGAACGAGAATACGGACGCCCGGTCGAGGAACAGCATAATTCTGTAACGCTCTGACCTGCGCTTTCTTGTTAATGGGACTGTCGTTCATTTACGTATTCTCGTTCTAACGACATCCGCCCCTTTGCCCGCTGAGGCTGAAGCACCCATATCAGCGGCTATCAAATAAAAACGCACCCCGGGTGGGGTGCGTTTTTCGTGTACCCGCGGCCTTATCCGCGGGTTCTAATTAAAGCTTTAAAAGCTGAAGGGGCTTAGACGAACATCAGGATCGCCGTGACCAGCCACAGCAGGTTGAAGATGCCCGCGAACATCGCCGCCTGGCCCGGAATCTTGGAAACGTCGGCGTCTGCGGCCTTGGCAGCCTCTGCCTCGGAAGCCGGAGCGTCACCGGCCTCGACAGCGTTCAGTGCAACCAGGCCCTGGCGCTGGCGGGGGATAACCAGAGCAATCAGAACACCCCAGGCAGCGATGGCCAGCAGCAGGGCGAAGTGCAGCGCGGTGTTCTTCATTGCGCCGTCTACGACGAAGAATGCGATGAGGCCCAGCACCGGCACCAGCAGGGAGATGAAGCCATAAGAGCGGGTAATGCGGTGCACCAGTCGCAGGGCACCGACAGCAGATGGGTCACCGGACTGTGCCTTGCGGAACTGGGGAGCGTACATGGAAGAAGCGATAGCAACGGGGCCGATCAGCAGGATCGCCGCCAGGACGTGAAGCGCAACAATAAAAGTAGACATGTCCTCTATCCTCACAGATGAACAGGGGCTTTGTCACCTTTAAAAGCCGCGCGCCCTATAGATCGCAGGCTTCCCGAGCCGTCTGCACATCCGCTGCCGAAAGTGCCAATCCATAGTCACCGACAACCCGCACGAAGCGCGCGCAGTAGCCACAGCGCTCCACCGGAGGCAGCCATTCGCTCAATGTGGAATCGGATTTCTCACGGTTCACCTCGGACGCCGTCACCACCAGATTTCGCTGCATGTCGTTTGCAAATGCCCGCCGCTGCGCTTCCGGCCACGCATAAGCTCCCAGGTCCCATGCGGCCGCCAGCGGGACGATGTGGTCTATGTCCACCCCGTGGCGGTCCATGGGGTGGTGTGTATAGGGATCGACGCCCCTTCGTTCCCCCGCCGCTCCGTCCCCATCGTCGTTGGCGCACCCACCGGCCGTACCTCCGAAGGTCTGCACCAGTAGTAAGTCCCGAGTATCGCACACGCCACGGTTAGTGATCTGCATTCCCCAACCGTCGCCGAAGCGGGCGCGGGAGTACCCCAGCACCCGTGGGCGGGCGGAGATCTGGCGAATCTGTTGCAGGTACGCCCTAACTGTTTTCTGGTCCTGTGGGTGGTGACCATGTGGCGTCGTCACCCAAGAAACAACACAGACCAAGACAACCAGGAACAGGCAATAGAACGTGAAGGGCTGAGACAGGAAAAAGCGCCGCATGCAGTCTTAGACTGCAGCGGCGCTAGAAAGGTTCGCTCAAGAAAGCGGGTGAGCTACTTGGCGGTAACCTCTGCGGCTTCCTCGAAGTCGATGTCCTTCTTGATGGCCACCTTGGAGAGCTTGGCTGCCTCGTCGAAGGTGTCGGTGACCTCCTTGGACGGTGCCTTGGTCAGTAGGGTAACCGTGACCATCACGATGATGTTCAGGGCGACACCCGGGATCATCTCGTACAGTTCGAACGGCTTGTCCATGACACCGAACTGGGGCAGGCCACCCCAGATGAAGGCGACGATAGCACCGGTGACCAGGCCAGCGGCGGCGCCCGGAGCGTTGAGGCGGCGCCAGTACAGCGAAGCCAGAATGACCGGGCCGAAGGAGGCGCCGAAGCCCGCCCAGGCAAACTCGACCAGGCCAAGGATGCCGGACTCCGGGTTAAGAGCAATCACGCCGGCGAAAATAGCGACAATCAGCACGGAGATGCGGGAGAGGTTCTTCAGGGACTGGTCGGATGCGTTCTTGTTGATCAGGCCGTTGTAGATGTCCTCGATCAGCGCGGAGGAAACAACCAGCAGCTGGGAGGAAATGGTGGACATGATAGCCGCCAGAACTGCGGTCAGGATCAGACCAGCGATCAGCGGGTGGAACAGAATGCGGCCCATATCCAGGAAGATTGATTCGAATTTGTCCTGGTCAGTGATGGCGATAGAGGGATCCATGCCGAAGAATGCCGGGCCGATGATGGCAACCATGACGGAGCCGACCATGCACAGGAACATCCAGCCGACGCCGTAGCGCATGCCTGCGCGGGCATCGGACGGGCTGCGAAGCGCCATGAAGCGCACGATGATGTGAGGCTGGCCGAAGTAGCCGAGACCCCACGCGGCGTTGGAGATGATGGTGATGAAGGAAACGCCGGTGAACAGGGAGAACCACTCCGGGTTCGGCTCGATGGACTCGAGGCCGTATGCATTTTCCAGCTGGTAGGTCCAGATAGCGCTCGGGTCATCCATGTGCAGCAGTGCCATGACTGGCACCAGCAGCAGGGAGACGAACATGATGCAACCCTGGACGGTGTCGGTGAAGGAGACGGCCAGGAAGCCACCGATAAAGGTGTAGGCCACGGTAACGGCGGCGATGATGATCATGCCGGTCGTGTAGTCGCCCTCGAAGGTGGACTCGAAGTAGACGCCACCTGCAACCATGCCGGAGGATACGTAGAAGGTGAAGAACACCAGAATGATGATGCCGGCGGCGATGCGCAGGAAGTGGCTGCGATCGTTAAAGCGATTCTCCAGGAAGGAGGGGATCGTGATGGAGTTGTTCGCCACCTCGGTGTAGGAGCGCAGGCGCGGAGCGGTGACGAGCCAGTTCACTGCGGCGCCGATGAGCAGGCCGATGGCCATCCACGTGCCACCGAAACCTGTCGCATAGATCAGTCCTGGCAGGCCCATGAGGAGCCAGCCGGACATGTCTGACGCTCCGGCCGACAATGCGGCGACGAAGGGGTGCAGGTTACGCCCGCCGAGCATGTAATCCTCATACTCGTCGGTCTGGTTGAAGCTATAAAGTCCAATCAGCAGCATGGCGATCAGATAGATCACCATGGCTATGACAAACCATGTTTGGTCGGCCACAAACATCATCTCCTCAAGTTGAATGTATAAGTTCTATACGTCAGCTTTCGGGCTCTCTGTGCTCCGAAGTGCAGAAGGCGCGCGCATGTGTGACGCGCACAACTCGGTATCCACGTTAGCGAAGACGTTCACGTTGCGAAGGGTGTCCGGGGTACGTGGTAGAACTTCCAGCATGGGATTCACGCATCAGATGCACGTTGTTGCACCCACGTCGGGCGGGCTGTGGTTGTGGGTAGAGCGTGTCGAGGGGCACGGGGTGGTACTCGATATCGATGAACTGGAAACCGGCGATATACCTGCTGTTTGTATGGATATTCTGGGGTCGCGCCCGTGGCGCAATAGGGGTGGGATTTGGCTGTCTACGCCCCGGGGGAGAGTTAAGAAATTGCCGGTGCCGGCGGTGGCTTTGACACCCGAAGAATCTGTTTCGCTCATGGGTGAATTATGCGAGTATGTGAATAAAAATATCGATACTGAAACTACCGATAAGCGTGGCCTGATTGACGGACTGGGGCCGGAGCTCAAATTTCTTATGAATTTATGCTCTTTTGTTGAGGATGCCGTGCGAGCCGGGCGCGTGATGGTGCGGATGGAGCGCGTGGATGATCAATGGTTCCCACGTTGGACCCTTGCGCCCGCAGGCGACCACATGCGCGTGCTGCAGCAGTTCCGTGAGCGCGTGCCGGGAGTGCTGACACGCAACGGTGGCGCAGACGTAGTGGATCGCATGGCCGACGAGTTTGCGCACTGGATCGCCGTGACCCACCTGCGCCGCGAGCTGAGTGACTTCACCTCGGACTTCGTGCGGGCCCTGGCGACGGGCACGGCAACCCGGCGGGGCGGAGCCAGCACCGTGGTAAGCCTCGGCCAGTGGCGGCGCGAGGCTGAGGCCCAGGCGGGGCAGTTGGTGTTCTTGTTGTCTACGCCCTCCGAAGTGGAAGAAGTCGATTCCGAACCAACCTGGTGGCTGCAGATTGCCTATTCCCAGAACGGTGGACCCTTCGAGCCGTTGAACCCAGCCACCATGAACGAAGATCTGAGGGAGCAGGTTATCCGCAGCCTCTACAGGGTGGAGGACGTGTGGCAGGAGTTCAATCCGCACGTACGAAGCCTGCTGACGTGGGTAAATAGCGGCTCGAATCGGTTGGAGCGGGAATGGTGGCGTCCAGAAGAACTGCCGAGCGCACAGCCAACCTTGGGAACGAACCTGGACATCACCGAGCTCGCGAGCTTCCTAGAGCACGGGGCGGAGGCGCTGCGCGAAGCCGGGTTTGGTGTGATGATTCCGCGCGGGTGGGGCAAGGTGCGCCCGCGGGTAAAGGCGAAGGCCACCCCGGTGGGGCAGGGGCCGGGCTCGGGCAAGCTGGGCATGGATCAGCTGATGAACTTCTCCTGGGAAGTCAGCCTGGGCGACGGCGGCGCAGCAGGGGCTAACGGTGCCGATGGTGCCGACGGAACCGGTGCGGAACTGGACGAGGCTACCCGCGAGGAGCTTTTGAACGCGGCCGAGTCGATCGTGCGCATCAACGGCGAGTACGTCTACCTGGATCAGGAGGCCCTGTCGAGCGCCCGCAAGTGGTTCGCGGAAGTGACCAAGGAGCAGGACAAGCCGGTGGGGGATACCACCGTGAGCGTGCGCGACATCTTGGAAGCCGACCTGTTGAGCGCCAGCGAGACGGTAGATACCGACCACGAATTCCGCGTGGTGGCTGACGGTTGGGTGGAACGACTGCTCGACGGCGAGGCACAGGTGGATCCGCCGGAGCCGGTAGAGCCTCCCGCCGCGGTGCAGACCGCCCTGCGCGACCACCAACGCCGTGGTCTAAGCTGGCTGGCCTGGATGCACCGTCACCGTATTGGCGCGATCCTGGCCGACGACATGGGTCTGGGTAAAACCCTGCAAGTGCTCGCGTTGTTGGCCTGGGAGCGTGAGGTCGACGATTGCGCCGGCCCCACACTGGTGGTTGCTCCCACCACCGTCGTGGAAGCCTGGCGGGCCGAAGCCGCGCTGCACGTGCCGAGCCTGGAGGTCTTGGTTGATCACGGTTCGGGGTTGCTCACCGATAAGGAGTTTGGTGACGCCACGTCCCAGGGGCTGGAGGGCAAGCAAAAGAAGCCGGATCTGGTGGTGACAACCTACGGGCGCGTGGCCAGGAATACTGCGCGCTACCAGCAGGTTCAGTGGGGCCGAGTGGTGGCCGACGAGGCGCAGGCCATCAAGAACCCGGCGACGAAGCAGTCCCGCGCGGTGCGCTCGCTTAATGCAGAGACCCACATTGCACTGACGGGCACTCCGGTGGAAAACCGGCTGAGTGATCTGTACGCGATTATGGACTTTGCTAACCCCGGAATCTTCGGCTCCGCCGCAGCCTTCCAAAACCGCCTGGCCATTCCCATTGAGCGCTATGGGGACGAGGAGGCGAAACGGCGCCTGCGCGGGCTGGTGCAGCCCTTTATCCTGCGCCGGTTGAAGGACGACGTGGCGATTGGTCTGGACTTGCCGGAGAAGCAGGACATCGTGGAGCGAGTACCTTTGTCTAGAGAGCAGGCGGCGCTGTACGAGACCTTTATTAAAGACATGGAGATGCGCCTGCAGCTACCCGGCGGCAAGCGCCGGGCCAACATCCTGGGAGCGCTGGTAAAGATCAAGCAGATCTGCAACCACCCGGCGCACTTCGCGGGCGACGGCTCCGGAATCTTGGCCGATGGCAAGCATCGCTCGGCAAAGATCGAGCGCATCTTCGAGATCACCAGTCAGGCGCTGGAACAGGGCAAGAAGGTGCTGATGTTCACGCAGTTCCCGACATTCGGCAAGATGCTGGCGCCGGAGTTGCAGAGCACTTTCGGTGTGGAGGTTCCCGTGCTACACGGCGGGCTGTCGCGTGCGAAGCGCACGCAGATGGTCCGCGAATTCCAGAGCGCCGATGGGCCGCCGATCATGATCCTCTCAGTACGGGCTGGCGGCACCGGCATCACCCTGACGGAAGCCTCGGTGGTGATCCACATCGACCGCTGGTGGAATCCGGCAGTGGAGGACCAGGCCACGGACCGGGCCTATCGGATCGGCCAAAACAAGTCCGTGGAGGTTTATAAGCTGGTGGTGCAGGGCACCATCGACGAGAGAATCCACGACATCATCATGAGCAAGCGGGAGTTGGCAGGAGATATCGTCGGCGCAGGCGAGGGGTGGATCGCCAACCTCGACGATGAGGAACTGAGCGAGCTGCTGCAGCTGCGCGAGTCCACTCAGCTGGAGGAAAACGATGGTTAGCAAGCAACCGAAGAAGCGCACGCGCACGGATGCGACCTGGGGCGACAACGTGGTGCTCGCTGACTTTGGAGCCAAGCGACGCCAAGAAATGGACCGCCTGCGGGATCAGCACGGCACCCACATCCGTGGAGAGGACAGCTGGGCCAGCTCGCAACTGATGGAGTCTATTTCCAGGTCCACAGACTCCGGCAGGCTGGCGCGCGGCCGCGAATACTTCCGCGGCGGCAAAGTGCTGAGCGTTGAGTTCGCGGAGAATGTGGTTGCAGGGCTGATCCACGGCTCGCAGCTGGAGCCTTTTGAAACGTCCATTCACCTGCGGAGGCTCACGGACCGCCAGCGGGATTTCGTGTACCACGAGATGCTCTCCGACAGCTCGCACATCCGCTCCCTCTTAAGTGGCGGCGCGCCGGGCATGGACGTCGCCTCGGTGCTGATGCACCCCGGGCACGTCAACCGGGTGTACTGCAGCTGCCCGGATAAGTCCGCGGTCTGTAAGCACGTGGTGGCACTGGCCTATTCTGCGGCGGAGAAGCTGGATAGGGACGCCAGTATTCTGCTGAAATGGCGGGGGCTTAACGCGCAGGAGCTGCTGCGCCCAGTTCAGGGCTGGGGTGGTGGGGGCGTGGGGGCGTCACCAATTAGGCAACAGCAAGCTCCAGACAACGCGGAGAAGCATACCGACCAACCGGAGCAGGTGGATTCGGCCGAGTTCTGGGGGACGGCGGCGGAGCCGGTGAAATGGGAGCCTCTGCAGTGGGAATCGGGCATGGAACAGGGCGATCAAAAGGCTTTGAAAGAGGCCATGCGGTCGGTGACCTGGCATGCGGTGGATCAGCTCAAGGCTATGCATGAGCTGGAGGTTTGTTATGAGACCCTGCAGGCTGTCGAACCTTTGTTCTATTATGAAGCTGGCTTGTCTGGAGGGGCTGATAGAACTACAGGCGAGACAAGTGGCGAAGTAGACGGCAACGCTAGCGATAACGGCAACACTAACAACAACGGGCAGGGGTAAGGCATGGCACAACCTATGGCAACAACATCGGCGCACCGGGTGCGGATCTTGCACACGTCGGATTGGCAATTGGGGATGAAGCGCCGCTTCTTGAGCAGCGAGGCGCAGTCGCGTTTTGATGAATCGCGGTTGACGGCGGTCGAGGCGCTGTTGGACCTCGCGGAGGAAAGGCAGTGTGATGCCATCGTGGTGGCAGGCGATGTCTTCGACGATAACCTGCTGAAACCAGAGATTTACGGGCGTGCGATGGACGTGCTAAAGCGCACAAAAGTGCCGGTGTTCCTTCTGCCTGGAAACCATGATCCGCTGGACGCGGCCAGCGTGTACCACCGGGAGGAGTTCACCGAACTGGCGAATGTTTATGTGCTTAGGGATTCGGCTCCAGTGGCGGTGCCGAACTCCGGTGGCGCGGGCGCGGCTGGTGTTCCTCTCGAGATTGTGGGTGCCCCGCTGCGGGGGAAGAACGCGGACGAGGACCTGGTGGCAGCCGCGCTGAGAGATTTGGAGCCGGTGCAGGGAGCGGGTGTGCGCGTGCTGGTGGGGCACGGGGCAGTAGGCTCCTTCGGCGACAAGGATGATCTAGACCGCATCGACGTAGACAACGCAGCCCGGGCGTGCCGCGAGCGGAAGGTGGACTACGTGGCGCTGGGTGACACGCACTCGACAATGCCGCTGGACGCGGACGCATCACGGGCGCGGGTGTGGTACTCAGGCGCACAGGAGGTCACGGCCTTCGTTGAACCAGACGGGGGTGGCGAAGCGAACTCCGGAAACGTGCTGATGGTGGACATCGCGGTGGATCCGGCGCGACCAGCACAACAGGCGGACGTTCAGGTAGAGGAGGTTCCGGTCGGGCGCTGGGCATTCAAGGCGCTGAACGCGACGGTGAACTCGGCGGCGGATATCGACGAGTTCCTGGAGCGGCTAGAGGGAATCGACGCAAAGCGCACCACCGTGGTGAAGTACGCGCTGGAGGGAACGCTGTCCGTCCACGATGCCGCTTACCTGGACGAGCGGATCACGAAGATCGCGCCGACCTTCGCTGCTTTATACGCGCGCGAGCGGCTAATGAAGCTGCATGTTATTCCCGACGAGGACGAGCTTTCCGAGGGGCTGCTCAGTCAAGGTTTTGTCGGCGAGGCGGTGGAAGAACTGCAGCAGCTGGCGAATTCCGATAGCAAGGATCCGCAACGGGTAGAGCGGGCACAGCAGGCGCAGGATGCGCTGCGACTGCTCGTGCGCTTGGCACACCAGGCGGAGAAGGCTAACTAGGGGAGAGGGACGGCAAGGAAATGACATCTTCTACCAAGGCATCGCCAAAAGCCAGCTTCGTGCTGGAGAGCCTGGACGTGCAGAATTTCGCGGGCATTGAGTCCGCGCACTTTGCCCCAAGCGCCACGGGTGTGACCGTCGTTCACGGCAGCAACGAGGCCGGAAAATCTAGTTTGATGAACGCCTTTGGCCTGCTGCTTTCGGATTGGAAAGTCTCGACGACCTCCAAGAAAGTCAGTGGCTTTTTCCCCGTGGGCAGCGGCACCAAGCCAAAGATCACCGCCCGTATGCAGTTGGGCGAGAACCTGGTGGAGTACACCAAGGACTTCGAGAAAAAGAAGGTGCTCCTAGATGTGCTGCGCCCCTCCGTGCGCAACTACACCGGCGACCAGGCAATGGAGAAGTTCAGTGAGCTGCTGAACGAGAGCATCGACTCCGCCCTGCGCGAGGCACTCTTCGTCAGCCAGGGGCAGCGCCTGGACGCACTCGACTTCACGGCCATCCCCTCCCTGTCCTCGGCCCTGCGCACCGCCGGTGATGACGCCACAGTGAGCGCCGCCAGTGGTATCAGCGAAAATGACCAGGGTGCCGCGGAGCTGCTAGTCCGCCTGATCGACGACGAAGACAAGAAGCTGCGGGACCGCCGAGCCAACAGAAATTCCAAGGGAGAGCTGGCCGCCGCCGAGGCAGATTTGGCGAGTGCGCAGGAAGCCCTAGCGACCGCCAAGCTTGAGTACAACAATGCGCAGGCAGCGATCCGCGAAATCGAATCCAAACAGATTCAGCGCGCCGATGCCGAAGACGATCTACCGGATGCGCAGAAAGAGTTCGACGAATGCGCCGAGCGGTTAGAGGCTGCGAAGAAGATCGCGGAGGCCTTAAGCGCCTTGGAAAACGAGCTGGAACTGAAACAGGACCAGGTCGGGCGATGGCAAGAGGCATCCGAGGCGCGGGAGAAGCAGAAGCTAGCGCAGGGGGAGCTAGAACAGTCGCTCAAAACTGCGACGGAGGAGCTACGTGGCGTCCAGAAAAGGGCAGAGGAACAACAGGCCGAGCGCGACGAGGCGAAGAGAGCCTTCGATAGTGCCCACGCCGCGTACGTGCGTGCGGATAAGCGTGCCAAGCTGGCCACCGCGCTAAAGAACACGGCGGACATCCAGGGGCGGCTGGAGTCCGCGACGGAGGAGCGGGATAGCGCGGTGAAGCTGGATGCGAAGGTAGCGGAGCTGGCTCAAAAGGTGGATCGCAACCCGGCCACGCCGCAGGCGGAACAGAGGATCCGTGAGGCGATGACGGACCTGGACGCGCAGATAAAGATCCGCGATGCGGGCGCGACCTCCGTGCATATCGCAGGGCCGGCCGACAGCACCATCGTGGACAACGGAGTGGAGGCCGCCCTGGGGGAGAGCGGCCTGGAAAAGAAGGTCACCACCGAATGGACCGTTGGCCTGGGTGAATACGAGGTGCGCGTCACCCCGGCGCAGGATTCCAGCAACCTCGACCTGAACGTCGACGAGGCGCTGCAGAAAGTCAATGCGGAACTATCGGCGGTCGGGCGCGAGCATATTGCGCTCGAGGATCCGCGCGCGGAAGTCCTTGAAGAGTTTGGGCGTGCCGTTCGGGCGCGGAACGAGGACGAGGAAACCCTGCGCGATCAGCGTGCGAGCCTCAAGGCCATCCTCGGCAAGCGAACACTTTCCGACCTGAACGGTCAGGTGGAAAGCCTCACCGCCGAGGTGGAAAGGCTTCGGGAAACCTGTAGCGCCCTGCGAAGTGACGCCAACGCGGAGGCTGGCGAGAACATTGATGAGAGCATTGATGAAGCAGAAGCAGCGACTGCGCTGGAGGCAGCCACCCGAGCCCGTGACGAGGCCAACGAAAAGCTGCTTTCCCTACAGAACAGCGACGCAATTGAGCGGAAGATCCAGCACGAGGCGAAGGCGGATAATCTGCACCAACAGCTGGATGCGGCGGCGAAGGATCTGGAAGCAGCCCGTGAGCGCTATTCGGACGAAGACCTAAATGCGAAGCACACCCAGGCTGTCCAGGCCGTGGATGTGGCTCGCGAAAAGCTAGATTCCAAGCGCCGGGAAGTAGGCGAGCTCGGCGACGTGGAGGACGTGCAGGCGAGCCTCGAGGGCGCCCGGAGCCGGGTCAACATGCTGAACCAGCAGGTGCAGGAATGCCGCGTGGATATTGCCGCCCTGAACGCCAAGCTCGGGCAGGCTCGCGGTTCCGCAGAAACCAGGGAACAGGCAGAGGCGGAAGTAGTGCGCCTTGAGGGCGTGGTCGCTAGGCTGCGCAGGCAGGCGGATGCCGCGGAGCTACTGCATCAAGTGGTTCAGGAATCGCGGAAGCGGATGCAGGAAAAGTACTCCGAGCCGTATCGCAAGGCCCTGAACAAGCTCTCCGGGATTGTCTTTGGCAGCGATGTTGATCTGGACGTCGATGAGAAGTTCCAGGTTTCGAGCCGCGCTATCGGCAGCGTGCGGCTGGAAAAGGAGCAGCTCTCCGGCGGCGCCCAGGAGCAGGTGGAGATTCTGCAGCTGCTCGCCATCGCCCGCCTGGTGGGCCATGACGGCAGCGGGGTGCCGATATTCCTGGACGACGTGCTGGGATTCAGCGATACCGACCGAGCCAAGAGCATGAACAAGGTGCTTGGCGCCTTGGGGCGGGATAATCAGATCATTGTGCTGACCTGCGACAAGGATAGGTTTTCCCGGATCCCGGGCGTGGACTTCCAGAGCATCGACAGCTTAAAGAAAGCTGGAGCTAGTTCCTAGTAGTCGCTGTACTCGTCGTAGTAGTCGTAGTAGTCATACTGCGCGTCGTCATAACCGTCGAGGTATCCCTCGTAGTAAGAATCATCCGGCGCGGGTGCAGGCTCGGCCGGGCGGGCGGCCATCATCTTGTTGGCACACGTCGACGTCCACCCTGACGTTCCGTCGGTAAAGAAAGTTGTGCCGGTCTCGTGCATCGAGGGATCCCCGCAAGAGGCGATCGTCTTATTCATGACGGATGGGTTCGCCTGCCCCGGCGCCTCAGTGTGGCCAATGACCACCTCGCCGGTGGTGTTCGTCTGCTGCTGCGAACCGCCCGGAGTAGGCGCCGGGGACTTAGCCTCTGAGTCCTTTGAGGCCTTTGAGGGCAATAAGAATTACTTTAAGAATACCCAGCGAGTGCCCCAAAGCGACGTTATTATCGCCACAGAAGAGAACACTTAGGAGTGCTCCCATGAAGTCTCACTCAAAGCCTCGCTCAAAGTCCCATTCGCTAGCAGTAAAGATCGCTGCAGTAATCACCTCAGCCGCCCTACTGGGGTCGTGCAGCCTCATTGCTTCCGAAGATTCGGATCAGGCCGAAAACTCGGCACAGTCCGTGACCGAAGGAATGCAGCGGGTTGAGGAAGGGCGAATCTCCCTCGAAGTTCCAGCAGATTGGGAAGAGACCGAGGACTTCAAACCAACGGAGAATGGTTTCACCACGTCTTGGTCTAACGCGGACAAAGAGGCCGATAAAGAGCCAACGGACGTGATTCGTCTGAGCTCTGACCAGGGGCAAGGGCCTACGGCAACCGCCACGATGGGGTACTTCGAAGTGAACGCCCAGTTCCGAACCACCCACGGAAGAGACTTCGAACTAGGCGAGTCCCGCGACCTGGATATCGAAAACGCCGACGAGGCTAAGCTGACCACCTGGACGACGAACGAAAAGTCCGGCAAGACTCTGCACGGCGCGTGGGTGTTCGTCTCCGCAGGAAGCGGTGGAGCCGCTGGAGTTGAGATCTTGGCGCTCACCCTGTCCGAGGAAGAGATCGAGGCGATCATCGACTCGGTAGAGTTCGATCCGAGGAAATCGGAGGAATAAGAACGCCCCGAGTGCCCCTGGCTTGAAAAGAGTGCCCTCGGCGAGATTCGAACTCACGACCCCTGGTACCGGAAACCAGTGCTCTATCCCCTGAGCTACGAAGGCGCGTATCGGCGGTTCACTTTGTGTTCACGTCAATACGGGTTGAAAGTCTAGCACTGCACCGGGGCAGTAGTTCAATCACCTCCGCCACTGCGTGAGGTGTCCAGCCTCACTGCTAGTGTTTAATGCTGTGACTCCTGCTGAATTGTCTGAACTGATTACCGAAACTGCCCGCACGACCCTGGATGCCCACGGTCTGGATTCCTCTGTGGTGCCGGAGAGCGCCACGGTGGAGCGACCGCGCAACCCGGAGCACGGCGACTACGCAACGAACATCGCCATGCAGGTGGCCAAGAAGGCCGGCACGAACCCCCGCGAATTCGGCACCTGGCTGGCGGAATCCCTCGGCGCGCACGAGGGCATCGACGAAGCCACCGTCGCCGGTCCGGGCTTCATTAACATCCGCCTGGCCGCCGCTGCGCAGGGCAAGATCGTCGAGGACATCCTCGCCGCCGGCGCAGACTTTGGCTACGGCGACGAGTTCGCAGGCGCAGCCATCAACTTGGAGTTCGTCTCCGCCAACCCGACTGGTCCTATCCACCTGGGCGGCACCCGCTGGGCGGCCGTGGGTGACTCCCTGGGGCGCGTGCTCACCGCCCGCGGCGCGAAGGTCACCCGCGAGTACTACTTCAACGACCACGGCGCGCAGATCGACCGCTTTGCCCGCTCCCTGGTGGCCGCCGCGAAGGGCGATCCCACTCCGGACGACGGCTACGGCGGCGATTACATCCAGGACATCGCCTCCCAGATCGTGGAGGCCAACCCGGATTGGCAGCAGCTCGGCGCGGACGAGGCACAGGAACTGTTCCGATCCCAGGGCGTGGAGCTGATGTTCGCTCACATCAAGCGCACCCTCGCGGAGTTCGGCACGGAGTTCGACGTGTACTTCCACGAGAACTCCCTGTTCGAATCCGGTGCGGTGGAAGCTGCGATCCAGAAGATCAAGGACAACGGCAACCTCTACGAGGCCGATGGTGCCTGGTGGCTGCGCTCCACCAATTTCGGCGACGACAAGGACCGTGTGGTCATTAAGTCCGACGGCAACGCAGCGTATATCGCCGGCGACATCGCCTACGTGGCCGACAAGTTCGATCGCGGCCACAACCTGTGTATTTACATGCTGGGCGCCGACCACCACGGCTACATCGCTCGCCTGCGTGCGGCGGCTGCCGCCATGGGTTACGACCCGCAGCAGGTGGAGGTGCTCATCGGTCAGCTGGTGAACCTGGTCAAGGACGGCAAGGCCGTGCGCATGTCGAAGCGCGCCGGCACCGTCATCACCCTGGATGACCTGGTGGAGGCCATCGGCGTGGACGCTGCCCGCTACGCCATGATCCGCAGCTCCGTGGACTCCTCTCTGGATATCGACATGGACCTGTGGGCTTCGAAGTCCAACGACAACCCGGTGTTCTACGTCCAGTACGCGCACGCCCGCCTGTGCTCTCTGGCGCGCAAGGCCGCGGACCTGGGCGTTACTCGCGAGGGCGCCGACCTTTCCCTGCTGACCCACGACCGCGAAGGCGACCTGATCCGCACCCTCGGCGAGTTCCCAGCCGTGGTGAAGACCGCCGCCGAGCTGCGCGAACCGCACCGTGTGGCCCGCTACGCCGAGTCTCTGGCCGGCACTTTCCACCGTTTCTACGATGCCTGCCAGATCCTGCCTAAGCCGAGCGACGACGAGCAGACTGTGGCTGAGAACCAGGCCCTGTTCGCCGCCCGTCTGTCCCTGGCCGCGGCGTCCCGCCAGACCCTGGCCAATGCGCTCGAGCTGTTGGGTGTGTCTGCCCCGGAGCGTATGTAGTTGTTGTTTTTCTTTGTGACGCCACCACCTCCCGCCCCCTGCCGATAATTCACTCACCTAGGAGATTCCCTTGGATCCGGAGACTCACCTGAACTCCACGCCGTTGCGCCGTCGCACGGCCAGCACCGCGGAGTTCAACGCGATTCCCGCGCACGTCTACCCGCTGACCCTTCGCCGCGAGACGGCAGGGGAGCACCGGGGTGAGGTCACAATTGGTGGCGTGCCGATCACCGAGATCGCCGAGACGTTTGGCACGCCGGCGTTCGTGATGGACGAGGAAGACTTCCGAACCCGCTGCCGCCGCCTGGCGAAGGCTTTCGGTGGCGGGCACTTCGTGCACTACGCTTCCAAGGCATTCCTGTCGAAGACTGTCGCCCGCTGGGCGATGGAGGAGGGGCTATCCCTGGACGTTGCCTCCCTCGGCGAGCTGCAGGTCGCCCTGGCCGCGGGATTCCCCGCCGAGCGCATCACCGTGCACGGCAACAACAAGTCCCCGGAGTTTCTGCGCCTGGCAGTTTCCGAGGGTGCGGAGCTGATCGTCGTGGACTCGCTGCAGGAGATCGAGACGCTGTCCACTGTCGCTGGCGAGCTGGGGAAGTCCCAGGATGTACTGGTGCGTGTGACCCCTGGCGTGCACGTCGATACCCACGAGTTCATCGCCACCAGTCACGAGGATCAGAAGTTCGGATTCTCCCTGGCCTCCGGAGCGGCTCATCATGCGGCCATGGCGTGCCACGCCGCTGATGGCGTTCGCCTGCGCGGCTTGCACTGCCATGTCGGCTCCCAGGTGTTCGAGGCCTCCGGCTTCGCCCTGGCCGCCGAGCGCCTACTGGGCCTGTGGAAGCAGTTGTTGGATTCCACCGCGACGCTTTCGGACGCCCCCACGTCGCTGGATACCCTCGATCTCGGTGGCGGCTACGGTATCGCCTACATGCCGGATCAGGAGGCTTTGGACGTGGAAGAGGTGGCGTCCGAACTCAAGAGCAAGGTGCGCAAGGCAGCAGAGGCGGCCGGCGTGCCCGAGCCGAAGCTTAATGTCGAGCCGGGCCGAGCGATTGCCGGACCGTCGATGATCACCCTCTACCGGGTGGGCACGGTGAAGGACGTCGAGGTGGCCGAGGGCATGACCCGCCGCTATATCTCCGTTGACGGCGGTATGAGCGACAACATTCGTCCCGCTCTCTATCAGGCGGAATACGACTGCCGCGTAGCCAATCGCGAGGTCGACGGAGAGTTGCTGCCGACCCGCATCGTGGGCTCCCACTGCGAGTCGGGCGACGTGCTGGTCAATGACGCGCTGGTGCCGGAGGATGTTCGTCCCGGGGACCTGTTGATGATCGGCGCTACCGGCGCGTACTGCTATGCGATGGCCTCGCGGTACAACATGATGACCCGGCCCCCGGTGGTACGAGTGGCCGCCGGCGAGGCACGGTTGATGATTCGCCGTGAAACTATCGACGACGTGCTGGCTTTGGAGGAGTAACCTCCTGGATACAGGGCAAAACAGGGGTAATGGACAGCTTTGTCTAGTCGCACGGTAGATTGGTGCGATAACCTAAGAAAAAATTACCAACTTTCCTCTCATTTGAGACCTTACAAAGGAGCGACAAAGGAGCGACATGACCGAGCAGAAGTTTAAGCCAGGCAAGGGAATCGGCCAGACCGTAGGTGTGGCTCTGCTGGGCATGGGTACCGTTGGTGCAGAAGTGCTGCGGCTGCTGGAGGAGCGCAGTGATGAATTCGCAGCTCGCATCGGTGGCCCGCTGGAGGTCCGAGGCATTGCCGTCAGCAACCTGTCCAAGCCCCGCCCGGGTGTGGATCCGGAGAAGCTGACCGACGACGCGCTGTCTCTGGTAGCCCGCGACGACATTGACCTGGTCATCGAGGTCATCGGCGGCATCGAGTACCCGCGCGAGGTCGTGCTGGCGGCGCTGCGTGCCGGCAAGTCCGTCGTCACCGCCAACAAGGCTCTCATCGCCGCTCACGCTGACGAGCTGGCTGCCGCTGCCGACGAGTCCGGAGTGGACCTGTTCTTCGAAGCGGCCGTTGCCGCCGCCATCCCGGTGGTTGGACCGTTGCGCCGCTCCCTTGCCGGCGACAAGGTCAACCAGGTGATGGGCATTGTCAACGGCACCACTAACTTCATTCTCGACGCAATGTACACCCGGGGTGCCAGCTACGACGAGATGCTGGCAGAGGCCACCGAGTTGGGTTACGCGGAGGCCGACCCGTCCGCCGACGTCGACGGCTTTGACGCCGCCAGCAAGGCCGCCATCCTGGCCTCCCTGGCGTTCCACACCCGCGTGTCCGGCGAGGACGTCCACACCGAAGGCATCCGCGACATTACCGTCGCCGACATCGAAGCGGCCAAGGCCGCAAACTCCACCATCAAGCTGCTGGCTATCTGTGAGCGTCTGGTGGATGAGGAAGGTAAGGAATCTGTGTCTGCAAGCGTGTACCCGGCGCTGATCCCCAGCAGCCACCCGCTGTCCAGCGTCTCTGAGTCCTACAACGCAGTCTTCGTCGAGGCGGAGTCCGCCGGTCGCCTGATGTTCTACGGCAACGGTGCCGGTGGCGGCCCAACCGCCTCTGCCGTCCTGGGTGACGTCGTGGCCGTGGCCCGCAACATCGTGCTTGGTGGCCGCGGGCCAGGGGAGTCCACCTACGCCTCCCTGCCGATCGCCAACTTTGGTGATGTTCGTACCCGCTACCACGTGGATATGCAGGTGGATGATCGCCTGGGCGTGCTGGCCGAGGTGGCCTCCGTGTTCTCTGAGCAGGGTGTGTCGCTGAAGACCGTGCGTCAAGAAGGGCTGAACGACGGTGCGCGCCTCGTCGTCATCACCCACAGCGCGAAGGAAAAGAACCTGGAAGAGACCGTGGCGAAGCTCAAGGAGCTCGACGCTGTCAAGGCGATTGACTCCGTCATCCGCATGGAAGGCTAAACTCTAAGAGCGCTTTAAGCCAAGACCGACAACTGGGAAGAAACGACAGGGAAGCTATGACGAACAAGGTTCTGAACCACTGGACCGGCCTGATCAACATGTACCGCGATCGGATGCCGTTCGCGAAGGACTGGGAGCCGGTGACCCTCAACGAGGGCGGCACCCCGCTGCTGCGCGCGAACTACCTGTCGAAACTCACCGGCTGCGAGGTCTACCTCAAGATCGAAGGTGCCAACCCCACCGGTTCCTTCAAGGATCGCGGTATGACCGTGGCCGTCACGGACGCTTACCACAAGGGCCAGAAGGTCCTGATGTGCGCCTCGACCGGCAACACTTCAGCCTCCGCGGCGGCCTACGCCGCCCGCGCCGGTCTGAAGTCCGCCGTGCTGATCCCAGAAGGCAAGATCGCCCAGGGCAAGCTCGCGCAGGCAGTAATGCACGGCGCGCAGATCATCCAGGTACGCGGCAACTTCGACGACTGCCTCGAGCTGGTCCGCAAGACCACCACCGAGTTCCCGGAGATCGCCCTGGTCAACTCCGTGAACCCGATGCGCATCGAGGGGCAGAAGACCGCCGCGTTCGAGATCGTGGATTGTCTTGGTGACGCCCCCGATTTTCACTTCCTGCCAGTCGGCAACGCGGGCAACATCACGGCGTATTGGAAGGGCTACTCCGAGTACGCGGAGGACGGCGTTTCCACCCAGCGCCCCGTGATGAAGGGCGTGCAGGCAGCCGGAGCTGCCCCGCTGGTCAAGGGCGAGCCTGTGCTGGAGCCGGAGACGATCGCCACCGCGATCCGCATTGGTAACCCGGCTTCCTGGCAGCAGGCCGTTGCAGCCAAGGAGGAGTCGGGTGGCGACTTCCGCGCCCAGACCGACGAGCAGATTCTGGAGGCCTACCGCACCATCGCTGGCCGCGAGGGCATCTTCGTCGAGCCGGCCTCTGCATCTTCCGTTGCAGGTCTGCTGGACGCTCACGCCAACGGCGAACTGACCGCCGGACAGCGCATCGTGTGTACCGTCACCGGCCACGGCCTGAAGGATCCGACGACCGCCCTGTCCCAGATGCCGGAGCCCACCGTCACCGACGTGGACCCGCACGCCGTTGCAGACAAGCTGGGGTTGAAGTAATGGGCGTCGAGATCCCCGTTGGCCGCAAGGCCACCGTCAAGGTTCCCGCATCGACCGCGAACCTGGGACCTGGCTTCGATACCCTCGGCCTGGCGCTGGGGCTGTACGACTATGTGACTGCCGAGGTCATTGAGTCCGGCCTGGAGGTCGAGGTCACCGGTGAAGGCGAGGGCGAGGTTCCGCTGGACGAGCGCCACCTGGTGGTGCGTGCTCTGCGCGCAACGCTGAAGGAAGCCGACGTGACGGTTCCGGGGTTGCGTGTCAGCTGCACGAACTCCATCCCGCAGTCCCGTGGCCTGGGATCTTCGGCCGCCGCGGCGACGGCAGGCGTGGCCGCGGGCAACGGCCTGGCAGGGTTCACGCTGGACGACCAGGCGCAGGTGCAGATCGCCTCTACCTTTGAGGGGCACCCCGATAACGCGGGCGCTTCCGTGCTGGGCGCGGGCGTGGTCTCGTGGACGAACACGCCCATCGACGGAGTATCCGCACCGGCCTACCACGCCCGTCGCATCGACGTGCACCCGGACATCAAGGCCACCGCGTTCATCCCGGACTTCCACGCATCGACGGAGGCGATCCGTCGCGTGCTGCCGTCGGACATTAGCCACGTGGATGCCCGCTTCAACGTATCCCGCACGGCAGTCATGACCGTCGCGCTGCGCGACGATCCGGATCTGCTGTGGGAGGGCACCCGCGACCGCATGCACCAGACCTACCGGGCCGAGGTTCTGCCGGTGACCGCCGAGTGGGTGAACCGCCTGCGCAACCTGGGTTACCCGGCGTTCCTTTCGGGCGCGGGCCCGACGATCCTGGTGCTGAGCACCGAGCCGGTGGACAACGCACTGGTGGAAGAGGCCCGCGGCCGCGGGATGAAGGTCCTGGAGCTGGATGTCGCCGGTCCGGTCGAGGTGGACGTCACCGGATAAGGCCGGAAACCAATCCTGGGAAACTATTCTTCGATAGTGGCCGGGGCGGGAGATTGCTTCCTCTCGCTCCGGGCTTTCTGTATTAACCCGAATAGCATCGGGACAATCGAGAAGGCGACAATTCCGAGGAAGATGGCGTCGATATTGTTGCGCACGAACTCCACTCCGCCGAATAGCGACCCCAGGTAGACGATGCCGCTGGCCCACAGCACACCACCAAGCACGTTGAAAAGAATGAACGTGTGATAGCGCATGCCGGACATCCCTGCCACCAGCGGGGCATAGGTGCGTACAAAGGGCACGAAGCGGCACAGGATGATCGTAATCGCACCGTATTTCTCAAAGAACACCTCAGAACGGTGCAGATGCTCCTGCTTAAAGAAACGCCCGTCCTTCCGGTTGCGCAGCGCGGGGTGGAAGCGGTGGCCAATCCAGTAGCCCACCTGGTCGCCCAAGATCGCTGCGATCGGGGTGATTAGCAATACCTGCCACAGGGGTGCGAAGCCATCGGGCTGGCTGGCCAGTAGACCAGCGGTGAAGAGCAGGGAGTCGCCGGGCAGGAAAGGGAAGAACAGCCCGGATTCGATGAAGATAATCGCAAAAATGGCGGGCAGGATCGCCGCGCCGAAAGGTCCGGAGCCCGAAAGCAAATACATCGGGTCGAACCACTGCGGCCCGAGGGCCAGCACAGTTACATCGGTCATGCAGGAAAACGCTACTCTACTTTTTCCCGCAATAGTTGG
This sequence comes from Corynebacterium evansiae, assembly GCF_027570065.1. Lineage (NCBI taxonomy): Bacteria > Bacillati > Actinomycetota > Actinomycetes > Mycobacteriales > Corynebacteriaceae > Corynebacterium > Corynebacterium evansiae. The sequence goes on along the minus strand of NZ_JAKMUT010000003.1, from coordinate 96,957 downwards.
AATCGTTCCTGTTAAATTCTGGTGAATTTACCCCGACGACCCAGGGGGTGTGCCCCCTTACCCGGTCCAGTTCGCCCCAGCCTACCCCTCAGCAGGCACCCGGGTGCGCCCCTTAGATCGTGATGATCTCGAACTTCCCCTCGCGGAAGTACTGGCGCAGGTCCTTCTTGTCGAACTTATCCACGCTGGTCTTATCGATGTGATCCACGAAGGTCCAGTTCTCGGGCACCATCCAGCCGGGCACGCGCTTGCGTAGATCGTCGGCCAACTCCTGCGCGGTTTCCGCAGTCCAGGGGGTGCCTTCGGCAACCACTACCACCGCGAGCGGACGCTGCCCCCACTTCTCCGATGGAATGCCGATCACCGCCGCCTCGATCACCGCTGTGGGTTCCAGCAGGTAGTTCTCCAGCGCTGCAGAATAGATCCATTCGCCGCCCGAGCGGATGATGTCGGCCTTGCGATCGTGGATTGTCAGGTAGCCGTCCTTGTTTACGGTGGCGATGTCGCCGGTGCGCAGCCAGCCATCCTCGGTAAAGCGCGGGCTGTCGTCCTTATAGTACGAGGCTGTCACCGTGTTGCCGCGTACCTGCAGCTCGCCTTCGTTGCGGTCGTTGGCTTCCAGCACATTGTCGTGGTCGTCGACGATGCGGTAGCGCATGCCCGCGTGAAAGCGCCCTTGGCTTTCGCGGTACTTAGCGCGGGCAGCGCCGGCCACGCCTGCGGGTGGGTGGGCGACGGTGCCCACCGGTCCGGTCTCCGTCATGCCCCAGGAGTGGATGATGTCCACGCCGAAGCGCTCCTCCCAGGCATCGATCATGGCGGGGGAGACCTGCGAGCCGCCGACGTAGATTTCCTGCAGGCTCATCTTCTTCGGGTGCTTCTTGGCGTAGTGCACCAGCAGACCCGTCCACACAGCTGGCGATCCGTGGGCCTGGCGCGGCATGGCGTCTGCGATCACGTGCGCCAGGTGTTCTGGGGTGGCGCTGCGGCCGGTGAACACGATCGGCGCGCCGGCCATAAACGCGGCCAGTGGCACGCCCCAGCTGAGGACGTGATAGATCGGCACACAGCACAGGAAGCTGGTGCCGTTGCGGATGCTGAAGCTATCGGCGGCGCGCAGCTGCATGGAGTGCAGCCACAGCGCACGGTGGGAGTAGACTACGCCCTTCGGTGGGCCTTCTGTGCCGGTGGAAAAGCAGATGGCCGCCGGGTCGGTTTCTTCCATGTCCGGCCAATCGAAGTCGGCACTGCGCCCGTCGAGTGCGGCCTCCAGGTTCAATACGCGCAGGTGGCTCAAGCCCGGTTTGCCCTGTTCGCCTTGTTCGCCCTGTTCACCCTGTGCTGTGACGAGCCGTTGCACCGCCTCGGTGTCCGCAAGGTTCGGGCCGATCACCAGCACCGCCTCCACACACGGGCAGTCGGCTAGTAGCGGGACGATCTGTTCGCTGCAGGTCGGGTCGAGTACCAGCACTTTCGGCGCCGCTTTGTTGATGATGTGTGTGATCTGGGCGTCCATGAGGTGCCGGTTGATGGGGTTAAACACCGCGCCCATCGACGCCACGGAGAGCAGTACCTCCAGGTGCTCGGTGCAGTTCGGCAGGACAGTGCCCACGCGGTCACCGCGTTCGATGCCGAATTCGTCGCGCAGCATGTTGGCCATAGCGGCTGCGCGGATGCCGATGTGCAGGAAGCTGGTTTGCTCCGCGGTCTCGTCAAAATACGTGGTCACCGTGGTGTTTCGGTGAACGCTGGCCCCGTATTCAAGGATCCTCGCTACGGATAGTGGGATCTCCTGCATCGTCGACTTCATGCATTTCAGCCTAGCCGTTAGGTACTCGCGGTGTGGGAGGTGCTATGGTTAGCTACGGAAGCCGGATGTGAGGCTCGTTTCTTTTTCTCTTTCTTTCTTTTTACGACGCCACCCCGCGCTACACCCGCCGCCAGTCGCATCGTGGGACGTTAAGGCGGCAATCTTTGGGTTAAATTAAAAACTGTTGTCGAATACGCATGTCTGGCCAACCCTGGGGCTTCGCAGGCTTTTTGAAGGGTCGATGAAGAAGCCAGACGTGAAAGGACTTTTGTGAGCCTGTCCGATATTTTGGCTCGTGGCCAAGCCAATGGCCTCGCCTCGTTGAAATTGCCGGAGCTGCGACAGATTGCAGCGGCACAGGGGCTGAAAGGCACCTCTGGTCTTCGCAAAGGTGAGCTGATCGCCGTTATCGAATCCGGCGGTGCATCGAGTGGCGGTGGAGCGCCCCGGAAGCCGCAGCCTGCCGAAGAGACTGCACCGAAGGAGCCGAAGGAGCCGACGGAAAAGTCGGTCGCGGAGGCGCGGGAGGGGCGTCACCAAGAAAAGCGCCAAGAAGAAACCGCAGATAGCTCCGAGCAGAACGGTGGCAACCGCGGTGAAGAGCGCCACGAAGATCGCGAGAAGAACCGCCACGATAACGAGCGCGGCGATAACAATCGAGACGACAATAACCGCGGCAACCGTCGCAACCGTCGCAATCGCCGCAACCGCCGTAACCGTGGCCGCGACAATAATCGTGACAGCAACCGCGATAACAACCGCAACAACGGCGGCAACAACGGTGATGGCAATAACGGCGGCGGCAACGGTGGTAACAATGGCGGTAACAACAACCGCGACCCGAAGCCGGAAGAGCTGACACCCGTCGCGGGCATTCTCGACTTCGTGGACGCGAACACCGCGTTCATCCGCACCACCGGCTACCACGCGGGCCCGACGGACGTGTACGTGCCTATCAACACGGTACGGAAGTACGGCATGCGCCACGGCGACGCGATCGTTGGCACCATCCGCCCGAAGAACAACAACAATAACGGCGGCGGACGCGGACGGAACCGCCAGAAGTACACGCCGATCTACCAGGTAGAGACCGTTAACGGCCTGACCCCGGAGCAGGCGGCAGCGCGCCCGCACTTTGCGAAGCTGACCCCGCTGTACCCGAACCAGCGCCTACGCCTGGAGACCGACCCGAAGACGCTGACCACCCGTGTGATCGATCTGATCATGCCCATCGGCAAGGGCCAGCGCGCGCTGATCGTTTCCCCGCCGAAGGCCGGTAAGACGACCATCCTGCAGGACATTGCCAACGCGATCTCCACGAACAACCCCGAGTGCTACCTCATGGTCGTGCTGGTGGATGAGCGCCCGGAGGAAGTGACGGACATGCAGCGCTCCGTCAAGGGCGAAGTCATCGCCTCCACGTTCGACCGCCCGCCGGGGGAGCACACCAACGTCGCCGAGCTGGCCGTCGAGCGTGCAAAGCGTCTGGTGGAGCAAGGCAAGGACGTTGTTCTGTTGCTGGATTCCATCACCCGTCTGGGGCGCGCGTACAACAACTCCTCGCCGGCCTCTGGCCGAATCCTGTCCGGTGGTGTGGATTCCAACGCGCTGTACCCGCCGAAGCGCTTCTTGGGCGCTGCCCGCAATATCGAAAACGGCGGCTCACTGACGATCATCGCCACCGCGATGGTGGAGACCGGCTCGGCCGGCGACACGGTGATCTTCGAGGAATTCAAGGGCACCGGCAACGCGGAGTTGAAGCTGGACCGCAAGATCTCCGAGCGCCGTGTGTTCCCGGCTGTGGACGTGAACCCGTCGGGTACGCGCAAGGACGAGCTGCTGCTCAGCCCGGAGGAGGCGCGCATTATGCACAAGCTGCGCCGCATCCTGTCCGCCCTGGATTCGCAGGCGGCTATCGACCTGCTGATCAAGCAGCTGCGTAAGACCAAGACCAACCGGGAGTTCATGCTGCAGGTTGCCAGCTCCGCGCCCCTGGCAGGCGAGGACGAGGAGGATTAAACCATGAGCCAATCACCGTCAGTCATCGACGACATCCTGGCCGAGTACCAGGGCCTGGAAATGCAGCTGAGCGATCCCGAGCTGCACAACGACCCGGCCGCCGCCCGCAAGGTCGGCAAGCGCTTTTCCGAGCTGCAGCCGATTATCCAGACGCACCAGAAGCTCGAGCAGGCCCGCGAGGACCACGAGGCAGCGTCGGAGATGGCATCCGAGGACAAGGAATTCGCCGAGGAAGCCAAGCGCCTGGAAGAGGAGATCGGCGAGCTGGAGGAGCAGCTGACCGACCTGCTGGCTCCTCGCGACCCGCACGACGGCGACGACATCGTCATGGAGATCAAGTCCGGTGCCGGCGGCGAGGAAGCCGCGTTGTTCGCCGGCGAGCTGGCGCGCATGTACCAGCGCTACGCTGAACGCCACGGCTTTAGCACCGAGATCCTGGGTCTGAACGAGACCGACCTGGGCGGCGTGAAGGATATGACTCTGTCCATTCGCTCCAAGCAGCCCTCCCGCGATGGCGCGTGGTCGGAGTTTAAGTTCGAAGGTGGCGTGCACCGCGTGCAGCGCATCCCCGTCACCGAGTCGCAGGGCCGCATTCAGACCTCCGCTGCGGGCGTGCTGGTGTACCCGGAGCCCGACGAGGTCGAGGACGTGCACATCGACGACAAGGACATCCGCGTGGACGTCTACCGTTCCTCCGGTAAGGGCGGCCAGGGCGTGAATACCACGGACTCCGCAGTGCGCATTACCCACCTGCCGACCAACATCGTGGTGACCTGTCAGAAGGAGCGCTCCCAGATCCAGAACCGCGCCCGCGCGATGCAGGTTCTGGCTGCACGCCTGCAGCAGATGAAGGAAGAAGAAGCCGAGGCAGAGGCAGCCGAGGGTCGCGCAGCGCAGATCCGCACCATGGATCGTTCCGAGCGCATCCGCACCTACAACTTCCCCGAGTCCCGCGTCTCCGACCACCGCATCGGCTACAAGGCCAACAACCTGGATGCTGTCCTGGACGGCGACCTGGAGGCGCTGCTCGCGGCGCTAAAGGAGGCCGACCGCGCACGTCGCCTAGAGGCGGAAGACTAGTCTTTCCGTCGCCTCGGCGGTGGCAGAGCAGCAGAACGGTGGGACGTTGAACATCAACCAGGCGATCCGGGAGGCCACCGCACAGTTGAGCGCGGCGGGCATCGATTCTGCTGCAGTCGACGCGCGCCTGCTGATGCGTTACCTGCTCGCCGACCCCGGCACTGGCCCTGCTGCTCCCGGAACCGGTGCTGACACCGCCGCTCTTGCCGCGCCCCGCGCCGCCGTAGATCCCGGCACTCTCTTTATGCGCGCCGACGATCCCGCCCCCAGCGCCTATGCCGACTGGGTGGCCCGCCGCGCCGCGCGCGAACCCCTGCAGCACATCGTCGGCTCCGCTCCCTTCTGCGGCCTGGACCTCTTCGTGGAGCCCGGCTGCTTCGTCCCGCGCCCCGAAACCGAGCTGCTCGCCGACTGGGCCGCGCGCTTCCTCAATGGCCGCCCCGCGCCGCACGTGGTCGATCTTTGCTGCGGACCCGGCACGTTGGGGCTCGGGGTTTCTTTTCTTTATGACGCCCCCATCTCCCTGACCGGAATCGAACTATCTCGTGACGCACTGCGGCTGGCCGAGAGGAATGCCCGTCTTGTTCCGCAGGCCAAAGCCACTTTCGTTCAGGCTGATCTGGCTGTCGACGATCCCGCGGAGTTGCCAGCGACGGCGGGCGTTTTCTCCGAGGCTTTCGCGCCCGCGGACGTGGTGGTGTGCAACCCTCCGTACGTGCCGGAATCCGCTGAGGTTTCCCCCGAGGTGGCAGCCGATCCGCACGCAGCCGTGTTCTCCGGGGACGACGGGCTGGAGCTCATGCCACGGGTACTGCAGTGGGCTGAGGCGCTGGGGCGCGCAGGTGGTGGCGTCGGAATAGAACACGACGACTCCAACGGCGCGCAGGTAGCGGCGATGATGCAGCAACGCGGCTGGCGAGAGATCACCCAACACCACGACCTGGCTGGCCGGCCGCGCTTCGTCACCGCCCTGCTAACGCAGTAGTACCGGTGATGGGGTTAAGGTAGAGCACGTAATAAATGAGCAAGAAAGGGCCGCAATGTCGAGAACCGTAGACGCAACCGATCCGCAGAACCGCGAGGCCGCGCTAGACGCCGCGGCGAATGCGGTGAAGGGCGGACGGCTGGTCGTGTTGCCGACCGACACGGTCTACGGCATCGGCTGCGATGCCTTCGACAATGAGGCAGTGTCCGCCCTGCTGCGTGCGAAGGGGCGTGGCCCCGACATGCCCGTTCCCGTGCTGGTTCCCAGCTGGACGACCATCCAAGGGCTCGTGCGCGAGTACACCTACAACATGCGCAAGCTCGTCGAGGCATTCTGGCCGGGTGGCCTGTCGATGGTCGTCCACCAGGCGCCCAGTCTGCCGTGGAACCTGGGGGATACCCGCGGCACCGTGATGCTTCGCATGCCCAACCAGCCCATAGCGTTGGAGCTTTTGGAGCGCACCGGCCCGATGGCCGTTTCCAGCGCCAATATCTCCGGCCAGCCGCCGGCGACGAATGTGCAGATGGCCGAGGATCAGCTGGGTGCGGACGTGACGACCTACATCGACGGTGGGGAAGCGCACCACGGCGTGGCCTCCACCATCGTTGACCTTTCCTCCGGCCGCCCGCGCATCCTGCGCGAGGGCGCGGCCACCACCGAGCGCGTGGCCGAGGTTCTGGGAATGAGCAGTGCGGAGCTGCGGGGAGACGTCTAATGACAGTCCTTGCCCAGCCGGCTATCGGCGCAGGTATTCCCCTGCGCGAGTTGGTGTTGGTGCTGCTCGTCGCCTGCGCGGTGACGTATCTGGTGACGGGCGTGGTGCGCTCGGTGATCTTGCGCTACGGGCGGATGGCTGCCCCGCGCGAGCGCGACGTGCACCAGGTTCCGATGCCCCGGCTGGGCGGGGTAGCGATGTTTACGGGGCTGGTCGTGGCCGTAGTGGTGGCCAACCAGCTGCCCGCGTTGACGCGCGGGTTCCCGCCGGTAACACCCGATATGACGGCGGTGCTGATGGCCGCCTTCGTGATTGTTGTCGTCGGGGTGGTGGACGACCTCTACGACATCTCCTGGGTGCTGAAGCTCGGCGGGCAGGTAGTGGGTGCCGTGGTGATGAGCCTGATGGGCTTGAGCTGGTACTTGTTCTACCTGCCTTTCGGGGACGGGACCACGCTGATCCTGGACCAGGTCCAGTCCACGATCCTGACGGCGCTGCTGACCGTCACGATCGTGAACGCCATGAACTTCGTCGACGGCTTGGATGGTCTGGCCGCGGGGTTGGGGGCGATCGCCGCCGGGACGATCCTGATCTACTCGCTGACAATCCTGCATGACCAGGGCGGCACCGTGGCGGCCTACCCGCCGGCGATCATCTCTGCGGCGCTGGTGGGAATCTGCATGGGTTTCCTGCCTCACAACTTTTCGCCCGCGCGCATCTTCATGGGGGATAGCGGCGCGATGCTGATCGGCCTGTTGCTGTCCGCGGCCTGCACGTCGGCATCCGGGCGCATCAACGCGGCGCTGTACGGGCCGGCGGATATGGTGGCTCTGCTCTCGCCGATGATCGTGGTTCTGGCGGCCCTGTCCATTCCGCTGCTGGACCTGGTGATGGCAGTTGTGCGCCGCGTGTCCCAGGGCAAGAGCCCGTTCTCGCCAGACAAGAAGCACCTGCACCACCGACTGCTGCACATTGGCCACAGTCAGAAGCGCGTGGTTCTGGTTTTGTACACCTGGGTTGGGGTAGTGGCCTTCGGTGCGGTGGGGCTGACCGTGTTGCCTCTGCACGTGATGGCAATTTCCTTTAGTTTGCTGGTGATCGTTGCCATCGTGGCGACGGTGGTGCCGCTGTGGCGGGAGAATCGGAAGTCGAACACGGCTCAGGTAAGCTAATCGCCATGACTGAGGCGACTGAGAACAACGGTGCTGCGGGCGCTAAAGAGCTGCCCGAGCTGAACGACGTATCCCAAGCCAGCGACCACGTCGGCCCGCTGAAGGCTGCCATGCGTTCCGGAGCGCTGGCGCTGGTGGTGCTGGGTGCGCTTTCCCTGTTGGTGTGGGGTCTTATCAGCGGCACCGAGGGGCTGTGGGGAGCAGGTATTGGGTGGCTGGTCGGCGGCGGATTTATGCTGCTGACGGTAGTGATCGTGCTGTTTAGTTCCAACACTTCGCCCTCGATGACGATGGGCTTGATCCTGGGCAGCTGGCTGGTTAAGGCGGCGGTGCTGCTGGGCATTCTGTTCTTCCTGAAGGACAAGACTTTCTACGACACCGCAGCGCTGGCCGTAACCGTGATCTTGAGCATGGTCGCCGTACTGGCCATCGAGACGCTGGCAGTTACTCGCACCCAGAAGCTTTACATCAGCTAGCGAGGCTAACGGCATCTAGTGCTAGTGCCCGAATCCACGCCCCGGTTTGCATAGCCAATGCAGGCCGGGGCTCTTTGTTTGTTGTGGCGCTACGGGTGGCACTGCTTGCGCGCAGAGAGATAACGCCCTCACGCGGAGAGGCGACAACTGTCAGTAGCGAGCTGGGGTAAGTGCAGCGGGGAGGGAGCGGAGGTAGGCCTAAACACATACAAATGATTCTGGAACCAAAAACGTTGAAAACCACGACCAAGTGGGGGGACCCGCAACGTGTTTCACTTAGCGATTCGCGAGATAAAGCTGATATTGTTCTATCGGGCCATTTATTGGCACACGTATGTGTGAACAGTAGATACGGCACCGGCTGATTATGTAGGGACGTGCGACGGAGTCCCTCAGCGTCGGCCTAACTCTTCGAAAAGAGACCTCCATCGCACCGCAGTGATTCTGTGCAATCTTGCGGCCCAATCACGGGAGAGAACGCTGAGCGTAACAACCTTGGCCATGAAGGGCGAGTTTCACGTACCTTCATTGGAACACGAATTCTTCCCGGGGCAAGTGGATAGCAACCAGCTGTGGTTCAGTGAGTTTGCTGGTGGAGCCTTCGCGCTCGACCGCCTCATGGTCATCCGTATTGTGATGATTCTTCTGGTTACCGCATTCTTCTTCTTTGCAATGCGGAAGCCGAAGCTGATTCCGAGCGGCGTACAGAACGTTGCTGAGTACTTCTTGGACTTCGTTCGGATTCACATCGCGGAGGATATCTTGGGCAAGAAGGAGGGGCGCCGGTTCCTGCCGATCATCGCCGCTATCTTCTTCACCGTCCTTGCTGTCAACATGTCGACGATCATCCCGTTCATGAACATTTCAGCCAGCGCTCGAGTGGGTCTGCCACTGGTGCTGGCTGTTGTTGCGTATATCGCATTCATTTACGCGGGTGTGAAGCGCTATGGCTTCGGCAAGTACATCAAGTCCTCGCTGATCATTCCTGGTTTGCCTTCTTGGCTCCACTTTATCGTGGCGCCGATTGAGGCATTCTCCACATTCGTCCTCCGTCCGGTAACGCTGACGATTCGTCTTATGGCGAATATGTTGGCTGGACACATCATCCTCGTCATGCTGTTCAGTGCCACGAACTTCTTCTTCTGGCAGATGAGCGGTTGGACTGTGGCTGCTGGCGGCACGATCCTCTTCGCGATCGCCTTCACCCTGTTCGAGCTCATGGTGATCTTCCTGCAGGCATACATCTTCTCCCTGCTGACCGCCGTGTACATCGAGCTGTCCCTCCACGCAGACGAGCACTAATTCGCCCCTTTTTAAGTACTCAAATGACCAAGCCGGACAACGACAAACGAAAAGCTGCAACCGGCTGGTTCTCAGAAAGGTAATGGAAACCAAATGAACGACATCTTCCTCATCGCGCAGGACACCACCACCAAGTTCCAGGGCTTCGGCACCATCGGCTACGGCCTGGCTGCTATCGGCTCCGCTATCGGTGTGGGTAACGTTGCAGGTAAGACCGCTGAGGCAATGGCTCGCCAGCCCGAGATGGCCGGCCAGCTGCGCACCACCATGTTCCTGGGTATCGCTTTCGCCGAGGCACTGGCTCTGATCGGCTTCGTCGCCGGCTTCCTGTTCTAATTTCAGTGCGATTGGCCGCTCGTTAAGAGCACTTTCTAACCACCGCACCAGAATCGAAAGCTGGAGACTATGACGAACACCTTTTTGTTAGCAGCTGAGAAGCTGCCGATGGAGGAGTCGGTAAACCCGCTGCTTCCTCCGCTGTACGACATCGTCTGGTCCATCATTCCTTTTGCAGTCATCCTGTTTGTCTTCTGGAAGTTCGTGCTTCCGAAGTTCCAGGAAGTGCTGAATCAGCGCGAGGACCAGATCGAGGGCGGCATTCGGCGCGCCGAGTCCGCTCAGGCAGAGGCTAAGGCTGCCTTGGAGAAGTACAACGCTCAGCTTGCTGAGGCACGCACTGAGGCTGCGCAGATTCGTGATGACGCCCGTTCTCAGGGGCAGAAGATCATCGCGGACATGAAGGCTCAGGCAACCGAAGAGTCCAACCGTATCGTCGAGTCGGGCCACAAGCAGCTCGAGGCACAGCGTTCCGCCGTTGTCACCGACCTGCGCAAGGAGATGGGTGAAAACTCCATCAACTTGGCTGAGCGCCTGTTGGGCGAGCAGCTGTCGGACGACGTGAAGCGCTCGGGCACCATCGATAACTTCCTCGCCGGACTGGACAACGTCGGCGCATCCGGGAAGTGATCGGTATGCACGCAGCGAGCCGAGAGGCAATTGAGCGCCTCGAGCAGACCCTGGATCAGGGTCTTAACGAGACCTCCGACAAAGTGGGCACCGGTGTAACCACCGGCACCGAGCTGTTCGACGTTGTCGAGCTGCTCGACAGTGACCGCGGCCTGCGTGTCGCGCTGATCGACCCGGCGAGGGATGCCAACACCCGCGTGGAACTGGCCAAGAGCCTGTTCGGCGGCAAGGTATCTGCCTCGACGGAAGAAATCGTGTCTGCTGCTGTATCCCAGTCGTGGTCCAACACTCGCGACCTGCGCGACGGACTGGTGAAGCTGGGCCGCCTGGCCCTGCTGCGCGCCGCCGACGCTCAAGGTCAGCAGGACCGCGTTGAAGACGAACTGTTCCAGCTGGCTCGCATCATCGAACGTGAGCCGGAGCTGGAGCTGAAGCTGGCCGACCGCGCCGCATCCCCGGATGCTCGCCGCGACCTGCTGGCAAAGGTCCTGTATGGCAAGGTCACTTCCACGACCGAGGCACTGGCGCTGCAGGCAATTGGCCGTCTGCGCCAGCGTCCAGTCGAGGAACTTGACTCGTTGGTTGACGAGGTAGCTGCACTGGAGGGACGCACCGTAGCGCGTGTCCGTGCCGCAGCTGCCCTGGGTGAACAGCAGAAGTCGACTCTGTCGGACAAGCTGGAAAAGATTTACGGTCGCAAGATTGCGGTCCACTCCGAGGTTGATACCAGCCTCCTCGGCGGTGCCGTGATCCGCGTCGGACACGAGATTATCGACGGCAGCACTGCAGGTAACCTGCGGCGCCTCCGCGCGTCGATCGCTTAGGGCGTCATATAAAGGCGCCCCAAGGAACCGACAAAGACCAAGCAAGAAAATAGATGCTGGAAGACGAAACCGAGAGCAGGAAGAACATGGCGGAGCTGACGATCTCCTCCGATGAGATCCGTAGCGCGATTGCGAACTACACCTCGAGCTACTCCCCGGAGGCCTCCCGTGAGGAGGTCGGCGTGGTCACGGCGGCTGCAGACGGTATTGCCCAGGTAAGCGGCATGCCCTCTGTGATGGCTAACGAGCTACTCGAGTTCCCAGGCGGCGTGATTGGCGTCGCACAGAACCTCGACACCGACAGCGTCGGCGTCGTGATCCTGGGTAACTTCGAGACCCTCAAGGAGGGCGACGAGGTCAAGAGGACCGGCGAGGTCCTGTCCATTCCGGTTGGGGAGAAGTTCCTCGGCCGCGTTATCAACCCACTGGGTCAGGCCATCGACGGTCTGGGCGACATCGAGTCCGAGGAAGAACGTGCCCTCGAGCTCCAGGCGCCCTCCGTTCTGATGCGTCAGCCCGTCGAGGAGCCGATGCAGACCGGCATCAAGGCTATCGACGCAATGACCCCGATTGGCCGTGGTCAGCGTCAGCTGATCATTGGCGACCGCAAGACCGGTAAGACCTCGGTCTGCATCGATACCATCCTGAACCAGCGCGACAACTGGGCAACCGGCGACCCGAAGCAGCAGGTTCGCTGCATCTACGTTGCGGTTGGCCAGAAGGGTTCCACGATCGCTTCGATCCGTAAGACCCTGGAAGATCACGGCGCGCTGGAGTACACCACCATCGTGGCAGCACCGGCATCCGACTCCGCCGGCTTCAAGTGGCTGGCACCGTTCACCGGCGCCGCACTGGGCCAGCACTGGATGTACCAAGGCAAGCACGTCCTGGTTATCTACGATGATCTGACCAAGCAGGCTGAGGCTTACCGTGCGATCTCCCTGCTGCTGCGTCGTCCGCCGGGCCGCGAGGCTTACCCCGGTGACGTCTTCTACCTGCACTCCCGTCTGCTGGAGCGCGCAGCGAAGCTGAACGACGAGCTGGGCGGCGGTTCCCTGACGGCACTGCCGATCATTGAGACCAAGGCAAACGACGTATCTGCCTTCATTCCGACCAACGTTATTTCCATTACCGACGGTCAGGTATTCCTGGAGTCCGATCTGTTCAACCAGGGTGTCCGACCGGCTATCAACGTTGGTGTGTCCGTCTCCCGTGTTGGTGGTGCCGCACAGACCAAGGGCATGAAGAAGGTGTCCGGCTCCCTGCGTCTGGACCTGGCCGCATACCGCGACCTGGAGGCATTCGCTGCCTTCGCATCCGACCTGGACCCGGCTTCCAAGGCACAGCTGGAGCGCGGTAAGCGCCTGGTCGAGCTGCTGAAGCAGAAGGAGACCGAGCCGCAGTCCGTCGAGGACCAGATGGTTTCCATCTACCTGGCAGGCGAGGGCGAGTTCGACGACGTTCCGGTTGAGGACGTTCGCCGCTTCGAGTCCGAGCTGCTGGAGAACCTGCACGCTTCCCACGGTGGCGTGTTCGAGCAGATCAAGGGTGGCACCCCGTTCAGCGACGAGTCCAAGGCCGAGCTGGCTGGCGCAGTCCAGGACTTCAAGCAGGGCTTCCAGACCACCGACGGCACCCCCGTCATCAACGAGCCGGAAGCTCGCCCGCTTGGCGACGACGAGGTCACCAAGTCTCAGATCACTGTCTCCCGCAAAACCCAGTAGGCGCGGAAGGTAAGTGAGCACAGTGACCACCAAGACCATTAATGAAACAGAAGGGAGGCGATAGTTATGGCTAGTCTTCGCGAACTGAGGACACGCATCAAGTCCGTGAACTCGACTAAGAAGATCACGAAGGCCCAGGAGCTCATCGCCACCTCGAGGATCACGAAGGCTCAGGCACGTGTTGACGATGCGGAGCCTTACGCGGATGAAATCACCCGCGTGGTTCAGCGCCTGGCCTCCGCCAGCACCCTGGATCACAAGATCCTGCAGGAGCCGACGGATGCTTCCCGCGCCGCAATCCTCGTGGTTTCAAGTGACCGTGGCATGTGCGGTGGCTACAACAACAACGTCTTCAAAAAGACTGCAGAGCTGCGCAAGCGCCTGGAGAACGAAGGCAAGGACGTTGTTCTGTACGTCTCTGGTAACAAGGGCATCTCCTACTACAACTTCCGTGGCGAGGACATCGCAGGTGCCTGGTCGGGCTACTCTCAGGACCCCGACTACGCGGCTACCCACGATGTGCGCCGCCACCTGATTGACGGCTTCGTCGCCGGTTCCGAAGGAACCGCTAAGTGGCGCGAGGGCCTCAACGCGGAAGAGGGGCAGGCTGTACAGGGATTCGACGAGGTGCACATCGTGTACACCCGCTTCGAGTCCATGCTGAGCCAGAAGCCAGAGGCACACCGACTGTTGCCGATCGAGACTGTGGTTGAGGAAGAGAAGTTCGAGCTCGGCGAGGATCTGGTCTCCGACAAGGTTGACCAGGTTTCTGCCGACTACGACTTCGAGCCCGACCCAGACACCCTGTTGAAGGCCTTGCTGCCGCAGTATGTCTCCCGAGGCATCTTCGCAGCAATGCTGGAGTCTGCGGCGTCGGAGTCCGCAGCGCGTCGTACCGCGATGAGCGCCGCAACCGACAATGCGACCGACCTGGTCAAGCAGCTTTCCCGAGTTGCCAACCAGGCTCGTCAGGCCCAGATTACCCAGGAAATTACAGAGATCGTCGGTGGCGCATCCGCGCTCGCCGATAGCGGAGAAAGTGATTAAGTATGACTACAGCAAACCAGGTTCAGCCTTCTGCTGAATCGGCTGTTGCGGGCCGCGTCGTGCGAGTTATCGGCCCGGTCGTCGACGTGGAGTTTCCGCGCGGCCAGCAGCCAGCACTGTTCAACGCACTGACCGTCGAGGTTGACCTCGAGGCAGTGGCAAAGACCATCACCCTGGAGGTTGCACAGCACCTCGGGGACAACCTCGTGCGCGCCGTGTCCATGGCGCCGACCGACGGCCTGATCCGTGGCGCTGAGGTTACCGACACCGGCAAGCCGATTTCCGTACCGGTCGGCGACGTTGTCAAGGGCCACGTCTTCAACGCTCTGGGCGACTGCCTGGACGAGCCGGGCCTGGGCCGCGACGGCGAGCAGTGGGGCATCCACCGCGAGCCACCGGCATTCGACCAGCTCGAGGGCAAGACCGAGATCCTGGAGACCGGTATTAAGGTCATCGACCTGCTGACCCCGTACGTGAAGGGCGGCAAGATCGGCCTGTTCGGTGGTGCAGGTGTGGGTAAGACGGTGCTCATCCAGGAGATGATTACCCGTATTGCCCGCGAGTTCTCCGGTACCTCCGTGTTCGCCGGTGTTGGTGAGCGTACCCGTGAGGGCACCGACCTCTTCCTGGAAATGGAAGAGATGGGCGTGCTGCAGGATACCGCGCTTGTGTTCGGCCAGATGGACGAGCCGCCGGGAGTCCGTATGCGCGTGGCTCTGTCCGGTCTGACCATGGCGGAGTACTTCCGCGATGTTCAGAACCAGGACGTGCTGCTGTTCATCGACAACATCTTCCGTTTCACCCAGGCTGGTTCTGAGGTTTCGACCCTGCTGGGTCGTATGCCTTCTGCCGTGGGCTACCAGCCCACCCTGGCTGACGAGATGGGTGTTTTGCAGGAGCGTATTACCTCGACCAAGGGTCGTTCCATTACCTCCCTGCAGGCCGTTTACGTGCCGGCCGATGACTACACCGACCCGGCACCGGCTACGACCTTCGCCCACCTGGATGCGACGACCGAGCTGGATCGTTCCATCGCCTCGAAGGGTATTTACCCCGCAGTGAACCCGCTGACCTCTACCTCTCGTATCCTCGAGCCGGGTATCGTCGGCGAGCGTCACTACGAGGTTGCCCAGCGCGTGATCCACATCCTGCAGAAGAACAAGGAGCTGCAGGACATCATCGCCATCCTGGGTATGGACGAGCTCTCGGAAGAGGATAAGATCACCGTTCAGCGTGCACGTCGCCTGGAGCGCTTCCTGGGCCAGAACTTCTTCGTTGCGGAGAAGTTCACCGGCCTGCCGGGCTCCTACGTGCCGCTGAAGGACACGATCGATGCCTTCGAGCGCATCTGCGACGGCGAGTTCGACGCTTACCCGGAGCAGGCCTTCAACGGTCTGGGTGGCCTGGACGATGTCGAGGCTGCTTACAAGAAGATGACCGAAAAGTAAGGGGTTAAGCACATGGCTGAGATTGCCGCACAACTGGTCTCCGTGGAACGTCCGCTGTGGGTTGGTACCGCAACGTCCGTTACCGCGCAGACCACTGAGGGCGAGATCGGCGTGCTCCCTGGTCACGAGCCTCTGCTCGGCCAGCTGGTCGAGAACGGCGTCGTTACCATTCGGACGAACACCGGTGAGAAGCTGGTGGCCGCGGTGCAGGGCGGGTTCCTGTCCGTGTCCTCCAAGAAGATCACCATTCTGGCGGATTCTGCAACGTGGGCCAGCGAGGTCAACGTTGCGGATGCCGAGTCCCGCAAGCAGTCTGCAGAGACTGAGCACGACAAGGCCGTCGCAGAGTCCGAGTTGCGCGCTGTGAAGCGTATGGAAGCTTAAGAGCTATCTAGCTTTAAACTTCCCGACAAACGGGTTCCACTGTTTTCACGGTGGGGCCCGTTTTGCTTTTTCGAAACCCACTTCATGCCTGTAAGTTAGGTATATGGCGTGGTTGTTGTATTTTCTTGCGGCGGTGGCGCTGTTCGTCGTCATCGCCGTTGTGTGGCGCTTTTTTGCGCTGCGTTCCCAGGGGTATCCCGTGGTCGTCCGGCGCCTGCCAAATTCTGATGGCAGGCACTGGCGCCACGGGATTTTGAAGTATTCGGGCCAATCCGCCAAGTTCTACAAGCTGCGTAGCCTGCGCCCCGCTTCGGATGTAGTGCTTACGCGCCTGGGCACCGCAATTGTTTCTCGCCGCGAGATCACCCTACGAGAGTCCGCCTTCTTGGAGGACGACGTGCACATCGTCGAGGTGGTTCACCGCAAGACGCATTGGGAGATCGCCCTGGATAGTGCAGGGGATACCGCGTTGGTGTCTTGGCTGGAATCCGCCCCTTCGGAACGCCGCATACCCCGTCATTGAGTCGTCGCCGGCTTGCGTAGCGTAGGCTGAACAACCATGCGCTTAGTCATTGCCCGCTGCTGTGTCGATTACGTCGGACGCCTGGAGGCCCACCTGCCGCCCGCCGACCGTCTGATCTTGGTGAAGGCCGATGGTTCGGTCTCTATCCACGCCGACGATCGTGCGTATAAGCCGCTCAATTGGATGATGCCGCCGTGTTCCCTCGAGGTCGTCGAGGCTAGCTCTTTTGATGCTGATGACGCCCCTACGGAGTATTCGGAGCTTGGAAATGAGGGGGTCGAGCAGTTGTGGATCGTCACGAATCCAAAGGGGGAGCAGCTGCGGATCCAGATTTTCGAGATCTACTCCGATACGGAGCACGACCTCGGGGAGGACCCAGGCCTGGTGAAGGATGGCGTGGAGGCACACCTGCAGGAGCTGCTGGCTGAGCAGATTGAGATTTTGGGTGAGGGGTACTCCTTGATCCGCCGGGAGTACCCGACGGCTATCGGGCCGGTGGACATTCTGTCTAAGGACTCGACTGGCGCGACGGTGGCCGTGGAGATCAAGCGCCGTGGTGGTATCGACGGTGTGGAGCAGCTTACCCGCTATGTGGAACTGCTGAATCGGGACGAGCTGCTGGCTCCGGTAACGGGCGTGTTTGCCGCCCAGGAGATCAAGCCACAGGCTCGCACACTGGCGGAGGACCGCGGTTTCCGTTGCGTTACCCTGGACTATGAAGCAATGCGAGGAACCGACTCCTCGGAGCTGCGGCTTTTCTAGAAGACTCAGCTCTCTTAGTCGGTTTTAGCCCTCAAGGCGATTATTTTCTCCCGCGCGGCCAGCGCGTGGGAGGGCAAGTGAGAAAGGACACTTTCAAGGTGACGAATCCTTCTAATACTCCTCCGTCCCGTTTCGTGGCCGGGGCGGTGGACCTGGGCGCGGTGAAGCAGCAGGCGGAGCAGCGGGCACAGGCGCAGGCTCGCGCTGCCCAGGCTGGCGCAGCCGCTGGAGTCGCAGGAGGTGCTGGCGAGGCAGGTCAGCCGGGTGCGGCCGGTGGAACCGGCGCAGGAGGCACCGGAGCTTCCGTAGCTTTCGTAAGTACCATTACCCCGGAGAACTTCGAGCTGGACCTCGTCGTTCGTTCCACTCAGGTGCCGGTGGTTACGCTGTTGGGTTCCGCCCGCTCGGAAGCCTCGGAGCAGATGCGCCAGGACTTCACCAAGCTGGCTGAGTCCCAGCAGGCGCCGACCAAGTGGCTCTTCCGTTACGTGGATGTGGATGCCACCCCGGAGGTCGCCCAGGCCTTCGGCGTACAGGCAATCCCCACCGTCATCGCGCTGGCAGCCGGGCGCCCGCTAACCAACTTCGAAGGCGGCCAGCCCGCCGCACAGCTGCACGGCTGGGTAGATGCTGTCGTGCAGGCGGTAGACGGCAAACTGCGAGGCCTGGCCCCGGAGGAGGATCCGGCTAATGCGGCTGGCGGTGGCGCGGGTGCCGACTCGGATAGTGCTGATGCGAACCAGGATGCGGGCGACCCACGCCTGGCTGCCGCTGCCGAGAAGCTCGAGGCGGAGGATTACGCGGGCGCAATTGCGGAGTATGACGCCATCCTTGCCAACCCCGCGCAGGCCGATGAAGAGCTCGTAGGGGAGGCCCGCGCGGCGCGTGCTAACGCGCTGCTGGTGCAGCGCCTGTCCACGGGTGGGGACGAGTTCGCGGAATCCGACCGCCTGCTGCTGGCGGACGACAAGCCTAAGGCCTTCGACCTGCTGATCGAGGAGCTGCGTCCGTCCGCCGAGGGCAACGCGGATCACAAGAAGCAGGCGAAGGCTCGCCTGCTGGAGCTGTTCAGCCTGTTCGACCCGGCGGACCCGGAGGTCATCGCGGGCCGCACCCGCATGGCCTCGGCGCTGTTCTAGCCGGGCTTAGCTCTCCAGTACGAACCAGCGCGCGGTGTGCGCCGGGATCTGCAGTACGGCGGAGGCCTCCATACCGTGGGAGCCGGCGGGCTCCGTGTGCAGGTCGCCGTTCACGCGGCCGGCGCCCTCGTACTGCACGTCGTCGGTGTTCAGCACCTCGCGCCACGTGCCGGCCTGCGGCAGGCCGATGCGGTAGTTCTCTTGGGTGGTGCCCGAGAAGTTAATAACACACGCCAGCTCGCGCCCACGGTGGCGTCGAATAAAGGAAAGAACGTTATTCGTCGAGTCGTCGCTGGCGATCCACTGGAAGCCCTCCGGCGCGTGATCCTGCCCCAGAGCGAGCTCGGAGTGGTAGAGCTTGTTCAGCTGGCTGGTCAGGGCGCTGATGCCGCGGTGGAACTCGCCCTCCCAGCCCTCGAGGTCGTGCCAGTCCAGGCCGCGGGACTCGTTCCACTCCTCGGTCTGGCCCCATTCCTGGCCCTGGAAGAGCAGCTTCTTGCCCGGGTGCGCCCACATGAACGCCAGGTAGCTGCGCACCATCGCCGCCTTGTCCCAGGCGGAACCGGCGGGCATACGCGACCACAGGGTTCCCTTGCCGTGCACGACCTCGTCGTGGCTGATCGGCAGCACGTACTTCTCGGAGTAGGCGTAGACCATCGAGAACGTGATTTCGTTGTGGTGGTAGCTGCGGTAGGCGGGATCGCGCTGGATGTACTCCAGGCTGTCGTGCATCCAGCCCATGTTCCACTTCAGGCTGAACCCCAGGCCGCCCTCGCTGGTGGGGGCGGTCACACCCGGCCAGGAGGTCGACTCCTCGGCGATGGTCAGCGAGCCCGGGCACTCGCGGTGCACGGTGGCGTTCATTTCCTTCAGGAACTCCACCGCATCCAGGTTCTCGCGCCCGCCGAACTCGTTGGGCAGCCAGTCATCGCGGGAGTAATCCAGGTACAGCATCGAGGCCACGGCATCGACGCGCAGGCCGTCGATGTGGAACTCCTTGCACCAGTACAAAGCGTTCGCCACCAGGAAGTTGCGTACCTCGTTGCGCCCGAAGTCGAACACATAGGTGCCCCAGTCCGGCTGCTCGCCGCGGCGCGGATCCGGGTGCTCGTAGCAGGCCTCGCCGTCGAAGCGGCCCAGAGCCCAGCCGTCCTTGGGGAAGTGGCCGGGAACCCAGTCCATAATCACGCCGATGCCGGCGCGGTGCAGCGAATCGATCAGGTAGCGCAGGTCGTCCGGGCCGCCGTAGCGGTTGTTCGGCGCGTAGTAGCTGGTCACCTGGTAGCCCCAGGAGGGCTCGAAGGGGTGCTCGGAGACGCCCATGAGCTCTACGTGGGTGTAGCCCAGCTTCTGCACGTACTCCACCAGCTCCGCGGCCAGCTCCCGGTAGTTGCGCCCCTTGCGCCAGCTGCCTAGGTGCATCTCGTAGATGCTCATGGTCTCGTCCACGCCCACGGCGGCGCGGTGAGCCAGCCACTCGTCGTCGCCCCAGGCATAGTCGCTGTCCGCCACGACGATGGAAGCGGTCGCGGGGGCGGGCTCTGCCAGGCGCGCCATCGGGTCGGCCTTGTCCAGGCGTACGCCGTCGCCGGTGGTGATGGAGAACTTGTAGTGCGCCCCGGCACCCACGCTGGGGATCCACAGTTCCCAGATGCCGCTGCTACCCAGCGCGCGCATGGGGTGTTGGTTAGCGTTCCAGCCGTTGAAGTCGCCGATCACGGAAACACCCGCGGCATGCGGCGCCCACACGGAAAAGGACACGCCGCCGTCCAGCACGTGCGAGCCGAGCACCTTCCACAGCTCCTCGTGCCGCCCCTCTCCGATGAGGTAGCGATCCAGGTCGCCGACGGTAGGCAGACGCCGGTAGGGGTCTTCCAGGGTGGCGGTGGTGCCGCCGGCCCAGGTGACTTCGAAGACGTAGGTGTCTACGAAGTAATCCACGGTTGCGGTGAACAGCGCCGGGTATTCTTCGGCCGCCGCCATCGGCACCGGCTCGCCGCCGTTGATGCGCACGGCGACGGACTCCGCCCCGCACTGAACCGTGCGAATGGTGGTGGTTCCGTCTCCGTTTTCGTGTGCCCCAAGCACGTCGTGCGGGGCGTGGTGCCTACGTTCTGCGAGCCGGTGGTAATCGTGGTTCATACCCGCCGATTCTACCTGCGGGGATCGTATTCTTCCTGGGCTCGCATGCAAACGCGCTCGCGCTCACCCTCACCAAGGGTGGGCAGCCGGAAGATGTGCGCAACCTGGAAGTCCGGGTCCAGGCGCACGTAGTTGCTGGCGCCCCAGGTGTAGGTCTGGTTCGTCGGCAGGTCGGTGACCTCGAAGTGCGCCTCCTCCGGCGCGCCCAGGCCTAGCGCTTCGGTATCCAGGTACACAGAGCCCTCGACAATCGCGTTGGGGTTCAGGTTTACCACCACGAGCACCGCGTTGCCGGTAACACCGTCGACCTTCGAGTACGCGAGGAGGTCGTCGCTCGTGGTCTCGTGCAAGCGCAGGGTGCGCTGCTGCTGCAGCGCCGGGTTTTCTTGACGCCACAGGTTCAGATCCCTGATCCATTCAGCGCAGTTGTCCACTGAGTAGTCGCGCGGACGCAGCTCGTACTTCTCGGAGTCCAGGTATTCCTCCGAGCCCGCGTGAACCGGCGTGGATTCGTAGATCTCAAAGCCGGAGTACACGCCCCACAGCGGGGAGAGGGTGGAGGCCAGAGCGGCGCGGATAGCGAACATGGCCTTGCCGCCGGTCTGCAGGGATTCGTGCAGGATGTCCGGGGTATTGACGAACAGGTTCGGGCGGAAGACATCGGCGTAGTTGGCGATGTCCCCGGCGAACTCCTCCAGCTCCTCCTTGGTGGTCTTCCAAGTGAAGTAGCTGTAGGACTGCGTGAAACCCGCCTTGGCCAGGCCGTAGAGGCGTGGCGGTCGGGTGAAGGCCTCGGAGAGGAAGACCACGTCCGGGTCGGTGGCGTGGACCTCGGCGATCAGCCACTGCCAGAAGTTCGTGGGCTTGGTGTGTGGGTTATCCACGCGGAAGATGCGCACGCCGCGGCCGATCCACAGGCGCACAACCTTCAGCACCTCGCGGTACAGACCCTCCGGGTCGTTGTCGAAGTTCAGCGGGTAGATGTCCTGGTACTTCTTCGGAGGGTTCTCGGCGTAGGCGATGGTGCCGTCCGGCAGCACGGTGAACCACTCCGGGTGCTCCTTGGCCCACGGGTGGTCGGGGGCGCACTGCAGCGCAAGGTCCAGGGCGACCTTCAGACCCTGCTTGTTGGCGGCGGCGACGAAGTTCTCGAAGTCCTCGACGGTACCGAGGCGTGGGTGTACGGCCTCGTGGCCGCCGTCCTTGGAGCCGATGGCCCACGGGGAGCCGACGTCCTCCGGGGTGGGGGTCAGAGTGTTGTTCTTACCCTTGCGGTTGATCTCGCCGATCGGGTGAATCGGCGGCAGGTACAGCACGTCGAAGCCCATGTCCGCGATGCGCGGCAGGTCCGCGGCAGCGGTGGCGAAGGTGCCGTGCACCGGGTTGCCGTTGGCATCCCAACCGCCAGTGGAGCGGGGGAACATCTCGTACCAGGCGCCCACGCCGGCGGTCTTTTCCTCCACCAGCACGTGGAACTCCGGGCCGCGGGTCAGCAGGTCGCGCAGCGGGCGCTTGTCCAGGGCCTCCTTGATTTCCGGAGACAGGGCGGTGGCCAGGCGCTCGTCGATGCTCAAGGATTCATCGCGCAGCTGGCCTGGCACGGAAGCCACCAGCTCCCGGTGCTTACGGGAGGCCTTCTCCGCCGCCCGCTCGAACAGGCGCGCGCCGAGCTCAAAATCATTGGCCAGCGCCTGGGCATCCTGTCCTGCGGCTACCTTCTTGGTGATTGCGTTGAACCATGTGGCTGCTGGATCCGACCAGGCGTCAACACGAAAGGTCCACATACCCGGCACATCCGGAACGAACACGGCATGGCGACGGTCGACGTCATCGGGGTCAGGCGACATCGTGATCTTCGCGCGGCCACCCTCGGCACCGGCGGGGCGACGGACGACGAGGGTGGCGGAGATGGCGTCGTGCCCCTCGCGCCAGACGCTCGCGCTGACCGGAAACACCTGGCCGACGATGGCCTTGGCGGGGGTGGCTCCGTGGGAGATGACGGGGGAGATGCAGTCGATGCCGAGGCGGCCGGTCATGGGGAAGCTCCTTTAAATGGCAGTGGGGATCCGTTGGCAGTTCGCGTTGGTGCTTACACAGCAAGCCTATGTTGTTGGCACACTTCGCGCGGATCTTGAGGCACCATGGGGGAGTGAGCGAGAACGTGACGAACTTGATTTCCACCCCGGCCACCGCGCAGGTTGACGAGGACGACCTGATCGTAAACATGCGCAACGTCTCCGTCGTGCGCGACGGACGAGCCATCCTGGCGCCGATGGATTGGCAGGTGGAGCTGGACGAACGCTGGATCATCGTCGGCCCCAACGGGGCGGGCAAGACCACCCTGATGCGCCTGGCATCCGCGCAGATGTTCCCGACCACTGGCACCGTGAAGCTCATCGGCGAGCAAGTGGGCAAGGTGGACCTGCGCGAGCTGCGCACCGCCATCGGCATGAGCTCCTCGGCGCTGGCGCAGCGCGTGCCGGGGGATGAGAAGGTCGCGGACATCGTGATTTCCGCCGGCTATGACGTGCTGGGCCGCTGGCGCGAGGATTACGACGAGCTGGACTACGAGCGCGCCATTGAGATCCTGGAAAGCGTCGGCGCCTACCACCTGGCCGAGCAGACCTGGAGGACCCTAAGCGAAGGTGAGCGCAAGCGCGTGCTGATCGCCCGCGCCCTGATGAACGACCCCGAGCTGCTACTGCTGGACGAGCCGGGCGCCGGCCTGGACCTCGGCAGCCGCGAGGACCTGGTGGCGCTGCTGTCGGACCTGGCGGCGGATGCGGACTCGCCGGCGATCGTGATGATTACCCACCACGTAGAGGAGATCCCGCCGGGGTTCACCCACGCCCTGCTGCTGGACGAGGGCGAGGTTGTTGCCCAGGGCATCCTGGAAGACGTAATGACCAGCGAGAACCTCACCCGCACCTTCCACCAGCCGATCGAGGTTAAGCACGAAGACGGCCGCTGGTTCGCCCGCCGCAGCCGCCAGCGCCGGGGTAGCCACCGTTCCGGTGGGGCCGGTGGAGCCAGTGGAGCCCGGTGAAGACAGCGACCGCCGCTAGGAAGATCGGTAGACTCTGATCCATGAAGGAAAACCGTTTGGGCCCAGTGCAGCCACGTCACGCGTCAACGGTGATTCTGTTGCGCGACACGTTGTCGGGGATCGAGGTGTACGTCCAGGAGCGTGCCTCGACCATGAAATTCTGCGCGGAGATGACGGTTTTCCCAGGCGGCGGGGTGGATTCCCGAGATATGCCGGGAGACGTCGACGGCGATGGCCACATGTCGCCGGCCATCAATTGGCAGGGCGCAGAGGTCAAATGGTGGGCCAAGCGCCTGCAGAAACCAGAATCCATGGCCCGCGCCCTGGTCTGCGCCGCGGTGCGCGAGACCTTCGAGGAGTGCGGCACGCTGCTGGCCACCCACCGCGATGGCTCCCCAGTGGTGGACACCACTCCCTACCAGGAAGAACGCAAGCTGCTGGAAAACCACCAGCTGAGCTTCTCCGACTTCATGAGCAACAACAATCTCGTCTTGCGCTCCGACCTGCTGCGCCCCTGGGCTAACTGGGTCACTCCGGTGGAGCAGCCGATCCGCTACGACACGGCCTTCTTCGTGGCCGCCATGCCGGAGGGGCAGGAGACCAGGGCCGATACTCCGGAGGCCACCTCGACGGGCTGGTTCCGCCCCTCCACGCTGTTGGATGGCTGGCGCTCCCGCAAGATCTCCCTGATGCCGCCGACGTGGGCGCAGCTGAAGTTGCTGGATACCTTCCGCACCGTCGAGGAAGTGTTGGATTTTTCCTCCAGTCTCTCCGTCGACCCGGTGCTCGAGGAGCCCGTCGACGAGCCGTACATGGCCGAGTACTACCTGATGGAACAGCAGATGTACGGCGCGCCCGCTCGCCAGTTCGCGCCGGGCATGAAGTTCGTCGTAGACCCCGCCGAGATGCCGGAGAACCCTTTCGCCATTCGTCCCCACTCCTACGAGCAGTAGCGCGCAAAGATGGCCTTTTCTGCCGCCGAGCTGGATTTTCTGCTCGCCGATTGCGCCGCTGGCTCGCCCCTTATTAATGACGCCACCACGTACCAGCTGACCAAGAAATCTCTCGTGCAGGACCTTTCTCACCTGCGAAAGGCACACGGCGAGCACGCTCGTGCCCTGGTGGAACTGGTACAGGCCCGCCGGGCAGGCAAGCTGCTGGAGAATTGGCTGATGGATAGCGAATCGGTTCAGCAGGCCACCCCGCCGGTAGTCGCCGCATGGCGCGCGGAGGTGTTGAAGGGCGCCGGGGTGGAGGCTGCCGTGGATGTCACCTGCAGCATCGGCACCGAGCTGCACGCGCTGGCCAATGCAGGGCTGCGGGCACTGGGCGGGGACCTGGACCACCAGCGCCTGCGGATGGCTCGCTTCAATGTGCCGGAAGTTCCGGTCGTGCGGATGGATGCGCTGCGACCCGCGTTCGCCGGTGACCTGAAATCCGGCGCACTGAAATCCGGCGTGGTGGTGGCGGACCCCGCACGCCGGAACTCCTCGGGGCGCATCACCAAGCTGGACGACCTGCAGCCGCCACTGCCGGAACTTATGGACTGCTACGACAAACTGGTGGTCAAATGCGCGCCGGGTATCGACTACTCCGAGTTCGACGGCCACGTGGAGGTCGTTTCCGTCGACGGAGGAGTAAAGGAGACGTGCCTGTATTCACCCGCGATCCTCGGGCGGGGGCGCCGGGCGGTGGTGATGGGGGCGTCATCAGTTAAAGAAACAGTGACAAGCGACGAGCCCGAGACCGACCGCGTGGGCGGGGTAGGGCGCTACATCGTGGACCCCGATGGTGCCATCGTGCGCGCCGGGCTGGTGCGCCAATACGCGGCGCGGCATGGGCTGTGGCAGCTGGACCCCCACATCGCGTACCTAACCGGCGACGAGCTGCCCGCGGGCGTGCGAGGCTTTGAGGTTGTGGAAGAAGTGCCGCTGAAAAAGGCGCGTTCTGCGTTGGTGGGGTTGGGTGCGAAGAGCGTGGAGATCCTCGTGCGCGGTGTGGATGTGGACCCCGATGAGCTGCGGAAGAAGTGGAAGCTGAAGAAGGGCAACGCAGGCGGAAACGGTGGCGCAAGCGGTGCCGGAGCGGCTGATACTGCTTACTCCGTGGTGGTTACGCGCATCGGCGAGGGCGGCGCTGCCAAGGCTGTGGCATTTATTTGCCGGGCTCGTCGCAGCTCGCGGGGGTAGTTCTAAAACAATATAAGAAATTTGTGGCGGTGGTCACCTGGTGGTAGGTACTATGGTGCCAAATCACAATACCCAAGCAGGAAGGTCAACGAATGTCGAACATCGTTGTTCTGGTTAAGCAGGTGCCGGACACCTACTCCGAGCGCAAGCTCACCGACGATGACTTCACCCTCGACCGCGACAGCGCAGACGCTGTCCTGGACGAAATTAACGAAAACGCTGTTGAGGCTGCACTGCAGCTGAAGGAAGCAGACAGCTCCCGCAACGTCATCGTTCTGTCCGTCGGCCCGGAGCGCGCAACCGAGGCGCTGCGTAAGGCACTGTCCCTGGGCTGCGACGAGGCCAAGCTGGTTGTCGACGAGAACCTGGCTGGCTCCGACGCACTGGGCACGGCATGGACCCTGTCCAACGCTCTGAACCAGATCGAGGACATCGAGCTGATTATCGCCGGTAACGCCTCCACCGACGGTGGCGCTGGCTCCATCCCGGGCCTGCTGGCTGAGTACCGCCAGATCCCGGCTCTGACTCACATGGAAGAGCTGAGCGTTGAGGGCGGCAAGGTCACCGGTAAGCGCGTTACCGAAGAGGGCGTGTTCGGCCTGGAGGCTCCGACCCCGGCCATCGTGTCTGTGACTGAGAAGTCCAACACCCCGCGCTTCGCTGCCTTCAAGGGCATCATGGCTGCCAAGAAGAAGACCATCGAAGAGCTGTCTCTGGAAGAGATTGGCGTGGACGCTGCGAACGTTGGCCTGGCAAACGCCACCACCTCCGTTTCCGCTTCCACCCCGAAGCCGCCGAAGTCGGCTGGTGAGATCGTCAACGACGAGGGCGAGGGCGGCAAGCAGCTGGTCGAGTTCCTGGTCAAGGAAAAGCTGGTTTAAGGGAAGTAGGGATTTAAGGACATGACCAACGTACTAGTACTGGTTGAGCACGGTGAGGGTCAGCTGAAGAACTCCACCGTCGAGCTGATCACCGCTGCACGTGTGTTTGGCACCGTCGGCGCCGTCGTTGTTGGCGCTCCCGGCACCACCGAGAAGCTGCAGGGCGCACTGGCCGAGGCTGGCGCAGAGACCATCTACGCCGCAGAGTCCGACCAGGCAGAGTTCCTGCTGGTTACCCCGGAGGTCGACGCACTGTCCGGCCTGGCAGCTCAGCTGCAGGTTCCGGTTATCGTCTCCGCTACCGCAACCGGCAACGAGGTTGCAGGCCGCGTAGGCGCTCGCGTTGCTTCCGGTGTTCTGTACAACACCAGCAGCATCACCGCCGAGAAGTCCGCTGAGATCAGCATCTTCGGTGGCGCTTACACCGTTACCGCTTCCGCCGCTGGCGCATCCCCGGTCTTCACCCTGGCTCCGGGCTCCCTGGATCCGGAGCCGCAGGCTGCCGCTGGCAACGTCCAGCAGGTTGAGCTGCCGGGTGCTGGCCCGACCGCCGTCACCATCACCTCCTTCGCTCCGGCTGAGGCTGGCGACCGTCCGGACCTGACCGAGGCCAACATCGTGGTCTCTGGTGGCCGTGGCGTGGGTGGCTCCGAGGGCTTCACCGACGTTGTCGAGCCGCTGGCCGACGTCATGGGTGCCGCTGTTGGTGCTTCCCGTGCGGCTGTGGACGCCGACTACTACCCGGGCAAGTTCCAGGTTGGTCAGACCGGTGTTACGGTCTCCCCGAACCTGTACATCGCACTGGGTATCTCCGGCGCTATCCAGCACAAGGCTGGTATGCAGACCTCCAAGACCATCGTTGCTGTGAACAAGGACGAAGAGGCTTCCATCTTCGAGATCGCAGACTTCGGTGTTGTCGGCGACCTGTTCAAGGTTGCTCCGCAGGCTACCGAGGAGCTGAAGAACCGCAAGTAGTTCTTCGCCCTAGGCTTTAACAGCCGGCGCCCTTTCGCTTAGCTTTTCGCAGGCGGGAGGGCGCCGGTTTTTCTTGTGCCCTGTTCGGCGCTATGCGTCCTGCTGTCGGATGTAGTCCTCCATGTACGGCAGCGTGAATCGCACGCGACCGAATCCCGCTGACTCGATCAGATCGCGGGTAATCAGGCGGCTCCGCCACGTGGACAGGCCCCTCGGCTCCACGCCCAGGTGAGTGGCGATGTCGCCAGTCTTGACAGCTCTCGTTGCCGGTGCTGCTGCGCTCACCGATTCTGGTTCGGACGCCCCTTCGTTGGCACTAATCGCAGCCATCGCGCGGAGGAAGTTCATTTCGCCCTCCGGCAGGCGGCTGAGTGCGGGCCGGTGGACGTGGCTAGTCATGCGGTCGATAGCCCGCTGGGAGGCCGTCTCCACGTGTGTGGCTTCGATGGTGTTCGAACTGTCGATCCCGGCGGCCGCCCAGGACAGTGCGCCAACCACTTGGATGAGGTATGGGTATCCGCGGCAAATGTCGGTGGCGCGGACTAGGGCGTCATCAGTAAAAGGGCGGCCAGAATCCGCGGCGGTGATGGCGAGGGTCTTCGAGACTTCCTCAGTCGGCACAGCGTGGAGGTCTACGCGGAAGGCGCGGCGGAGGAACGTGGTGCCCTCGTGCTGCAGTAGCGTGTCCACGCCGTGGGGCAGACCTGCGCAGACGAAGGCGATGTCGCGCTCGTCGCGCATGAGGTCCTGGACCGCTGTGGCCAGGCGGTGGAGCTGGTCGAGGTCGGCGGATTGCAGCTCGTCGAGGGTGATGAGGATGCCAGTGCCGGTGATTGCGTCGGAGAGTTCGCGCAGGCGGGTGATGAGCGTCGGTACGCTACGGAGTTCTTCGGCCCGCGAGTGCGCTTCCGTGCGGAAGCTGCCCACGCCGGTGATGGAGGCCCCGGAAAGCTTGCGCTCTGGTGGCTGCTCGATGCTGGTGATGGCGGTGGGAATGGTCGTTTCAACCAGCTCCGCGATCATGTCGCTATTGGGGTAGGCGCGCAGGACGATCCAACCCTGGGCGCGGGCTTTGTCCTCGATCTCGTTAAGCAGCACCGTTTTGCCCACGCCACGTAGACCGCTGGCTAAGATCGTGCGGTGCGGGGAGCCGGGACCCTCGGCGAGACTGAGCTCGAAATCCTGCAGCAGCTCGGCCCTGCCGGCCAGGTAGTACGGCGACGTGCCGAAGCTGGGGCGGAAGGGGTTGCGCTGGCCGTTTTCGGCGGCCTGGCGTGAGGAGTCGGTCATGCTTCACAGCATAGTGGAGCTTTGCTAGATTCTGTTAGATCTGTTAGATCTCAGTGGGCTTGTTAGAAGTGTTAGATCCGGGATCTTTCGATCCGGCTGTGTCCTTGTCTGTGTCCCTGTCCGTGTCCTTGCCCTTATTGTTCTTCCGAAGCAAATAGATGATCGCGATGAGCATCCCAGGAACTGCAAGGACAAGACCCATTGTTATCGCTCTTGTAGCTATCGACTCTGGCTACCTCAATAGTATCAAGAGGCAACGGTCCCGTGAGCGGTGTGCGGTGCCCAAGAAGTAGGGTAGGGGCGTGAACAAGACCAACAGCGCAGAAACCGACGGTGCGGGAACTAGCGGCGCGGGAGCTGGTGCCGCGGGAGGTAGTGCAGCGAGCGCGCGGGGGCGCCTGTACGTGGACAACGCGGCGTCCCAGGCCCTGCGGCCCGAAGCGCAGGAGGCGATGGAGCGTGCTGCAGGGCTGCTAAACCCTGCTGGCCAGTACAAGACAGGTCGCGATGCCCGCCGCAGCCTCGAGGACGCCCGCGAACAGATCGCCGAACTCCTCGGTGCGGATGCAGCAGAGGTGATCTTCACCGGCTCCGGCACGGAGGCCGACAACATCGCCATCCAGGGGCTAGCGTTTGGTTCGAAGGCTCACCGTGGCGCACACGTGATCGCCAGCTCCGACATCGAACACCCCGCCGTGGTCGAGTCCGTCGACTGGCTCACGGCCGGGCCGCTCGATCTGGGCTTTGACCGTGTGGTCCTTCCTGTGGACGCCGCCGGCCGCATCCGCGCCGAAGACTGGATTGCCGGTCTAGAAGATAGCGCGGGCGCGCCCAGCGACCTGGCGCTGCTGACCTGCATGTGGGCCAACAACGAAACCGGCGCAATCCAGCCGTTGGAGAGTCTCGCCAGCTTCGCCCGCGACAACGGCGTACCCTTCCACACCGACGCGGTGCAAGCTGTCGGCCACATCCCCGTCGACTTCCACGCCCTCGGCGCCACCACGCTGGCCGCCAGCGCCCACAAGTTCGGCGGCCCGAAGAACACGGGCCTGCTGCTCGCCCGCCGGGACGCGGACATCTTAAGCCCCGTGCGCGGAGGCGGCCAGGAGCGAAAGCTCCGCTCCGGCACAGTGAACGTGCAGGGTGCGGTGGGATGTGCGGCGGCGCTGGCGTCATCAATTAAAGAACTAGAACAAGCAACCGCCAGAATGCGCGTGGCGCGCGAGAGGCTACGGGCGGCGGCGCAGAGCATCGACGGCGTGCGGATCTGGACCCCCGAGGTCGGCGCACTGCCCGGGCACCT
This sequence comes from Corynebacterium evansiae, assembly GCF_027570065.1. Taxonomy (NCBI): domain Bacteria; kingdom Bacillati; phylum Actinomycetota; class Actinomycetes; order Mycobacteriales; family Corynebacteriaceae; genus Corynebacterium; species Corynebacterium evansiae. The sequence goes on along the minus strand of NZ_JAKMUT010000003.1, from coordinate 66,755 downwards.
GCACATGAGCTTCCCCGGCGCGGAGGGCGACTCACTGATCATGCTTTTGGACGCCGCCGGGGTGGACGCATCGACGGGCTCCGCCTGCAGCGCCGGGGTGAACCGCGCCAGCCACGTGCTGACCGCCATGGGCGTGCCAGTGGACGTGGCAAGGGGAGCGCTGCGGCTAACCCTGGGTGCGGACATCACCGAAAAACAGGTCGAGTACCTGGCGGACATCCTGCCGCGCGTGGTCGAGCAGGCCCGCGCCGCCGGAATGGCCTAGCTGGGCGGCCTAGTTGGGCGGGGCAGCAGAATGGCCTAAGAGGCCGATACCCGAGTAGGGTGCCAAACATGCGAGTAGTAGCAGCAATGAGTGGCGGTGTGGATTCCGCCGTGGCGGCCTCCCGAGCGCTCGAGGCCGGGCACGAAGTGATCGGCGTACACCTGGCGCTATCCCAGTCTCCCGAGGCCGTGCGGGCGGGGTCGCGAGGGTGCTGCTCCCTGGAAGACTCTGCGGACGCGCGGCGCGTGGCCGACAAGCTGGGGATCCCTTTCTACGTGTGGGACTTCTCCGACCGCTTCAAGGCCGACGTGATCGACGATTTCGTGGATTCCTACGCCATCGGCGAGACCCCGAATCCGTGCCTGCGCTGCAACGAGAAGATCAAGTTCGAGGCGCTGCTGGACCGTTCCATCGCGTTGGGATTCGATGCCGTGGTGACCGGCCACTACGCCCGCCTGCACGACGGCGTGATGCGCCGCGGCGTGGACGCGAATAAGGACCAGTCCTACGTGCTGGGCGTGCTGACCGACGAGCAGTTGGCGCACTGCATGTTCCCGGTCGGCGACACGATCAAGCCGGAGATCCGCGAGGAGGCGAAGGACCGCGGCTTCGGCGTGGCTTCCAAGCCGGATTCCCACGACATCTGCTTCATCCCCGACGGGCAGACGCAGGCATTTCTTGGGAAGAAGATCGGTCTGCGGCCGGGGCTCATGAAGGACCAGGACGGCTCGACTGTTGCCGAACACGACGGCGTGTACGGCTTCACCATCGGCCAGCGCAAGGGATTGGGGCTGCCGCGCGAGGGCCTGGACGGCAAGCCGCGCTATGTGACGGATATTGACGCCGCCACGGGCACCGTGACCATCGGTCAGCGCGACGATCTACGGGTCGGTGGGATTACGGCCGATCGGCTGAAGCGCCTGGACCCTTCCGTGCATGGCCGCGAGTTTGAGTGTGAGGTGCAGGTGCGCGCCCACGGTGGGGTAGTGCCCGCCACCGCACGGCTGGTGGACGACCCGGAGGGGACCACGCCGGCGGGGCGCGTCAAGAAGGAGGGCGAGAGCCCGTGGCGCCTGGAGCTAGACCTGCACGAGCCGTTGCAGGGCGTGGCGCGCGGTCAGGCCGCTGTGGTCTACCAGCCGGACGCCGACGGCGACATCCTGCTGGGCAGCGGCACCATCCGCGCCACCGCGCCGTGGAACGACGCGGGTGAGTCTGCGCCGCGGAACGACGCGGATGAGCCTGCGCCGCGGGATAGCACTGCGGACGCCGAAGCCGCTGGCAGCGCGGGTGAGCGCGCAACGCCGGCAGAGGCGTAGCGCGGCGATGGCAGACAACACCGAGCAGTCGGAGCCGATCGGGCGCCTGGGCTGGTGGGAGAGCACCGTCACGGACCATGCGGAGGTGCGCGCCGCGATGCAGTCCGCGCTGACCCGCACGTGCGACGTGGACGAGGACACAGGCGTGCCGCCGGTTATGTCGTTTCCCCGCTGCGGGCGGGCGGGAGATCTCACTGCGCTGACGGCCAGCTTCGCGCAGCTGCCGATCCGCGCTAATCCCCGCGGGTGGGAGCTGACTGCCCACCCGAGCCTGGAATCCCGGCGCATGGACGGCTGGGTACGCGAGGCCACGGATGCCGCCGAGGAGCTGCTGACGGGCAAGGTCGAGCGGCTGATGCTGCACGTCACCGGCCCGTGGACCTTTGGTGCGGAGGTGGAGTTCCGCGGCCACCCCGTGCTGCGCGACCGCCCGGCGTTTAAGGACTGCGCCCTGCACCTGGGTTTCGGCGTGGAGCAGATCGCCGGTGCGCTGTCAGCGGCGCTCGGCTGCGAGGTCGTCATCGCACTTCACGAGCCGCGCGTCCGCGAGGTCATGGGCGGCCTGCCCGGCGCCACCCGCTTCGACACCATCCCCGCCGTCGACCGCGAGTTCATCTACGGGGTGTGGCAGCGCTTCCAGCAGCAGGTCGCGCGCCCGGTGGTGCTGGATCCGGGGTCTTTCATCGATGACGCCCTCTCGCACGCGCCGGGCTTCCACCGCATCGTGGTGCTCGCGGATCAGTTGCAGACAACCAGCGGCAAGGACCTGGTTGGCGGGATGATCGGACGCGGCCAGGGGATTGGCTGGGCGGTGCCCCAGGCGGCGCCGTCGGTGGGCGGGGAGACTCCCGGCGCCCCAGGGGATACTGCTGTGCATCCGGGGCCAGCCGGTGGGGAGAGTGTCGGCGCCCCTGCCGAGGACGTCAGTGGGGCCGACGTGGAGGCCGCCGCGGGCGACATCGCCCGCGCCGTTCTGCGCCAGTGGGAGCAGTGGACCCTGCCCGCCGACGAACTGCCGGGGCTGGTGGACATTGTGGTGCCCGAGGGCAAGCGCAGCGCCGCGCAGGCCTCCGTGGCGGCAGCTCGGGCGCGCCACGCGGCGGCCCTGCTCTGGCGCAACTGATTTCGCGCTAAAACTCCTCGTAGACCGCCGGGTCCTGGTTCTTCCGGCGCCCGTCCGGGCGCCCCAGCGCGGTGATCGCCTCGATCTCCGCGTCAGTCAGCGTCACGTTCAGCGAGTCCAAGTTTTCGCGCTGCCGCTCCTCAGAGGCAGCCTTCGGGATCGCCAGCACCCCGCGGCCGCGGTGCCACGCTAGGACGACCTGCCCGGGGGATGCGGAGTGGGCGTCAGCAATCTCGGCAATGACCGGCTCCTCCAGAACCGCGCCGCGCAACAGCGGCGACCAGGCCTGCGTCACGATGCCGAGCTCGCGGTGTGCCGCGACGGCCTCGGCCTGCGGGAAGTGCGGGTGCAGCTCGATCTGGTTGACCACCGGGTACTCGCCGGTGGCGGCGTGGACGGCCTCCAAGTGCTCGGGCAGGAAGTTGCACACGCCCACGTGGCGGATCAGCCCGCGTTCGCGCAGCTCCAGCAGCGTTTCGAAGGCTTCGACGTAGTGGCCCTGATTGGGATTCGGCCAGTGGATGAGGTGCAGGTCGATGCGGTCCACGCCTAAGCGGAAGAGGGATTCCTCGACGGAGGCGACAGCGTCGTCGTGCCGCTGGTAGCGGCCGGGCAGCTTGGAGGTGACGATCACCTGGTCGCGGCGGATTCCGCTGGCGCCGGTCGCAGCGCGGACACCCGCGCCCACCGCGCCCTCGTTTTCGTAGTTGTAGGCCGTGTCGATCAGACGGTAACCCGCACGGATGCCCGCGGACACGGAGTCCGCGCCAGCCTGGCCCTGCAGCTTGTATGTGCCGAGCCCGATCTCCGGGAGGGAAAGAGCTGTAGTTTCAGTCATTCGTTCCTGCCTCTCTACTCAGTTCAGTCTTGCGCCGTTCGGTTTGCGCCGTTTTCCAGCAGCTCCTTAAAGCCTGCCTCGTCCAGCACCGGCACACCCAGGTCCTCGGCCTTCTTCAGCTTGGAACCAGCCTTTTCGCCTGCCACCAGGAAGTCCGTCTTCTTCGACACGCTGCCCGCCGCCTTGCCGCCGCGAGCCTCGATAGCCTCCTTCGCAGCCGTGCGGTCGAAGTCCTCCAACGAGCCGGTGACCACGATCGTCAGGCCCTCCAACAGTGCAGAGTCCACGCCAGACGCCTCGCCGGAAGCATCCTCGGCCTCCCGGCGCATCCGCACGCCAGCCGCCGCCCAGCGGTCCACGATCCGGCGGTGCCAATCCACCGTGAACCAATCCGAGATCGACTCCGCGATCGTCTCTGCTACACCGTCGATGCCGGCCATCTCCTCGACTGAGGCCGAGGCGATGTCCTCCACGGACTCGAAATGCTTCGCCAAAGCCTTCGCCGCAGTCGGCCCCACGTGCCGGATGGACAGAGCCACCAGCACCCGCCACAGGTCCGCCTCCTTCGCAGTCTGCAGCTTCTCCAGCAATGTCTCACCGGACTTATTCAGTTTCCCGGCCTTCGTCGCATAGGAACTGGTCTTTTCCAGATCCTCGGCGCTCAAGTCGAATAGCTCCGACTCGTCGGCCAGCACACCGGAATGGATCAGATCATAAGCGCCCTTTTCCCCCAAGGCGTCGATATCAAAAGCCTTGCGGGAAGCCAGGTACGTCAACCGGGTATGCAACTGGCCAGGACAGTATTGCGTGTTGGGGCAACGCCAGTCGGCGTCACCAACCTTCGAAGGAGCCAAACGGGTGCCGCACTCGGGGCAGAACGTCGAGAACAGGAAAGGCCGCTCCGCACCCGTGCGCTTGTCCTCAACCGGGCCCAGCACCTCCGGGATGACCTCGCCGGCCTTGCGGATGGTGATCGTATCGCCCAGCATCACGCCCTTGCGGTGCGCCTCCGTCGGGTTGTGCAGCGTGGCCATCGAGACCGTGGAGCCCGCGACGTACTTCGGCGCCATGACGGCATAAGGCGTGGCGCGACCCGTGCGGCCAATGCCGACGCGGATGTTGTGCAGCGTGGTCATCGCCTCCTCCGGCGGGTACTTGTAGGCGATCGCCCAGCGTGGGGCACGGCTGGTGTGGCCCAGCTCCAGCTGCTCTTCCAGGGAATCGACCTTGACGACCAGCCCGTCCATCTCGTGCGCAGCGTCGTGGCGGTGCTCACCCCAGTACTCGACCTGCTGCTGGACCTCCTTGGCGGAGTGAACCTGCTTCGTGTACGGACTGACCGGCAGCCCCCACGCGGCAATCGCGCGATACGCATCGTGCTGGGACGCGGGGGAGAAGCCCTCGCGCGCGCCGATCCCGTGGCAAATCAACTTCAGTGGGCGCTTGGCCGTGTCCGCGGAATTCTTCTGCCGCATCGCGCCCGCGGCGGCGTTGCGAGGGTTGGCGAACATCTTCAGCCCCTCGGCTTGGCGCTGGGCGTTCATGGCGGCGAAATCCTCGACGTCGATGAACACTTCGCCACGGATTTCCACCAGAGCCGGGACGGGGAACTCGTCGGTGCCGTGGAGGGTATCCGGGATGTCGTCGAGGGTCCGCGCGTTGTGGGTGATGTCCTCGCCCGTCGTACCGTCGCCGCGGGTCAGCGCGAGTTCCAGCTGGCCGTCGATGTAAAGGAGGTTTATTGACGCCCCGTCGATCTTCAACTCCGTCAGGTATGTCTTCGCGGGGGTGCGGTCCAGCCAGCCGGCGAGTTGCTCGGTATCAAAGACATTATCCAGGCTGAGCATCTGCTCGCGGTGGTCGACGTTGCGGAACGGACTGCTGGTGGGCGGAGCGGGGGCGACCTCCTCGGTGGGGGACGCGCCGGTGACGACCTCCGGGTGGGCCCGCTCTAGGTCTTTGAGTTCCTGCAGCAGGGCGTCGAAGTCCGCGTCCGAGATCTCCGGTTCGCCGTAGTAGTAGAGCTGCCGGTGGTGGCGCACCTGGTCAGCGAGTTCTTGCCAGCGGGATTGAGTACTCACCCCCGCTAGTCTACTTGCGGGGGATCTACTTGCGGCGGACGGTGGTGAAGTAGACGGCGCCGCCTGCGATCAGGACGATGGCCAGCAATCCCAGGCCGGCGTACATGATCGTTTGGCTCTGGGGGGCGTTGTCGATGTCCTTTGCCTGCGGGGCGGATCCGTCCGCGCCGGTGCTGCTTGGGGGTTCGGGGGAAGGAGCCGGACCAGGCTCGAGGGGTTGGCGCCACGCCGGCCCGTCAGCTCGCTCGCCTTCTACAGCGGCGGACAGGCGGAACTCGACTTCTTTGTTCGGCTTGCCGTTGTCGTTGTATCCCTCGAGGGAGACCACGAAGTACCACTGGCCGGCATCCGCTGTTCTCCAGTCCTGCTCGGCTCCTTCGCGGTTGAGGTAGTACACGTATGGCGTGTTGACAGCTTGAACGGTAACGGGAGCATTCTCTTCTAGCTCGTCCGACAAAGGTCTCGACGTAATCGCCCGGCGTGGGGATGCAATGTACAGATTCCCCCTGCGGGTACGGCTTCCCGGTTCCTCGTTCTTGTCGAACTCGACTTCCGCGACGGGGCGCTGACCCCAGTCGACGTTCATGCGGTAGAACTTCATCTCGCCTGGGACGAGGGTGTCGGAGACCGTGCTTTTAGTGATTTCAGGTGCAGTGGCGTAGGACGTGCCACCGGGGGTTGGCTGCGGAGAAGTGTCGGGGATTTCGATTTTGTCCCCGTCTTCAGGGACCCCGCTGCCGTACTTTGGCCCGGCTTCGGACTCGCTAGCTATGGGTTCAAAGCCGACGAGGATTTCGACCGGGAGTTCAGTGTCGTGTAAATCGCCAATGCCGGAAATCTTGATTCGATATTTCGTCGAGTCACATGACTGATCGGGAGTGATTGTGATGTTCTCTGCTGAAGGTGGGGCTGGCCAAATGTAATAGTCTTCGTAGGTCTCCCTATATTCACAAGAGTCGTTCCTGACCTCTGCTTCAGTGCCGTATTTGATCCAGTTGCCGCCCTCGAATCCTAATGGGATTGGGGTGATCGCGATCCGGCCTTGGGTGTTGTCCGGGACGCTGATGCTGAACCACTTCTCGTCGCCTTTTTCTTTTCCCTTGGGTGGAGAAGGCAGGCTGCTTTGGTAGAGGCCTTCGCCGAGGTAGAACCCGTTGTCGGGGTTGTCGGCTAATTGGACGGGCGTGCCCGAGGGCGTGCCGTAGTTCGGCACGCGCCCTTTCACGTCGATGAGTTCCACCAGGAGGTCTTGAATGTTATCGGCGTCGGAGTAGGTGCCGCCGGAGGCTTTGGCGATGCACTCGAGTACCTTTTTCCCCTTGTCATCAGCGTCCACACCGATGGTGTGAATGGTCTCCATTGGATCATTGTATGAAGTCTCGGCGTGTTCGCACGCAGGTGGATGCGGGCACGTGTCGATGCCAGAGGAAATGAGAACAATGCTGCGCTTTTTGCTGAAATCCATTTCCCTTTGGGCCTGCTTAAGGGCATTAGTGATCGGTGCATAGCCCTTGGGCTGCAGCTTGTTGATGTCACCTTCGAGGTCGGAAGCTTTGTTGTCCCCCAGAGGCGAAAGGGAAGTGATATCGAGGCAGCCACTGTTTTCGTTTTCGGGAGCTTTTGCTACCTCGGAGCCATATCCCAAGACCATGGTCTCTGACCTGTCGGCCACCGCTTTGGCTGTTTCGTTCGCGGCCTTCTTCGCCACGTCCATCCGGGTTTCGCTACCGCTTCCGCTGCTTTTCTCGGTCATGTGGCGTGAGGCGTCAACAATAATGGCGACCTGGCTATCGGTACCGTCACCGCGGCGCTGACCAGAACCGCCATGCTGGCCGGCACTGTCCTTATCCTGCGCTTGTGCGTCGACTGCCAAGGTCGGCACAAGAGCGAGGACAGTGAGGAAAGCCAGCAGCGCCATAGCGGCTCGCCGAGTTCGTGGCGGTTGAGTGGCGTGAGCCTTGGGCACCGAATGGGCGGGGAGCAAGGGGAATCAGCCCTTTCTAGTTCCGGACTTCGCGGAGGCTGAGCCGCTACTTGCGGCGGACTGCGGTGAAGTAGACGGCTACGGCGGCGAGCAGGATGAGGACTAGGACACCCAAGCCGATGTATAGGATCGTGTTGCTCTGGGAGGCGTTGTCGATGTCCTTGGCTTGGGCGTCGGACTCGTCGTCGTTGGAGTTTCCGTTGTTCTCCAGTCCGTCGTTGCCGTCGTCACTGGTTCCTGGCGGCTCGGGGGTGGGTGCCGGTCCGGGCTCTAGAGTTTGACGCCACTCCGGTCCATCGACCTTGTTGCCTTCCACCGCAGTGGACAGGCGGAACTCGATGTCCTTAGCTTGCTTTCCGTTGTCCTTGTAGCCCTCGAGAGTGACCATGACGTACCACTGGCCAGCGTCCGCAGCTTCCTGATGGGCCGCGCTTTCTTCGCGGTTGCGGTAGAAAACGTACGGCGTACCCACAGCACGTGCGGTGGTGGGGACATCCTTGTCGAGGGTCCGAATTGTCTGCTCTGACGTGACTTCGCGGCGCGGCGACGCCACGTAAATGTCGCCGTTACGGGAATCGTCCGTGTTCTTCTTGTCGAACTCGACTTCTGCGAGGGGGCGCTGGCCCCAGTCGACGTTCATGCGGTAGAACTTCGTTTCGCCGGGGACCAGGGTGTCGGATACCGTGCCCGGGGTGATCTCGGTTGCGTTGTTGTAGGACGTGCCGCCGGGAGTCGGCTTCGGGGAGGTGCTCGGCACCTTGACCTCGTCTTTGTCCTTGCCCTTCGGGGTTTCGCGATCGTTTTCCGGACCGGCATCGGCGCCGTCGACCTGAGGCGCGAACCCGACCATGATTTCAACCGGCAGGTCGTGGTCAATTTCGGTGCCGGAGTGGTTCAGCTTCACGCGATACTTCGTCGGGTCGCAGTCCTCATCCGGTTCGATAGTGACGGTCTCCGCTTCTGGCGGGCCGGGCCAATTGGAGCCGTTGTAGTGGCCGGAGCCCTTGTCGCTGCAGCTGTCGTTCTTATATTCGACGTCGACGTTGTAGTAGATGTGGTCGCCGCCCTCGAAGCCAACGGGAACCAGGTTTGCAGTTACCTGCGCCTTCTTGCCTTCGGGGACGCTGATGCTGAACCATCTATCGTCGCCGTCCTTGTTGGATCCCTTAGGGGAAGGCAGGGTGCTTTGGTAGAGGCCTTCGCCGAGGTAGAACCCGTCGGTGGCGTTGTCGGCGAGTTGGACTGGGGTGCCTGCGGATTCGTAGTTGCCGGCGACGCGTTGGGCGGCGTCGGTGAGGGCTTCGGTGAGTGCTTCGGTGTCGTCTGCGGAGGTGTAGGTGCCGCCGGAGACGTCGGAGATGCATTCGAGTTCTTTTTGGGCTTTGTCGTCGACTTTGAATCCGACGGTGTGGATGGCTAGGTCGATGCCGTCGCCGGCGATGTCTTCGGCGACGTCGCAGACTGGTGGTGGGGCGCAGGTGTCGATGCCGTCGGAGACGAGGATGATGTTGCGCTTGCCGGAACTGCCGAGTTCATCAGCGGCCTTTTTGATGGCGTTGCCGATGGGGGTGTAGCCCTTGGGTTCTAGACCGTTGATCTTGTCCTCGAGGTCTTCGGGCTTGTTGTTGCCGAGGGAAGCGAGGGTGGTGATGTCTTGGCAGCCTTTGTCGCGGTTGTCGGGGGCGTTGGATTCTTCGGAGCCGTAGGCGATGACTGCGGTTTGGGCTGAATCGGCGAGGGTGTCGATGGTGTCGTTGGCTGCTTTTTTGGCGGCGTCCATGCGAGTGCCGCCGTCGCCGGTGTCTTTTTCGGCCATGGAGTCGGAGGCGTCGAGGACGACGGCTACTTTGCTGTCGTCGTTATTCCCGCTGCCTTGTTCGTCTCCGTTGTTGTCGTCTTCGGCGTTGGCGTTGACGGCGAGGATGGGCAGGAGGGTGATGATGGTGAGGAAGGCGAGTAGCGCGAGGGTGAGGCGCCAGGGTTTTGTTTGTTTCGCTCTGGCCTTGGGGGCGTGGCTAGCGGGGTGCAAGGGGGATCAGCGCCTTTCTAAGTACTGCGAGGTTTTGTTTTACAAGGGTGGGACGCAACGCGGGCGCGTAATGTTCCCAGCGCGGAAAAAGTTCCCCGCTGAGAAAAATTGTGGTGAAGAGAATATTAGGAAACAAAGCTCTGACCCGCATGAAAAGCATTCTCTTTTTCGTACAAATGCGGGACGGCATCCCCCCGGTGTGGGGACACAAGCCCCGAAACACGAACAGAGCCTCGCCAATAGTGTGGCGAGGCTCTGCGCTTTGTGCCGTTGGAGGCTGTCTCTGCGGCTGCTGCCGCTGTGGTTGCAGCCGCAGCCGTAACAGCTGGTGCTACTTACGGCGGACGGCGGTGAAGTAAACCGCCACTGCTGCGATCAGAATGAGGGCCAGGATTCCCAGGCCGATGTACAGAATCGTGTTGCTCTGGGAGGCATTGTCGATGTCCTTGGCCTGGGCGTCGGACTCGTCGTCGCTAGAGTTGCTGCCCTTCGCGTCGCCGTTGCCGTCGTCGTTGGTTCCTGGCGGCTCGGGGGTGGGTGCCGGTCCGGGCTCTAGAGGCTGACGCCACTCCGGTCCATCGACCTTGTTGCCTTCCAAAGCGGTGGACAGACGGAACTCGATGTCTTTAGCTTGCATTCCGTTGTCTTTGCCTCCATCGAGGGTGACCATGACGTACCATTGGCCAGCATCCGCAGCTTCCTGATGCGCCGCATTTTGTTCGCGGTTGCGGTAGAAAACGTACGGCGTTCCCACAGCACGTGCGGTGACGGGAACGTCTTCGTCCAGAGATTCGGACCAAGGGTTCGAGGTTATTGTGCGGCGAGGGGAAGCGATGTGGATTTCACCACCGCGGTATTTATCCGTGTTTTTCTTGTCGAACTCGACTTCTGCGAGGGGGCGCTGGCCCCAGTCGACGTTCATGCGGTAGAACTTCGTCTCACCGGGGACGAGTGTGTCGGATACAGTGCCCGGAGTGATTTCGGTTGCATCGTTGTAGGAGTTGCCGCCGGGAGTCGGCTTCGGGGAGGTGCTCGGCACCTTGACTTTATCCTTGTCGTCGCCTTCCGGAATTTCGCGATCGTTTTCCGGACCGGCTTCAGAGCCATCGACTTGGGGCTCAAACCCGATCATGATTTCGACTGGAAGCTCACCGGTGGATGGTGAACCAACACTGTTGAGCTTCACTCGGTATTTGGTGGGATCGCAGTCTTCGGCGGGTTCGATCGTCGTTGATTGGCCTTCAGGCGGATCCGGCCAGTTTGTGCTCGAGGAGTAGCCACCGCCCTCGTCGCTGCAGCTGTCGTTCTTGTATTCCACCCGGATGCCGTAATAAACGTCATCACCGCCCTCGAACCCAGTTGGTACGAGGTTAGCGGAAATTCTAGCCTTCTTGCCTTCGGGGACGCTGATGCTGAACCACTTGTCGTCGCCGTCTTCTCCGCTTTCTTGGTTAATGGGCAGGGTGCTTTGGTAGAGGCCTTCGCCGAGGTAGAACCCGTCGGTGGCGTTGTCTGCTAGTTGGACTGGGGTGCCTGCGGATTCGTAGTTGCCGGCGACGCGTTGGGCGGCGTCGGTGAGGGCTTCGGTGAGTGCTTCGGTGTCGTCTGCGGAGGTGTAGGTGCCGCCGGAGACGTCGGAGATGCATTCGAGTTCTTTTTGGGCTTTGTCGTCGACTTTGAATCCGACGGTGTGGATGGCTAGGTCGATGCCGTCGCCGGCGATGTCTTCGGCGACGTCGCAGACTGGTGGTGGGGCGCAGGTGTCGATGCCGTCGGAGACGAGGATGATGTTGCGCTTGCCGGAACTGCCGAGTTCCTCGGCGGCCTTTTTGATGGCGTTGCCGATGGGGGTGTAGCCCTTGGGTTCTAGACCGTTGATTTTGTCCTTGAGGTCTTCGGGCTTGTTGTTGCCGAGGGAGGCGAGGGTGGTGATGTCTTGGCAGCCTTTGTCGCGGTTGTCGGGGGCGTTGGATTCTTCGGAGCCGTAGGCGATGACTGCGGTTTGGGCTGAATCGGCGAGGGTGTCGATGGTGTCGTTGGCTGCTTTTTTGGCGGCGTCCATGCGAGTGCCGCCGTCGCCGGTGTCTTTTTCGGCCATGGAGTCGGAGGCGTCGAGGACGACGGCTACTTTGCTGTCGTCGTTATTCCCGCTGCCTTGTTCGTCTCCGTTGTTGTCGTCTTCGGCGTTGGCGTTGACGGCGAGGATGGGCAGGAGGGTGATGATGGTGAGGAAGGCGAGTAGCGCGAGGGTGAGGCGCCAGGGTTTTGTTTGTTTCGCTCTGGCCTTGGGGGCGTGGCTAGCGGGGTGCAAGGGGGATCAGCGCCTTTCTAAGTACTGCGAGGTTTTGTTTTACAAGGGTGGGACGCAACGCGGGCGCGTAATGTTCCCAGCGCGGAAAAAGTTCCCGATAAAAGAATTTTGTTGTGTAGAAAATACTAGGAAACAAAGCCCTGACCCGCATGAAGAACGTACTGTTTTGAACGATAACGAGGGGTGTCCGGGGGCGCCTATAAAGTAGTCAGCATGACTGCACCGCATTTTGACCCGGCACACATGCTGAGCTTCGACCTGGAAACCACTGGAGTAGACCCGAAGACCGCCCGCATCGTCACCAGCGCACTCGTGACCATCAAGGGGCGCGAGCGGAACGACATCGAGATGCTCGCCGATCCCGGCGTGGAGATTCCCCAGCAGGCCTCCGACGTCCACGGCATCACTACTGAATACGCCCGCGAGCACGGCCAGGATCATGGAGAAGTGCTGGCCAAAACCATCGAGGGCATCCGGGAGGCATGGCGCTCCGGCGCCACGCTGATCGTCTACAACGCCGCCTATGACCTCAGCGTTCTGCGCGCCTTGGAGCCTAGCTTCACTGTCGACGGCCCCGTATTCGATCCCTATGTGGTTGATAGGGCAAAGGATCAGTACCGCAAGGGCAAGCGCACCTTGGAAAGCGTGTGCCAGCACTACGGCGTGAATTTGGACAACGCCCACGAGGCGACGGCAGATGCGGTGGCTGCCGCCCGTGTGGCGTGGATGCTGGCGCGCAAGTATCCCGAGGTGACACAGATGTCAGCAGATGAACTGATGCTTTCGCAGGCCACGTGGTTCTACGAGTCCCAGAAGGGACTGCAAGAGTGGTTTCAGAAAAAAGGCAAGAACGTGCAGGTCAACACCGCGTGGCCGCTCGCCGAATAGTTTTAAGAAAACCTATCGCAGCGCCCATTTGTTTCTTATCTCCCCCTAGGAGCAGAATAAAGGTGTAGAGGTTCTTCCCCTCTGCTGCTCACTGACGTTTTTATTGACGCCCACTGGGTCTCCAACCGAGCTCGAAGGGAATTCACTGGCGCAGCAGGGGATGGGAGCCAACGCTTCCAGAAAGTAGATGCTTCAACAAGGCCGACCCCTGAAGAAGGCAGACGCCTGAAGAAGACAGCTGAGTACAGAAAACATCTGAATACACCGAAATGGGGCACTAGGGATCATGGACGATAAAAGCAATCCCCAGGGCGCAGGGCACAATGGCGCTGAACTCAGCGGAGCTGGGCAACACTCAGCTGACGAGCGCTCAGCTGCACAACACACAAGTGGGCAGCACGGCTCTGAACAGCATTCGGCAGGACAAGCTCCAGCCGGACAGAGCTCCCAGGAGAAGCAGGCCGCTCCTGGTTACGCCGTCGCTTCTGCTCCGCAGATCGCGGAGTCTAAAAGGGAGAAGAAAGACAACACCCACTGGCTATACATCGGCGTGATCATCGCCGTGATCGCCGGCATCATCTTTGGCCTCGTGGCGCCAGATACAGCCAAGGGGTTTAAAGAGCTGGGCACCACCTATGTCAGCCTGATCAAGATGATCATCGCACCGGTGATCTTCTGCACGATCGTGCTGGGAATTGGCTCGGTGAGGTCTGCGGCGTCAGTAGGTAAAGCAGGCGGCCTGGCACTGACATACTTCGTTACGATGTCCACCTTCGCCCTCGCAGTGGGCCTGGTTGTCGGCAACATCCTGCAGCCAGGCGATGGCCTGAACCTGAGCACCGGCGGAAGCAACACCTTCGGAAACGGCGAAGAGCAGGAGGCCGAAGGCCTGGTGGGCTTCGTCCAGGGGATTGTCCCGGACACCTTCTTCAGCGCCTTTACCAGCGGCCAGATTCTGCAGGTGCTTTTCATTGCCCTACTGGTGGGCTTCGCCACGCAATCGATGGGTAAGGCCGGCGAGCCGATCCTCAGCTTCGTAGCCACGCTGCAGAAGCTGGTATTCAAGATCCTGTCCTGGATCCTGTGGCTTGCACCGATCGGCGCCTTCGGCGCCATGGCAGGTGTAGTCGGCGGCACGGGCATCAAGGCCGTTCTGCAGCTGGGCGTGCTGATCCTCGGCTTCTACATCACCTGTGTGATCTTCGTGTTCGGCATCCTGGGTCTGATCCTGCGGGTATTCACGGGGTTCAACATCTTCAAGCTGGTGAAGTACTTGGGCCGCGAGTACCTGCTGATCTTCGCCACCAGCTCCTCGGAGTCTGCACTGCCGAACCTGATGCGCAAGATGGAGCACATCGGTGTGGACAAGTCCACGGTCGGCATCGTCGTGCCGACGGGTTACTCCTTCAACCTGGACGGTACTGCCATCTACCTGACTATGGCCGCCATCTTCATCTCGGACGCCATGAACGTCCACATGGGACTCGGCGACCAGATCAGCCTGCTGGTGTTCATGATCATCGCCTCCAAGGGAGCGGCGGGCGTGTCCGGTGCGGGTATCGCCACGCTGGCCGCTGGCCTGCAGTCCCACCGCCCGGAGCTGTTGGGCGGCGTGGACATCATCGTCGGCATCGACCGCTTCATGTCCGAAGCTCGTGCGCTGACCAACTTCTCCGGCAACGCAGTGGCCACCCTGCTGGTCGGCAAGTGGACACACACCGTCGACAAGGAGCAGGTCAAGCGCGTGCTGAACGGTGAAGATCCGTACGTGGATGCCGGGGACGACCACAACGTCGACCTCAAGTACCCGTCGGTGAAGAACCCCGCTACGGCACACCTGCAGCCCACCCCGCAGGTAAACCTGGACGATTACCGTCAGCAATAGCCCGGCGGGTGGCGGGATCGTGGCCCGGGCAAGCGCGCAGTGGCCGCTGGGCATGTCCGGCCGCTGACGGTGGCCGCCGGGCGGCGGCGGAGACCGCGGCCCGGGCGAGTGCGCGTCGAGCCCGGCGCGGCAGCGGGGGACTGCCGCGTAAGGGGGATCACCGGCAGGACTATACTGAAGCGCATGTCACACGAAGCTTCACGTCCCGTAAGCGAGGAGAACGCCCCGGCAGGGCAAGTCCCAAACACGGAAGAAAACGCCGGCACGGAGACCACCGCAGCTGCAACCACCGCCGGTGCTGGAACCACGTTTGGTGCAGGAGCCACCGCCGGTGCTGATTCCACCGCAGGCACGGAGGCCATCTCCGGCGCGGAATATCTGAAGAAGATCGTCTCCGCCCCCGTCTACCGCGTGGCCACGAACACGCCACTCGAAAACATGGAAACGCTGTCCAAGCGCATCGGCAACGAAGTGTTGGTCAAGCGCGAAGACCTGCAGCCCGTGCACAGCTTCAAGATCCGCGGCGCGTTCAACCGCATGTCCCAGCTCACGGACGACGAGCGCGCCCGCGGAGTCGTCGCCGCCTCCGCTGGAAACCACGCCCAGGGCGTAGCGCTCTCCGGCACGGAACTCGGCGTCCGTACCGTCATCGTCATGCCGGAAGTGACACCCAGCATCAAAATCGACGCCGTCCGCAGCTTCGGCGGGGAAGTGCTGCTGCACGGCGCAAACTTCGACGAAGCCAAAGCCAAGGCCATGGAACTCTCCGAGGTTGAGGGCATGGTGTGGGTCGCCCCCTTCGACGACGAAGCCGTCATCGCCGGCCAAGGCACCGCCGGGCTGGAAATCTTCCAATCCCGCCCCGACGTAGACCGCGTTTTCGTGCAGGTCGGCGGCGGCGGACTGGCCGCCGGAGTCTCCGTGCTTCTCAAAGAACTAGACCCCAACATCCAGGTCATCGGAGTGGAGCCCGAAGAATCCGCCTGCCTCACCCACGCACTCGCCGCCGGACACCCCGTGGCCCTCGACCACGTCAGCCTCTTCGCAGAAGGCGTGGCCGTCAAGCAGATCGGCAGCGAAACCTTCCGAGTCTGCCGCGAGTACCTCGACGACGTCATCACCGTCAGCTCCGACGAGATCAGTGCCGCCATCAAGGACATCTTCGACGACACACGCGCCATCGCCGAGCCAGCCGGCGCTGTCGCCCTGGCAGGCTTGAAGCGCTACGCCGCCACCCACCAGGTCGAAGGGGAGACCCTGGCACACGTACTGTCCGGCGCGAACGTGAACTTCCACTCCCTGCGCTATGTCTCCGAACGCGCGGAGATCGGCGAGGGCGGCGAAGGCATCTTCGGCGTGAGCATCCCCGAACGCGAGGGAGCCTTCCTCGAGTTCTGCAAAATCCTCGGCCACCGTGCCGTCACAGAATTCAGCTACCGAGTCGGCCAGCGCGACGGGGAAAAGCCCGCCCGCATTTTCGTGGGCGTCAAGCTCAAAAACGGCGAAGACGAGCGCAAGGCCATCGCCGAAGACCTCCGCGAGGCAGGCTACGGCGTGGTCGACCTGTCCGACGACGACGTGGCGAAGGAACACGTCCGCTACATGATCGGCGGCACCCCCGGCCAGCACGTCGACGAAACCGCCTACAGCTTCGAGTTCCCCGAAAACCCGGGAGCCCTGCTGCACTTCCTGGAAGTCCTGGGAACCCGCTGGAACATCACGGGCTTCCACTACCGCAGTTTCGGCATGGACCACGGTCGCGTGCTGGCGGCTTTCGAGGACGTCTCCGGCGACGCGGAATTCCAGGAGCACCTGCAGCAGCTCGGCTATCACGCCACGGACGTGACGGACAGCCCGGCCTACGACTTTTTCATCAGCGCCGAATAAGTAGCGGGGCGCCGGGAATGCCGGCCGCGGGGCGGCGCACCGGGCCGATGCTGTACGCGCGGAGCTGCGGCGCACTGGCGTGTGGCATAACGCAGCGTTAGCTGAAGAATGCGCCGAAGATCGCTCCGAGCTGGCGCAAATGCTCAACCTCACTGAGCAGAAAGTCCGGCCCACCCGGGCGCCCGATGATCAGCAGCAGGCTCGTGCCCTCGATCAGCGTGCCCGCCAGCGCAGAATCCATGACCGCCCAGTTCTCGGGGATCCAATCCTCGCGCTCTGGGTTCAGCACGCGCGCCTCGTCCAGCGGCGGGTGATCCAGCTCCTTCCCGTTGTCTTCCGGCGCGGCAGGGGAGGCCGCCACCCGGTGAGTCCGCGGCAACGTATCCAGCACGACCGCCCAGCCTGCCGTCATGGAGCGCGGCAGGTCCTGCATCATGATCTCTAGCGCCTTTTCTTTGTGACGCCGCTTCTCCGCCACCCCGGACAGCATCTGAATCTGGCCGCGTCGGTCGATAGAACCTGAAAAGGGTCGAATCGAGTCGACATAGAAACCCTCGAGCTCCTGCGTGGCCGTGATCAGGCTGTCGGGCAGATGCCCAGACGGCAAGGAGACGACAATGTCGTCCATGACGAAGTCGGGCTCATCCTGCTCTGGGCGTCCGACAATATCCACACCGCGAATGTCACCGCCGACAGTCCCCAGTGCCATGGCCAGCAGGCCGAGGGAGCCGGGGGTATCGGGCATACGCACACGCATAAGGAAAGACATGGCACCGATACTAGCGCCACCTGAAGTCCACGGGGGCTACTTGCCTTGGCTAGAGTAGAACCCATGTCTGAGATTTCGCGCGAAGATGTTGCCCACCTGGCCCGCCTGGCTCGCCTGGACCTGGGGGAGCAGGAATTGGATGAATACGCAGTTCAGATCGACGGGATCGTCGATCACGTGGCCGCGATCGGGAAGGTAGACACCGAAGGTGTTGAGCCGTTGAGCCACCCCACTCAGAACGTTGACGGTGATGTCGCCGTGATGCGTGAAGATGTGGTCGTTCCGAGCCTCACCGCAGAGCAGGCTCTGGATCAGGCGCCGAAGCAGAGCGAGCAGCGCTTCGAGGTGCCGCAGATCCTCGCTGACTAGGCCAGCCTCAGAGGAACGCTAGCGTCACTGGGGCTGCGGCACAGCTGTCGCGGGTGGCGTCACAAAGCTAAAAGACCGCTAGAGCAACGAACGTTTAGAACTCCAAGCTTTAAAGAACTAAAGAACTTAAAGAACCAAAGGAACTGTAGGAACACTCATGGCTGAGAACAAGTACATCGTCGGTTCCCGGGACGACTCGGACTTCACCACCTGGACCGCCGCCGAACTGGCGGAGAAGATCCACGCGCGCGAGATCAGCTCCCAGGAAGTTACGCAGGCCCACCTGGACCGCATCGGTGAGGTTGACGGCGACATCCACGCATTCCTCCACGTCGGCGCCGACGAAGCGTTGGCGGCGGCCTCCAACGTTGACGACGCACTGGCCGCCGGCGATCAGCCGACCAGCAAGCTGGCCGGCGTGCCGCTGGCGCTGAAGGACGTCTTCACCACCACCGACGCGCCGACCACGTGTGCCTCCAAGATGCTGGAGGGTTACATGAGCCCCTACGACGCGACCGTCACCATGCGTCTGCGCGCCGCTGGCATCCCGATCCTGGGCAAGACGAACATGGACGAGTTCGCCATGGGCTCCTCCACCGAGAACTCCGCCTACGGCCCGACGAAGAACCCCTACGACCTGGAGCGCACGCCAGGCGGCTCCGGCGGTGGCTCCTCTGCAGCGCTGGCCGCCGGCATGGCTCCGCTGGCCATCGGCACGGACACGGGTGGCTCCATCCGCCAGCCCGCCGCACTGACCAACACCGTTGGCGTGAAGCCGACCTACGGCACCGTTTCCCGCTACGGCCTGGTGGCTTGCGCCTCCTCGCTGGACCAGGGTGGCCCGACGGCGCGCACGGTTCTGGATACCGCGCTGCTGCACGAGGTTATTGCGGGGCATGACGCCAACGACTCGACCTCCTCCTCCCACGCCGTCGCGCCGGTTGTCGACGCTGCGAAGCAGGGCGCCTCTGGAGACTTGAGCGGCGTGAAGCTGGGTGTGGTTAAGCAGTTCGAGCGGGCCGAGGCCTTCCAGCCGGGCGTGCTGGAGACCTACCACGCCAACCTGGAGCAGCTGAAGTCCCAGGGCGCTGAGCTGGTGGAGGTCGACTGCCCGAACTTCGACCACGCGCTGAACGCCTACTACCTGATTCTGCCCTGTGAGGTCAGCTCCAACCTGGCCCGCTTTGACGGCATGCGCTACGGCCAGCGCCGCGGAGACGACGGCACCCGCTCCGCCGACCAGGTGATGAGCATGACCCGCGCCGAAGGCTTCGGCCCGGAGGTCAAGCGCCGCATCATGCTGGGCACCTACGCCCTGTCCGTCGGCTACTACGACGCCTACTACTTGCAGGCTCAACGCGTGCGCAACCTGATCTCTCAGGACTTCGCCAAGGCCTACGAGCAGGTCGACGCGATCGTCGCGCCAGTGACGCCGTCCACCGCCTTCAAGCTGGGCGAGAAGGTCGACGACCCGCTGGCAATGTACATGTTTGACCTGTTCACCCTGCCGCTGAACCTGGCTGGCGTGTGCGGCATGTCCGTGCCGGGTGGCTTCGCTAGCGACTCCGGCCTGCCGACCGGCCTGCAGATCATGGGGCCGGCGCACGGCGACGACCGCCTGTACCGCGTAGGCGCGGCCTTCGAAGCCGGCCGCGACTAATCGGCCACACATAGCTGGCTGACCCTGAACTGGCGGGGTAGGGGAGCCCCTCGGCCGGCTCACCCGCAGCCGGTCTGGCGTCCCCAGAGTTGGCGGGCAAGGCGGTCGGTCTGGCCTTGCGGTTACCCAGCCGCATAGTTTTGCCGAGGTCGGGGCGCTGAAATGTTCAGGCCCGGGCGGCCGGCGGCGGAGGCCGGGGATCCGCGTATGGTGGGGGATATGGGTAAAATTCCCGAACTTTACACAGGCGACGGTTTCGTCGAAGACCCCGACGGGTCCCGACGCTGGGGAGTCCTCGGCGCGGCAGGACTGTTCCTCGTCACCGACGACCGCCACGTCCTGATGCAGCACCGCGCCAAGTGGACCAACCGCGGCGGCACCTGGGCTCTGCCCGGCGGCGCCATCGACGTCGGCGAATCACCCACCGACGGCGCCCTCCGCGAAACGTGGGAAGAGACGGGCGTGGGGGCGTCATCGGTAAAGGTACACCGAGAAATCGTCACCTCCACCGTGCCCGTCAAGGTTGCGTACTGTCGCCTGCCCGTCCGCGACGATGAGTGGCACCTCTTCGCCGACATCGAGACAATGGTCGAACGCAGCGGAGACCCCCGCAAGGCCCTGCAGGATTTCCCCGTCCGACACCCTAGCCTCGACGCCTCGCTGAACGCCCACGGAATCTTCGGACTCGGCGGCACATTCTGGTGGCAATACGAAAACCCGGAAATCAACGAGTGGACGTACACCACCGTCCTGGCCACCTGCTCCGAACACCTGGAACTGCACCCGACCGCTGAATCACTGGAGCTACTGTGGCAACCCATCGACCAGCTGGAAGAACTACCACTGATGCCGGAATTTAAGGCCAGTTTGCCCGCCATCCGGGCGGCAGTAGACTCCCTCTAATGAATTCAGCTCAGCCCCAGAGCCGTGCGCAAATGCGCCGGCAGAGCCAGCAGGGCCGTCGGGATCAGCTGAGCGACGGGCGTTACCCCGCGCTGCCGCTCCCGCTGCCGCAGGCATGGCGCGCCCTCGTGGCGCTGTGCATCGGCTTTTTCATGATCCTGCTGGATCAAACGATCGTCGCCGTCGCCACGCCCGCATTCCAAGCCGACCTGCACGCCGACTACGGCCAAGTGCTGTGGGTCACCAGCGCCTACCTGCTGGCGTTCGCGGTGCCTCTGATGGTCACCGGCCGGCTCGGCGACCGTTTCGGCCCGAAGAACCTCTATATCGCGGGCATGACGATCTTCACGCTCTCGTCGCTTGCCTGCGGACTGGCCGGCAGCATCGAAACGCTGATCGCCGCCCGCGCCGTGCAAGGTATTGGCGGATCTTTATTGACGCCCCAGACCATGAGCGTGATCAACCGCATCTTCCCGCGCGACAAGCGCGGGGCAGCACTGGGCATCTGGGGTGCCACGGCGGGAATCTCCACGCTCGCCGGGCCACTGCTCGGAGGCCTCATCACCCAATACGCAACCTGGCAGTGGGTGTTCTTCATCAACGTACCCATCGGTGTGCTATCCGTGGTGATGGTCGCCCGCTGGGTACCGCGGTTCCAGCCGACCGAGGAACGCATCAACGTGCCGTCGATCCTGCTTTCCATGGTGGCGATGACGATGGTGATCTACGGCATCCAAGAAGGCGACCCCGCCGGCTGGGCGCCGTGGATCTGGGGACTGCTGTTCGGAGGCGTGGCGCTGCTGGTGGCCTTCGTCTGGCTGCAATCCCGCCTGCCCGCAGGCAGCGCGCTCGTGCCGATTGCGCTGTTCGCACGCCACCATTTCGCATTCGGCAACGCATCCATCTTCACCATGGGCTTCACCGTCGCCGGCATGATGGTGCCAGTGATGATGTACCTGCAGGAAGTCCACCTCTTCAGCCCGATGAAAGCCTCCTTCGTAGTGACGCCCATGGCCATCATCGCTGGAATTATGGCGCCGTTCGTCGGCCGGCTGGTCGACCGCTACGAACCCAGGCGCTTCGCTGTCCTCGGGTTCTGCCTGATGGCTGTGGGCGTGGCCGCGCTGGTGTTCTCCATGCGGCCAGAGCGGCCATTGTGGATGATGATCGGGGCTTTCGTGATCCTCGGATTCGGAAACTCCTTCGTCTGGGCTCCGAACTCCACCACGACCCTGCGCGACCTGCCGCCCCAGTTCGCCGGCGCCGGCTCTGGAATGTACAACGCCACCCGCCAACTCGGCGCCGTCACCGGAGCCGCCGTTATCGCCGCCGTCGTCCAAGCGCGCGTCAGCGCCGTCGGCCCCCAGGCCTTCGGCGACTCCCTGCTGCCCGCGGTGATCATGCTGATGCTAGGCGCAGTGGCCTCCGCCATGGCTCGGCCACAGGGCAGCCGCGGAGACGAGTAGGCGTCAATAATAAAGACAAAAAGACCGGAAAAAAGACCAGTAGAGACCAGCAAAACCCCCGAAACCGTCGCGAAAACATCCCGCCCGGCAGATCCCGCGGGGTATCGCTAAACTTTAAAACATGCGTATTGCGACCTTGACCAGTGGTGGAGACTGCCCAGGATTGAACGCCGTCATCCGAGGCATCGTGCGGACAGCGGCCGGGGAAGGCCATACCGTCGTCGGATTTGAAGACGGCTGGCAGGGACTGCTGGAAGACCGCCGCGTGCAACTGTACGACGACGACTTCATCGACCGGATCCTGCGCCGCGGAGGCACCATCCTCGGCACCGGACGCCTACACCCCGACGACTTCATGGCCGGCATCGACCGCGTCAAAGCCAATCTCGCGGATGCAGGCATTGACGCCCTGATCCCAATCGGCGGCGAAGGCACCCTTAAGGGCGCGCGCTTCCTGCACGACAACGGCGTGCCGGTTGTCGGCGTGCCGAAGACCATTGACAATGACGTCAACGGAACCGACTACACCTTCGGCTTTGACACCGCCGTCGCCGTCGCCACCGACGCCATCGATCGCCTGCACACCACCGCCGAATCGCACGACCGCGTGATGATCGTGGAAGTCATGGGCCGCCACGTCGGTTGGATCGCTCTACACGCGGGCATGGCCGGCGGCGCGCACGAAATCCTGATCCCGGAGTTCCCGTTCGACATCGACGATGTCTGCCGCCGGATGGCCCGCCGATTCCAGCTGGGGGAGAAGTACGGCATCATCGTCGTTGCCGAAGGCGCACTGCCGAAGGAAGGGACCCTGGATGTTGCCGAACGCGAAGTGGACCAGTTCGGCCACGAGAAATTCCAAGACATGTCCGCGCTGATTGCCAAGGAGATCGAAAACCGCCTGGACACCGACGTGCGTTCCACCGTGCTGGGGCACATCCAGCGCGGCGGAACTCCCACGGCGTTTGACCGCGTGCTGGCAACTCGCTTTGCCGTGAATGCCACCAAGGCCGCCATCCGGGGAGAGTTCGGCAAGGTCGTTGCACTGAAGGGCGGCAGCATCGAGCTGATCGACTTTGAAGAGGCCGTCGGCACGCTGAAGGAAGTTCCTGAGAGGCGCTACGAAACGGCGCGCTCGCTGTTCGGCTAGCGGACGCCGCGGACGCCGAGGACGCCGCGGACGCCGTGAGGCGGCGCAGCAAAGGTGCAGGGCGGCGGAGACGCGCGAGCAGCCTGGCGCGGCGCACTGGCGAGAGAGCCAAGCGCCACAGGCAGGGCGCGCTGTGTGGCTGACGTTAAGCCAGCGCCGGGCGGTGCTGAAATGCGGTACAGCATGCCTGGCGGAGAATTGTCAAGAGGGAATTGAAAAGCCTGTGGAGAACGCTTGCGAAGAGGGCGAGTTATCCACAGGTGGTCGCGTGGGGCGGGGCAGAAATTTTGCGCATGGTTTAGCGTTCGGGGCATGGATAAGTTGCAGCAGCTCGCGGAGCTCAAGCGTCAAGTGGCGGACGCGCAGCGCCACGGCGTGGAGCTGCTGACAGAAGCCATGGGCAAGCCCGCCGAGCAGCTGCCGTTGGAACGCGAGTATGCGCGGAGCGTGGCGCGGGCCGCGGAACACTTCTCCGGGGCGGCGTACTCGCGCTATAAAAAGCGGGCGCTGGAAGCCGCCCAGCGCAACGGGCACGGTCTGGATGTGCTGATACTGATCGCCGAGCGGGCACGGACGCTGGGGATCAAACAGCGTTACGTGTTTACCGAAGCGCTATGCAATACCGCTGGAGATTATGCGGCCATTTCGCGCCGGGCGACGCAACTGCGGCGCGAAATGCAGGGGCCGCGGGTGCCCGACGACGGAGGACGCCGGATCATGCACGGCACGAAGACCACCATCCAGTTCACGGGGCCGTCGCACCGCATGTCGGAGATTTGGGAGTCCGCACGCCTGGATCCACTGGCGTGGCTCACGGAGAATCGAACCATTCAACGCAGCACGCTGACCACCAATGTCGTGGTCAGCCTGGATGACTACATTCAGGTACTCAGCGGCCAAGGGGATGAGATTGAGCTGCGGGCCACCAACGGTGCCGTCTTCACCGGGGCGGAATACGTCGCCCGCCGTTTAGAAGACGCTGTGTTTCCCCGCCAGCTATCCACGCCAATTGCCGACGCTTCAATCGCCGACGCGGCCGGGGCAGATAGCACCTCGGCAGGCTCGGCCGGGGTGGCCGGCAGCGCCTCGGCAGGCTCGGCCGGCGCGCAGGGCGCGGCCGGTGCGGCCGCTACGGCGGAGGCAGCTGGTGCGGCCGAGGTAGCAGGCGTGGCCGGTGTGCCCACTATGGCGGGGCCGGCGCTTAATGCGAGTCCAGCCGACGCGGCCCGCGCGGAGGGCGCGGCCGGTGCGGCCGCTACGGCGGAAGCGGCGCTTACTGCGAGTTCAGTCGGTGTGGCAGTTGTTGCGGAGGCGGCCGGGGCGGCAGGCGTGATGCTGAATGATGGAGATTGCATCACGCTGATAGCCCCGGAGCGAGGACCGGTGAATTTGTACAGGGTGAAGCGGTTGGCGTCATCAAAACAGCGCCGAATGCTGGAAGCCGAAACGACGCGGTGCGCCTGGCCGGGATGTGGGCGTCCGGCGAGTGAATGCCAAGTTCACCACCTGCAGGAATTTGCGAAAGGCGGAGAAACAAACCTCGAGAACATGACACTTTTGTGTCCGTATCACAATGGCGTGAACGGGCAACGCGGCCGCGGGCGGATGGCGCGCGAAGGCGGGCGCGTCACCTGGCTGCCGCCGGGGGCGCCGGGACACGGGGAACCGCCGGGGGCGCCGGGACACGGGGAACCGCTCAGGCGCGCGACCGCCCTGGGAGACGTTGGAGTGGCCAAAGAAGGGCCGTAGGTGGACATTGGCGCGCTGAAATGCGAGAGAGGTGCGCGGAGGTGCGGCTGCGTTGACGTGCTGCTGCGTTGGCGCGGTGGCGGTGCGGACGCGTTGGGAGCTGCCGGGCACCCAAAGGCAGGGCGTGGCGGGCGCGCGGCGTGAGCGGGCGGCCGCAGGCGCGCGGCGTGAGCGGGCGATCGTGGACGCCCAGCGACCCTAACGCCACACGAATACGGGGACGTATTAAGATGGCTGGCATGACTGCGCCTGTCTACGATTACTCCGATGATGTGATGGACTTCGACGAAGTGCTGGAGCGCTTCGACCCGGTAATGGGCATGGAAGTTCACGTCGAACTCGCCACGAAGACGAAAATGTTCTCCACGTCTTCCGCGGAATTCGGCGACGCACCAAACAGCAACGTCGACCCATGCAGCCTCGGCCTGCCAGGCGCGCTGCCAGTCGTAAACAAGCTGGGCGTGGAATGGGCCATCAAGATCGGCCTGGCACTGAACTGCGAGATTGCTCCG
This sequence comes from Corynebacterium evansiae, assembly GCF_027570065.1. NCBI lineage: Bacteria > Bacillati > Actinomycetota > Actinomycetes > Mycobacteriales > Corynebacteriaceae > Corynebacterium > Corynebacterium evansiae. The sequence goes on along the minus strand of NZ_JAKMUT010000003.1, from coordinate 41,567 downwards.
AAGTCCCGCTTCGCACGCAAGAACTACTTCTACCCAGACCAGCCGAAGAACTACCAGATCTCCCAGTACGACGAGCCCATCGCCTACGACGGATACCTGGACGTCGTGCTGGAGGACGGCACCGAATGGCGCGTGGAGATTGAGCGCGCGCACATGGAAGAAGACACCGGCAAGCTGACCCACCTCGGCGGTGCAGACGGCCGCATCCACGGAGCCACCGCATCCCTGGTGGACTGCAACCGCGCAGGCGTGCCACTGATCGAGATCGTTACCAAGCCCATCGAGGGCGCCGGCGAACGCGCACCAGAAGTTGCGAAGGCATACGTCTCCGCACTGCGTGACCTCGTCAAGGCACTCGGAGTATCCGACGCACGCATGGACCAAGGCTCCATGCGCGTGGACTCCAACCTGTCCCTGCGCCCCGTCGGCACCACCGAATACGGCACGCGCACCGAAACGAAGAACATCAACTCTCTGAAGTCCGTCGAGCAAGCCGTGCGATTTGAAATGCAGCGCCAGGCAGCTTGCCTCGTCAACGACGTGGAGATCGTTCAGGAAACTCGCCACTACCAGGAAACTGACGGCACCACCTCCAAGGGACGCCCGAAGGAAACCATGGCGGACTACCGCTACTTCAACGACCCGGACCTGCCGCCCGTACTCGCACCCGCCGAGTGGGTCGAAGAGATCCGCTCCACCCTGCCGGAAATGCCGTGGATCCGCCGCGCCCGCATCCAGGAGGAGTGGGGCCTGAAGGACGAGGAAATGCGCGACCTCGTCAACGCCGGCGCCCTGGATCTAGTGGTCGACACCGTCGAAGCAGGCGCCAAGCCCGACGAAGCTCGCTCCTGGTGGGTCTCCTACCTCGCAGGCAAGGCAAACGAACAAGGCGTGGAACTTACCGGTCTCGACATCACGCCGACTCAGGTGGCGCGGGTGGCGTCACTAGTAAACGAAGGCAAGCTCACCACCAAGCTTGCACGTCAAGCAGTCGACGGAGTCTTGGCGGGCGAAGGCGACGTCGACGAGGTCGTCGCAGCGCGCGGCCTGGAAGTTGTGCGCGATGACGGCGCCATCGAAGCGGCAGTCGACGAGGCCCTGGCTGCAAACCCGGACATCGTCGAAAAGTACCGCGCGGGCAACAAGAAGGTCACCGGTGCGATTGTCGGCGCCGTCATGAAGGCCACCAAGGGCAAGGCAGACCCCGCGCAGGTCAACCAGCTGATCGCTAAGAAGCTCAGCTAGCAGCGCCCGAGCCCAATGGGCGGCGGAGGCGAAGCGCTGCCGTAGCCGGGGGCCGGAATGCCGGACCGTCGGAGTCGAAAGGTGCGCGGAAACTCGGCAGGCACACAGCCGATGGAGTATGCCATCGAAGACATGCCGAGCGACCTCCCGCGGAAATCGCGCTGGTCAGAATAGTCTGGGGTGCGTGAATAACAACGCGAAGCCCAACAGTCCAGACGACGCTTTGTTCGGCAACTCCGCGGATGATCTGGCGGATGACCTGAACAACGACATCGACGTGCCCGTCTACCGTCGGGACGCGCAGAAGCCCACGGACGCCACACCTCCCGCCAAGGCGACCAAGATTGACAAGCCCGGCGAAGAGACTGCCGGCGAAGAAACTGCGGAAGCGTCAGCAGCAGGGGATGCTAAGCCCGAAGCTCCAGAGAGGGGGAAGGCTTCCGGGGGAGGGGCGAAGTCGGCGAAAACGTCAGAGCCGGCCGAGTCGGACGCTGCGGCCGCTGTGACGGCTGAGAGCGCACCGAACAAGAACACTGGATCGGAGCGTGCGTCGACTGACACGTCGGCCGAGGCTTCGGCTGAAATTCCAGGGACAGAGGCTCCAGAGGCTGAAACTCCTGTAGAGGAGAAGCCGGCCAAGCGGGATATTTATGCGGTTCTGGGCCGGGCGCGTCCGCAGCGCATTGAAAGCCGCCCGCCGGAGCCGGAAGTGGATCTGTCGAAGCTGGACGCCTCCCAGCCCGCTGGGGCTGGTGCTGATGTGGGCGCTGCCAACGGCGCGTCCGATCGTTGGGGCAAGGTTGATGACGCCAACCCGGCGGAGCGGCCCACCACTTCAACCAACGATCAGGCCTTCATCCGACAGGCGAAGAACGGCGCGACCCCTGCCGCGAGCGCTGGTGTGACCGGCGCGGCTGCTGGCGCGGGAGCTGCAGGCACGACCGATGGCTCTGAAAATGGCAACGCTGCCGCGGGTGCGGCGGGCGCGGGTGTTGCCGGCGCGTCTGATGGTTCTGAGATTGGCGGTGCAGGCGCGGCTGGCGGCGCTGATACGGCCGCTGGGGCTGCTAGTGCTGGAGTGGTTGGCGCGGGCGCGGCTGGCAGCGCTGACACGGCTGTTGATGCTGGCGTGACTGGGGTAGATCACGACGCGGTGAGCGCAGACCGCGACGCGGCGGGTGCCGGCGCGGGCGCGGAAGTTAAGCGCGGCACCACCAGCTTCGGACTGTTCATCCTGCGCGCAGTGCTGGGCGCGTACCTCTTGGTACGCGGCCTGCAGACGCTGTTCGCCTTCGGCGGAGACCCGGGCGTCGACGTATTCCAGAGCCAACTGGGCAACTACAACTTCACCGATATCCTCGCCATCGGCATCCCGGTCGCGGAGGTTGTTGCCGGCGGGCTACTGCTCCTCGGCCTCGTCACGCCTTTCGGCGCGGCACTCGCCACAGTCGTCGGCGGTTTCATGGCATTCCACAATCTCGACAGCTTCCAGGGAACCCTATGGCCATACGGCCTGAGCCCTCACATCCAACTGTGGGCGGCGCTGACGGTGGCGTCAATAAGCCTCATCTTCCTCGGCCCCGGCCGGATCAGCCTCGACCGCAGCAGGGGATGGGCAACCCGACCGTTGGCGTCCGCTTGGATTTTCTTCGTAGTCGCAGCGGCGGCCACCGCCGGACTATGGCTCGGCGTCGGCGGAGGAAACCCGTTCAATTAGCTAGCTTCTTTCCGCCAATACTCGCCCCGTCGCGGTGTCCGTCTGAGCCACCGTGGCGGGGCTTCCGTCTGCGACAACCCGGCCGCCCCGCGCGCCGGCCCCCGGCCCCATTTCGAGCACCCGGTCCGCCTGCGCGGCAACTCGCATGTCATGCTCCACAACCACCACAGTGTTCCCGTTGTCGACCAACCGCTGGAGTTCCGTCACAAGCAAATCCACATCCGCCGGGTGCAGGCCGGTGGTCGGCTCATCCATGAGGTACACGGTATGCCCCCGCTGAGCCCGCTGCAGCTCTGTAGCCAACTTGATCCGCTGGGCTTCGCCGCCGGAAAGCTCCGTGGCCGGCTGGCCGAGCCGGAGGTAATCCAACCCCACAGCCGACAGAGCCCGCAGAGCTCGGGCGATTGCCTCTTCGTCGGCGAAGACCTCCCGTGCTTCAGCGATGGTGAGCTCCAGCACGTCCGCGATTGTCCGGCCGTTCCAGGTGACTTCCAGCGTTTCAGCGTTATAGCGCGCGCCGTGACAGTCGGGGCAGGGAGTGTAGCTGCCGGGCAGGAACACTAGCTCGACTTCAATCTGCCCTTCGCCGCTGCAGGTGGGGCAGCGTCCTTGGGTGACGTTGTACGAGAACCGGGAAACGGTCCAGCCGCGCCGCTTCGCTTCGTCGGTCTGTGCGAAGAGTTTCCGCACGCGGTCGAATAGTCCGGTGTACGTTGCGAGGCAGGATCTGGGGGTTCGGCCGATGGGCTTCTGTGAGATTTGCACCAACCGGTTGATGGCAATGTCTGAGTTAAGGTCTGCGCTGAGTTTGGCCGTTGCTGCTCTTGCGGAGTCTGTTTCTTCTTCGGGGCCTTTACTTTTGGACGCCACGTCTCCGTCGTCGACCGATGTCTTCACCCGTTCGCGCAGTGAGTTGGCCAGCGTGTACAGGAGCGTGGACTTGCCGGAGCCCGAGACTCCCGTGATAGCGGTAAACGTGCCGAGGCCGAATTCCACGTCGAGGCTGTTCAGGGTGCGCTCGTTGATGTCCGTGAGGCTGAGTGTGCCGGAGGGGGTGCGCGCTTCGGCGTCGGTGGTCAGTTTCAGCGGCCCGGCGGCGAGGGCTCGTCCGGTGGGGCAGTCCAGCCCCGCCAGGCCCGCGCTTTCGGACGGGATCTGGAATGTGCCCTGGCTGGGATCCCCGACAGCAGCGGCAGTGGTCGCTGAGCCTTGGGATGGGGCCGGGCAGCAACTCTCAGCCTGGTAGGCGTTCGGGTCCCGGAGTTTGGTCGGGTTTTGGGACTTAGCCGGGCCGGAGTAGAGGATCTCCCCGCCGAGTTCGCCTGCGCCGGGGCCGACGTCGACGATCCAGTCGGCCTCCGCAACCAGGTGCATGTCGTGTTCGACCAGTAGGACACTGTTGCCCGCGTCCAGGAAACCTCGGACTAGCCGCATCACTGCGCGGCGCTCCTCGGGGTGCAGACCCGCGGACGGCTCGTCCAGAACGTATGCCACTCCGAAAAGTCCCGACCGCAGCTGGGACGCCAACCGCAGCCGCTGCAGCTCACCCGCCGACAGGGTGGAAGTGGCACGATCCAGGCTCAGGTGCCCCAAACCGAGATCCACCACAGACTCCAGCGTAGGGATCGCCTGTTCCAGCAGAATCCGCTCGGCCTCCGCGCTGGCGGGGGATTCCGCAGCATCCTCTGTGGCTTCAGTGTCTGAAGTTACTGAAGTTTCGGTTGCCTCTCGCCTCGTGGCCTCTTGCTGTGCTGGGGCGTGCTGCGCTATTCTTCGCCCAGTTGTGGCGTAGAGATCGGCCTGACCGCGGGCAGTGTCTGCGAGCATAGAGCCGCGGCGCTCGGCGAAGCGAGAGAGAACGTCTTCCAAAGGAAGCGCCCCAAGGCGATCGATGGGAAGGTCGAGGTATTCCACGGAAAGGGCGTCGACAATAAGGCGACGACCATCACACACCCCACAGCGGGAAGACTTCATAAACGACAGGACGCGGCGTCGCGTGGAATCGGAACCCGTCTCCGCCAACGTCTTCCGCAGATAAGAGGCCACCGAACGCCAAGTGCCCTCATACGTCCGCTGAATCTGATCCGCACCCCGGTGGGGGTGGATCGTCACCACCGGCCGCTCGTCCGTGAAAAGGATCCAATCCCGGTCGGCCCGCGGGATGTCTCGCCACGGAATGTCCATAGGGAAGCCGAGCTCCGCGACAATATCGTGGAAGTTCTTCCCCAACCACGCGCCGGGCCAAGCGGCGATAGCGCCCTCGTCGATGGAAAGCGACGGGTCCGGAACCATGGACTCCTCCGTCGGCTCATGCACCACTGCCGTGCCCTGACACTCCGGGCACATCCCCGCCGTCGTATTAGGGGAGAAGCTGTCCGAGTCCAGACGCCCGCCGTGGCGTTCGCGCACTTCCGCCGGGTAATCGCCGCAGCGGGAATACAGCAGGCGGATCGTGTTCGACAGATTTGAAACTGTCCCCACCGTCGAGCGCGCCCCGCCCGCCTGCGCCCCCTGCTGCAGCGCGACAGTCGGCGGCAGCCCCTCCACGGACCCCACGCGTGGGTCGACGGCTCCGCCAATGAGCCGGCGCGCGAACGGCGCGACGGATTCCAGGTACCGCCGCTGAGCCTCCCCATGCAGCGTGCCAAACGCCAGCGAAGATTTCCCCGAGCCGGATACGCCCGTCACCGCCACCAGGGCGTTACGGGGCAGCGAGACGTCCTGGTGCTTGAGGTTGCGCAAGTGTGCGTCGCGGACGTGGATCATCCCGTCGTCGCCAGCGCTGCCGCGAGCGCTGTCGCCGCGAGCGCGGCCGCCGCGGGCGCTGTCGCCGCGGGCGCTGTCAGCCTCGACTGCATTGGTCTCTGCGCGTTCTGCCTCGGGCTGGATGTGTGAATCATGCATGCCCTCCAGCCTACGGCCGTCCAGGAGGCCGCGACCCCGGGGATACCGGCTGTGCGGGACGTCAGCGCTGCCGGCCGGGCGGAAGGCCGTGTTCCGGAGATGTAGGCCGGGGCGGGGCGGCAGCGCCGCCGGAGAAGTCGGCCGGGCGCTCGAAGCCAGATCTTGTGGCCGGGGCGGGGCGGCAGCGCCACCGTTAAGGGGGCGTGCTGGCTGCAGCGTACGGCTGGATGTGTGGAGGGCACGCGCCCGCTGGGGTTACTTCACCTCGCGGACGGCTCCGCGGTCAGCGGAGGTTGCCATCGCGGCATAAGCGCGCAGCGCCTTGGTGACCTTCCGCTGGCGAGTGGTGGGAGTCCACGGCTTGTCGGAAGCCTCCATCTCGGAGCGGCGGCGCACGATCTCCTCGTCGGAGACGTTCAGCTCCAATCGGCGCTCGTGCACGTCGATGGTGATCGGATCGCCGTCGCGGACCAGGCCGATCAGGCCGCCGTGCGCGGCTTCGGGGGAGATGTGTCCGACGGACAGCCCGGACGTGCCGCCGGAGAAGCGACCGTCGGTGATCAGCGCGCACTCCTTGCCGAGCCCCGCACCCTTGAGGAAGGCGGTCGGGTGCAACATTTCCTGCATTCCCGGGCCGCCGGCGGGGCCTTCGTAGCGCACGACCACGACGTGACCCGGCTTGACCTTCTTGTCCAGGATCACTCGCACGGCTTCTTCTTGGGATTCGACGACTAGTGCCTTGCCTTCGAAGTGCCAGATAGACGGATCAACACCCGCGGCCTTGATTACGGCGCCGTCTTCGGCGAGGTTGCCGCGGAGGACAACCAGGCCGCCATCGGCGGTGTACGCATGCTCTACATCGCGAATGACGCCACCCTCTGCATCGGTGTCCAGGCTGGACCAACGGTTCTCAGTGCTGAACGGCTCGGTCGTGCGGACTCCGCCGGGGGCGGCGTGGAACAGTTCGATGGCTTCCTCAGTTGCAGCCCCGGAGCGGATGTCCCAGGACAGCAGCCATTCCTTCAGCGTGGCGGAGTGAACGGAGTGAACGCCTTCGTTCAGCTTGCCGGCGCGGTAGAGCTCGCCGAGGATGGCGGGGATGCCGCCTCCGCGGTGAACGTCTTCCATGTGGTAGTCGGAGTTCGGGGACACCTTCGACAGGCACGGCACTTCGCGGGACAGTTGGTCGATGGAGTGCAGGTCGAAGTCGATCTCACCCTCCTGGGCGGCCGCGAGGATGTGCAGCACGGTGTTGGAGGATCCGCCCATGGCCATGTCCAGTGCCATTGCGTTCTCGAAGGCCTCGCGGGTGGCGATGTTCCGCGGCAGGACGGAGGCGTCTCCCTCGCCGTAGTAGCGGTGGCACAGTTCAACGATGGTGGTGCCAGCCTTGGTGAACAGGTCGCGCCGTTTGGCGTGAGTCGCCAAGGTGGAACCATTGCCCGGCAGGGACAGGCCAAGCGCCTCGGTCAGACAGTTCATCGAGTTGGCGGTGAACATGCCGGAGCAGGAGCCACACGTCGGGCAGGCGGCGGACTCAACCTCCAGCAGCGCCTGCGCGTCGACTTTGTCGGACGCGGAGGCGGAGATGGCGGTAATCAGATCCGTCGGAGCCTGTACGACACCATCAACTGCCACCGTTTTGCCAGCCTCCATCGGCCCGCCGGAGACGAACACCACCGGGATGTTCAGACGCATGGCGGCGTTCAGCATGCCGGGCGTGATCTTGTCGCAGTTGGAGATGCACACCAGCGCATCGGCGGCGTGGCCGTTGACCATGTATTCGACGGCGTCAGAAATAACCTCGCGGCTGGGCAGCGAGTAGAGCATGCCTGCGTGCCCCATAGCGATACCGTCGTCGACGGCGATGGTGTTGAACTCGCGGGGTACGCCGCCGGCTTCGCGGATGGCGTCAGCGACGATGTCTCCCACGTCCTTCAGGTGCACGTGACCCGGCACAAACTGCGTGTACGAGTTCGCGATGGCGATGATGGGCTTCTCGAAGTCCTGGTCCGTCATGCCTGTAGCACGCCACAGGGCGCGGGCGCCGGCGGCGTTGCGGCCCTGGGTGGTGACGGCGGATCTCAATGGGATGGCGTTCATACTGTTCACGGCTCTCTTCTTGTTGTTCCTACTCTGGAGTTCTTATTCCGGAAAAGTCTTTTCCTGTGATTTCTTGTTTTGCCGTTTGCTGGTTAGCGCGGCAAAGCTTAAGCACGAGCCGGGCGGTCAGCTGCTGGTGTTGTCCCTTTCTGGGGCGCTTGTGTTTTGCGCGTCGGCGTCCGGTGCGGCGGCGTCCGGCGCATCGACTCCCGCTTCGCGGCGGCGCTGCTTTTCGTATTCCTTGTACTCGTCCTTGTCCATGAGTACGGCGTAGCCCTCCTTGTTGACGACTTGCACCTTGTCGTCCGTGGCTGCGCGGGCTGGGCTGACGGGGTCGGGGATTCGTCCGCTGCTGACCTTGTGCAGGTCGATCAGGGAGTTAAAGGTCACGCCCGGCAGCCAGATGCTGTTCTCCTGGTTGTCTACGGCGTAGGCGCGTCCGGCTCGGTTGAAGCGGAGCGCGCGGAAGTCTTCCCACTGCATGGTTTTGCCTGCGCGGAAGAGGTAGCGCGTGGTGATGGCTTTGTCGGACACGGTGGTCCGTACCCACAAAGTCCACAGGATAAACACTAGCGGCACTAGCGGAACCCAGAAAAACCAGGCGACCTTATAGCCCGTGAATAGCAGGCAGATCAGGAACATGACGAACCCGCCGAGGATGTGTTCGCGGCTGGGGTGGAAAACCTTCGAGTTCATGGTGTTCATTTAATCAGCCATGGGTGGTGTCGGTCGCATTGGGCGCACCCATCGCACCCATAGCGCGGGGCGCAGCGCCGTTCATGCTGTTGCCGCCGGTGCCGCTGTTGTTGGAATTATTCTGGACGCCACCATTTCCGCTGTTGGGATTGTTGCCACTGGAGTTGCTGTTTGGCTCATTTGCTGTCCCGTTGGGTGATCCGTCGTTTCCGCCGGGGTTCGAGTTGGCGCTTTGATCGGAGTTTGCACCTGAGTTTGAGCCAGCGTTTCCGTCGGTGTTGCCGCCAGCGTTGCCGCCAGGGTTTGAGTTGGCGTTTCCGTCGGTGTTGCCGTCAGTGTTTCCGCTGGAGTTCGGGTCGGAGTTCGGGTCAGCGGTGGGGTTGTTCTGGCCGGTGGCGTTTTCGCCGGATGGATCGTTTGCTTCGGAGTTCTCGGAGTCTTCGGTGGATGCACTGTTAGAGGGGCGGTCGCGCCAGTAGTCGGGGGAGAGCCAGCCGGTGTCTCCCCCCTCTGGGTTCGAGGAGGCTAGCGCCAGGCCGCCGACTAGCAGCAGCGCCAGGATCAGCCCGGTGGTGGAGGGGCGGGTGCGGCCACCGACGCTCATGATCCTCTTGAACTTGGAGGAGTGTTCCTCGTTGCGCCAGATGCCTTGGAACTTCTCCTTCTCTTCGTCGGCATCCTCTTCACCTGCATTCTCTTCACGGTCATTCACGCCGCTTCCATCGCCAGCGCGGCCTGCACCGTCAGTGCCGGCTGCCGCGCCGGCATCGCCGTCAGACCTGGAGGTGGTGTTGGGGCTTGCGGCGGAGTGGGAGTCCTGCGAGGGAACCGAATGCGTCCGCCCGATGGTTCCATCGCTGTCGAGGGGACGGACTCCGGGGCCGTCGGCCGGTGCCGCCTGGCCGGGTCCGTCAGCCGGTTCAGTCTGGCCAGGGCCGTCAGTCGTGGGAGCCTCCGTGGGCTGACCAGTTTTTTCACCCTGTGCAGTCTGGCCGGGCTGCGCGAGCTGGCTGGCTCGGTCAGCTCCTTCCGCCTGCACCGCATCCATGGCGGCAGTATCCACGGTGGCAGTTTCGTGCGCCGACGCGGTTCCGCGTGTCGCTAAAGCTTTGTCCACGGGTGCGGATCGGCCTACTGGTGCAGAACTGCTAGCAGAAGCGGCCCTGCGCTCCTTGTCTCCGTCGCCGTCACCGGTCACTGAAGCGGCGGTTCCTGCGGAGCCGCTCTGCAAAGCAGCAGTGGTTGAGGCCGACCGGTCGCTCGACGCGTGCTGGGCGGGAAGGACCTCCGTAGGCGCCAGCGCGGACTCCGCCGCCACAGCCTTCCTGGGATCGGCGACGGGGGAGGAGTGGGCGTCAGAACCCTCGAGAAAGACCCGCGGCATGTCGTAACGATCCCAGAACACATTCACCAGCGCCGAGCGCAAAACACGCTCCACAGCCCACTGGCGCGCCGGGTTCACCACGACCATCACTCGGAAGTTCACCTGCCACGACTGACCCGCCGCAGTGGGGGCGACGATATCCGTAGCTGGCAGAACCTCCAGCTCGCCGGTGACGTCCCCGGCGATAGTCGGATCCCCCAGAGCCTTCGCAGCCGTGGCCTCCACGCGATCCGTCAGCTGCGACATGGACTCGCCCGGCTGCAGAGGAACCGCCAAGTCCACCACCGCCCGCGACCAATCCTGGGAATAGTTCGTGATCACACCCGCGGAACCGTTCGGGATCGTCACCACCTCGCCGGAGGCCGTACGGACCTTCGTCGCGCGCAACGTCAGCCCCACTACCGTGCCCGAAATGTCACTGGACGTGCCGTCGAAGGCAACAAAGTCGCCCACGCCGAACTGACGCTCCGAGATGATGAAGAACCCCGCGAGGAAATCGCCGATCACGTTCTGTGCGCCGAAACCAATAGCAGCTGAGACGACGGTTGCGGGCAGGGCGGCACCCATAGCGGGGACGCCCAGGTTCGTCAGACCCAGCATGATGATGGCGAAGTACGCAATCGCTTGCAGCACGTACACCAACGCTCCGACCAGGGCGAGGCGGGATTTGGTGGCCTCCTCGCTCTCATCGAAGCGGTTGCTGACAATGCGAATCGCCAAACGCCCCACGCGGGGGATCAAAATTGCGATAATGACCAGTGCAGTCAAGGGAAGGCCGTGGACGACCACCCATTCCCAGAGCTGGAAAGCATAGAACTTCAACATGCTTCCCCACCGTAGTCCCGGAAACGATCGGGGAGAGTGCTCCGCCAGGATTCGGACGGGATTCTGACCAAGTTTTGACCAGATTCTGACCCGATTCTGATTCGTTTCCAGACGGGGTTCCCAGTCGGATTCACGGGTCGCGTTCAGACGCGCGCACTGCGCGCCGGGGCGACCGTGGCTTCTGCGCCGGAGCAACCGGGGTAACCGCGCCGCCGGGTGCGTGGCGACCGGGAGGACATTGGAGTTTCGGTTGCGCTGAGGCTGAGTGCCAGAGGGGAACCGGAGGGAAGCCGCGGATGGGAACTGGAGGGGGAAGCTCAGGGGAGCCGGGGAGATCGGGGAGAGAGAAACCGGAGGGAGGCCGGGGGTGCGGGAGGGATGAAGTACAGGTCGGGGGCGTTTTGGGCTGTCCAGTAGGTGAGACGGGGGCATCATACTTTGGGAAACGAGTGGTCAACGGCTTGACTACTTTCGCGAAAGCCGCTAAATTTAGAGCCATGGAATTCACGCAACTAGTACGAGTACTCATTATCGAGGGGCGCCAATAGCTACCTCGTCGAGCTCGACACGGCGCCCCCGACAACTGACGCAGCAGCGTCGGCAAGTTGGGGGCTTTTGTTGTGTGGAGGACATGCACCTAACCGAACAAGCGATTCCACACCGAAGATTTTCGGCTCTATCGCTTCCTGGTGACGCCAGCTCGCCGAAGCGCGAACGCTGCGGCGTGCGCCGCGTGGCAATGCGTGGCGCTGATGCGCGTGGCACTGCGGGGCACTGCAGAGCGCTGCTTGGCGCTGCGTTGATGCGCAGCGCTGAGGCGCAAACTGCGCAGCGCTTGCTGAGGCAGACGTTGAGGCGCGTGGCGCGCGCCGTACGGCGCGGCGCGTGGCGGTCAAACGGGAAGCGAAAGAGACAGAGAATTGAAGGCAGGACGGATTCCAGGACTCAAGGAGCGAAGGAAAACGTGACACACACATCACGCTCGCAACCCAGCCCCGCCACCTTGGCGAACAACCCCCGCGGCAAGCGGCCAGAGCGAATTAACGGCGCACAGGCCGTAGTCCGCTCCCTAGAAGAGCTAGGCACCGATGTCGTATTCGGCCTGCCCGGAGGTGCTGTGCTGCCGCTCTACGAGGCGCTGTACGACTCCGAGAAGCTGAACCACATCCTTGTCCGCCACGAGCAGGGCGCCGGCCACGCCGCCACCGGCTACGCCCAGGCCACCGGCCGCGTCGGCGTGTGCATCGCAACTTCCGGCCCGGGTGCAACGAACCTGGTAACCCCCATCGCCGATGCCAACATGGACTCGGTGCCTCTGGTCGCCATCACTGGCCAGGTCGGTAAGGGTCTTTTAGGTACTGACGCCTTCCAGGAGGCGGACATTCGCGGCGTGACCATGCCGATCACCAAGCACAACTTCATGGTGACCCGCCCCGAGGACATCCCCGGCGCTATCGCCGAGGCTTTCCATGTGGCTTCCACCGGCCGCCCCGGCGCGGTGCTGGTGGACATCCCGAAGGACGTTCAGAACGCAGAGCTGGAATTCAACTGGCCGCCGAAGTACGAGCTGCCCGGCTACCGTCCGGTCACCAGCCCGCACCCGCGCCAGGTAGAGGAAGCCGTGCGCATGATCAGCGCGGCGAAGCGCCCGACGCTGTACGTCGGCGGCGGCGCGATCAAGGCAGAAGCGCACGCAGAACTGCTGGAATTCGCAGAAGCCAACGACATCCCAGTCGTCACCACCCTCATGGCACTGGGCAGCTTCCCGGCCTCCCACCCGCTGTACATGGGCATGCCCGGCATGCACGGAAGTGTCCCGGCGGTCGCAGCCCTGCAGCGCTCCGACCTGCTGATCACCATCGGCGCCCGCTTCGACGACCGCGTCACCGGCCACGTGGATAGTTTCGCCCCGGACGCGAAGGTCATCCACGCCGACATCGACCCGGCGGAGATCGGCAAGATCCGCGAAGCCAACGTGCCTATCGTCGGCGACGCCCGCGAGGTACTCTCCGCACTCCACCAGGCGATGCGGAACCTGGACCTGAAGAAGCCCGCCACCGCCGGCTGGCTGAACTACCTCAACAAGCTGAAGCAGGACTTCCCCCGCGGCTACGACGAGCAGCCCAACGGCAAGCTCGCCCCGCAGTACGTCATCGAGACCCTGTCCAAGACCGTCGGCCCGGATGCCATCTACGTCGCCGGCGTGGGGCAGCACCAGATGTGGGCGGCGCAGTTCGTGGACTACGAAAACCCGCGCACCTGGCTGAACTCCGGTGGTCTCGGCACGATGGGCTACTCTGTGCCCGCTGCCATGGGTGCAAAGGCCGGCAAGCCGGACACTTCCGTCTGGGCCATCGACGGCGACGGCTGCTTCCAAATGACTAACCAGGAGCTCGTCACTTGCGCGGTGGAAAAGCTGCCGATCAAGGTCGCCCTCATTAACAACGGAAACCTCGGCATGGTCCGCCAGTGGCAGACGCTGTTCTACGACCAGCGGTACTCCCACACCAACCTGAAGCCGGGGGAGACTTACCTGCCGGACTTCCTGATGTTGGCTGAGTCCATGGGCTGCGCGGCGTTCCGCGTCACTAAGCCAGAGGATGTAGAGCCGACCATCCGCAAGGCTGAAGAGATCAACGACCGCCCCGTCGTCATCGACTTCATCGTCGGCGAGGACGCGCAGGTGTGGCCGATGGTCGCCGCCGGCACGTCCAACGAGGAAATCCAGTACGCACGCAACCTGCGGCCGCTGTTCGACGAGGAATCCTCGGCGGCAGAATCGCCCGCGGAGATCCACGAGGTCACCCAGGAAGGTGAAGAAGACTAATGAGCACGAACAAGGTACAGGTCCACACCCTGTCCGTCCTGTGTGAGGACGTCGACGGCATCATCTCGCGAATCTCCGGCATGTTTACCCGCCGCGCGTTTAATATCCTGTCGATCAGCTCTGGTCGCACGGAGGTCGAGGGGATTAATCGCATCACCATCATCGTCGAGGGCGAGGATCACGTGGTGGAGCAGATCACGAAGCAGCTGAACAAACTGATCCCCGTTATTAAGGTCACGCGCCACGACCCGGAGACCATCGTCTCCCGCGGCCTGATGATGGTGAAGGTTTCCGCTGACAACGCGAACCGCACGCAGGTGGTGGAGTCCGCGAAGCTGTTCCGCGCGCACGTGGTGGACGTCGGTCCGGAGTCGGTGATCATCGAGTGCACCGGCACGCCGTCGAAGCTGCAGGCTCTGCTGGACGTTTTGGAGCCGTTCGGGATTCGCGAGCTTGTCGAGGCGTCTCCGACTGCGATTAGTCGCGGTCCCCGCGCCATGTACCCGGCGAATCTCTAGGTTCTTTGGTGACGCCTTCAGCTTGCAGCCGGGTGGGCGTCACTACCTACGAAAGAGGGCAACAGCCCGCAACAGTTCACTATGTGGACGCAAAAGTCTCACTAAATGAAATAGAATCTGCTATAAAGGTAGACAGTCAACGAAAGGAAGCTCCCCATGGCAATTGATGTTTTTTACGACGACGACGCTGATCTGTCCATCATTCAGGGCCGCAAGGTAGCCATCATCGGCTACGGCTCTCAGGGTCACGCACACGCCCAGAACCTGCGCGAGTCTGGCGTGGAGGTCGTCATCGGCCTGCGTGAGGGCTCCAAGTCCCGCGCCAAGGCTGAGGAAGCCGGCTTTACCGTGAAGACCAACGCAGAGGCTGCGGAGTGGGCAGACGTGATCATGCTGCTGGCTCCGGACACCTCCCAGGCGAAGATCTTCGCCGAGGACATCGAGCCGAACCTGAACGACGGCGACGCACTGTTCTTCGGCCACGGCCTGAACATCCACTTCAAGCTGATCGAGCCGGCCGACAACATCATCATCGGCATGGTTGCCCCGAAGGGTCCGGGCCACCTGGTTCGCCGCCAGTTCGTCGACGGCAAGGGCGTTCCGTGCCTGATCGCCGTTGAGCAGAACCCGAAGAACAACGGCCGCGACCTGGCTCTGTCCTATGCAGCCGCCATCGGTGGTGCACGCGCCGGCGTGATCCCGACGACCTTCGAAGCGGAGACCGTTACCGACCTGTTCGGCGAGCAGGCCGTTCTGTGTGGTGGCACCGAAGAACTGATCAAGACCGGTTTCGAAGTTCTGGTCGAGGCTGGCTACGAGCCGGAGATGGCCTACTTCGAGTGCCTGCACGAGATGAAGCTGATCGTGGATCTGATGTTCGAGGGTGGCATCGGCAACATGAACTACTCCGTGTCTGACACGGCAGAGTTCGGTGGCTACCTGTCCGGCCCGCGCGTCATCGATGCGGACACCAAGAAGCGCATGAAGGACATCCTGACCGACATTCAGGACGGCACCTTCACCAAGCGCCTGGTTGCCAACGTTGAGGGTGGCAACAAGGAGCTGGAGGAGCTGCGCGCTTCCTACAACGATCACGAGATCGAGAAGACCGGCGCCAAGCTGCGCGACCTGATGAGCTGGGTCAAGGTCGACGCTCGCGCCGAGACTGCCTAAAGTGGCCCGGCTGAAGCGGCTCGGTCGAAACTGCCCGACCGAAGCTACCCGACCGATACGGCTCGGTCGAAACGGCTCGGCCGAAACGGCCTGCGTAAAGCGGTCTGGCTGAATAACTGAATGCTCTAGATTTCCAAGTTTAGGGATTCTGAATTTGGAATCTGTTTAGCGGGGAGCCCATGTTCCGGCCGCCAATGGCGAGCCGTTCTGGCCCCCGTCTTTGTTTTCAGTAAGTTGCCAATAAGGGATGTGGCTGCCTAAAGTGAGGGTATGAACGACCCCGCAAGTGCAGCTCAGCAACAACCACAGGACCGTGGTGGTGCCGACGTGCACCGCCACGGTTCTTTGCGTTCCAGCGCGTCCGCGGCTGGCGGCGCGCCCGCGTCGACCGCTGGCGGCGCGCCCGCGTCGACCGCTGGCGGCGCGCCCGCGCCCGCCGGCGTATCTGAGGGTGGCTATGCACATTCGCACGATTCCGGCCATGCACATTCCCACGACTCTGGCCACGGGCATTCGCACGGGCATTCGCACTCCCACGCGCCGACGGATGCTCCGCTGCGCGCGCTGCTCATCGTGCTGGGCGTCACTGGCACAGTTTTCTTTGCAGAGCTGATCGGCGGTCTGATCACCGGCTCCGTCGCGTTGCTCGCCGATGCGATGCACATGCTTTCGGACGCCGCCGGCCTAATCATTGCGGTCGTCGCCATTTTCATCGGCCGCAGGTCCGCAACCGCGCAAGCGACATTCGGCTATCGGCGGGTGGAGGTGCTCGCCGCGCTTGTTAATGCGGTCACCGTGTTGGGAATCTCCGCTTGGATCGTGGTCGAGGCGTTCCAGCGCCTCAGCGAGCCGGTGGAGATTATGGCCGGCCCGATGATGATCGTCGCGGTGATCGGCCTGCTAGCCAACATCATTTCCGCGTGGATCTTGAACCGCCAGCGGGAGCATTCCGTCAATGTCCAGGGTGCATTCCTGCACGTGCTGGCGGATATGTTGGGTTCCGTCGCGGTGCTAGTGGCGGGTGGCGTGATCATTCTGACCGGCTGGCAGTATGCGGATGTTATCGCCTCGCTGGTGATTGCCGCACTGGTGTTGCCGCGCGCCTGGCAGCTGATGATGCAGGCCTTGCGCATTCTGCTCGAGCAGGCGCCTCCGGGTTACCAGCCCGCTGAGGTCGATGCTCTGCTGCGACAAGTCGACGGTGTGCTGGACGTGCACGATCTCCACCTGTGGTCGCTGGATGGTACGAGCGCGTTGGCGTCGGTGCATTTGGTGGTTCCGGAAGGCCGCGACCCGGCCGCGGTGCTGTGCGCGGCACAGGCCGCTCTGCAGGAGCGGGGGATCGCGCACGCCACGATTCAGGTGGAGCGCGCCAGCCACGCCGACCACGAGGGCCCGCAGAACGTCTGCTAGCGGTTGGGACAGCAATGTGCACTAACGGTGGGGGAACAACGTCTGCTAGTGGCCGAGAAAGCAACGTGCGCCAACGGTGGGGCAGCAACATTCGCTAACAGGTGGGAAGAATCTCGGCAATCGCCCTAGACCTGGCAAGGTAGGTTTACCTTGCTTAGGTGAACCTAAGTCTGGTAGTGTCTGCGGAATGATGAATTCTCGAAACTCTCAGCGCGGCTCTTTACGTCGCGCCCTGGCTCTCCTCGTCGCGACGATTCTCGGAGCCACGGCCCTCGTTGCCTGTGGCTCCGGTGACGGTGACAACGGCGGAGGCGGTAAAGACGGCGAGCCACGGGTGGTCGCGCTGGACTGGCGATATGAGGAAATCCTTGAGGCGCTGGGCGTAAAGCCTGTCGGCATTGTAGAGATCGGCAAGTCCGCCGGGCCGAAAACTCTGGAGGGCAAGCTCGAGGGCATCGAATCGGTTGGCCAGGCAAAACAGCCAAACCTGGAGGTCATTCAGTCTCTTGAACCCGACCTGATCCTCGCTAGCCCAACGCGACAGGAATCGATCATGCCGCAGCTGGAGGAAATTGCAGAGACGAAGTCCTACAGCGACGCCAGCTACACCGACGTCCTTGACTCCATGGATGACATCGCAAAGAAGCTGGGCAAGGAGGATAAAGCTAAGGAACTGCGTGAGCGTATCGAAGACAAGGTCGAAGAGGCAAAGAAGCTCGTCAAGCCGAACACTCGTGCAGCGCTGGTCGGATGGTCGAAGGGCACTCTCTACACCTGGATCAAGGATTCTTTCGCAGGCTCTCTTCTTTCTGACGCCGGCTACGTCTACGGCTACGACGGTTCCCGTACCGCTATCGAGTCCAAGACTGACGTTGCCGAAATGACGGGTGATAAGCTCCCCTCAATGAAGCTGGATCGGATGTACTTGTACAACGACATCGAGGGCTTTAAGTCCAGCCCATATAAGGATGTGGTGAAGGATATCGTGGACGTGGAGCAGGACACCTGGTCTCGTTCTCGTGGTCCGCTGGCCGCAGAGGCAATGCTGGATCAGATCATTGAAACGGAGAACGCTCGTAAGTAGGCGCACCCTCGTGCTTTTACGACCGAAGGAATTTAAGTGCAACGAGGGCTAAAACCACGCCTTACACAACTAGCGATTCTGCTGGCGCTGGGATTGGCTGTCATTCTTGCGGTATGGGTCTGGCGCATGAACAGCGTGGAGGTGCCGACTAACGCGCCAGAACTCGCGGGGGAGATGCACTCCGTTATGCGCGACCGGCTCTTGGCGGCGACGGTGATCGGCATGGCTTTGGGTGCGGCAGGCGTGTTGCTGCGCACGGCTACAGGCAACCCGCTGGCGGATCCGGAAATCACCGGCGTGAATTCCGGTGCGGCTTTCGGCGCTGTGCTGTGCACGACGATCACGGGATCTGTGTCGGGCGCAGCTGTGTTGCCGGGGGCGTTGTGTGGTGCAGCGCTTGGAGCTGCGATCACGGTAGGTATCGGGATGCGTGTGACGGTGGGGGATCCGACTGGTGCTCAGTCGGTGCAGCGGATGATTTTGCTCGGCATAGCCGTTTCTGCATTGTTCTCGGCGTGTACCGCGATCATTTTGGTCATCGATGAGGCTCAGCTTTCGACCGTGCTGTCCTGGCTTTCGGGGCGCTTGGGTGGGGTTCGTCTCCCAGACATAATGCCCTGCATTATTGCGGTGGCGGTGGTTCTGCCGTTTACCATTGCTGCTGGTCGGGGGCTGGATACGCTTTTTGCTGGTGACGCCCTCTCGTCTTCCGTCGGCGCGAACCCCCACCGGCTGCGCATTTTGGCAGTGGTGGGCGCAGTGCTGTTGATCGCGCCGGCAGTTGCGGCTGCTGGACCCATTGGTTTCCTTGGCTTGATGGCGGCGGTCGTCTCGTATCGGGTGGCAGGCCCGCGTCACCGATTGAGCTTAGTGATCGCCCCAGTGGTGGGCGCGGTGGTTCTGCTGGTGGCGGATTCCGTTGCGCAGGCTCTGTGGGCGCCGGCGGAGACTCCAGTGGGCGTGGTTACTGCCATTGCAGGCGTGCCTTTGCTGCTGTGGGGAATTAATCGTTTGCAGCCGGGAGGTGAGCGCTGATGAACCGCAGGCTGAATCGTAAACGAACCTTCCGGAGAGGCGTTTCCCAGCCCGGAACTGCGGCGCCGCAGAATGACACTCCAGCGCCGCAGGGTAATACTGCAGCGCCGCGGCGTGATACTGCGGCGCCGCGACGAAGCAGTGGTTTCGGCGTGGCCCGCGTTGTAGCGGTGTATGCAGCGCTGCTGGCTTTGCTGGCGTTCGCGATCGTCCTGGGCTTAAGTGTCGGTGCTGTCATGAAGCCCCCGGCAGAGACCATCCACGATATCTTCACCGGTGGGAAACTCATATGGCGCTACCGGATGCCCCGTGTGCTCGTGGGGATCCTCGCTGGTGCAGCGATGGCGGTCTCCGGCGCGTTGCTGCAGCTAGCCTTGCGTAATCCGCTGGCGGCTCCGGACACTGTGGGCGTCACCGCAGGAGGGGGCTTGGCAGCCGTGGCAGCTCTGTTGAGTGTCGGTTCCTTGCCGGCGCAGGCACTGACTCCCGTGGCTTTTATCGGTGCACTGGTGGGTGCAGGCCTGGTGCTGGTGCTCGCGGGCCGAGGAGCAACGGATCCGGTGCGGCTCACCCTCACTGGAGTAGCGGTTTCTGTAGGTCTCGGTGCGCTGACTCAACTGTTGTTGGTCAAGGCTGCGCCGGAAGCCGGCGCAGCGATGACCTGGCTTAAGGGGTCGCTTTACGCCCGCACTCTCGCGGATGCGCAAGTCGTTGGGCCAGTGGTGTTGGTGGTCATAGTGGTAGCCATCGTGCTCTCGAGGCACTTGGACATGCTGAACCTGGACTCTTCTGCCATGGCGGGAGTAGGCGTGAGTGAGCGAGCGTGGCGCACTGTGGCGGTGCTGTTCGCGATCCTGTTGGGAGCCGCCGCAGTGGCTGCGGCGGGAGTGTTGGGATTTGCAGGATTAATCGTGCCGCATGCTGCTCGACTGCTGGTTGGTGGTGCTGCCAGGCGAGTGTTGCCAGTGTCTGCGCTGGCTGGCGCGGGGTTGGTCGTTTTCTGTGACGCCCTTGGCCGCTGGGCATTTGCACCCACCGAAATCCCTGTGGGTGCGTTGATCTCCGTTGTCGGCGCCCCGTACTTCATTTATCTTCTGCTGCGTATGTCTCGCACCCCTGCGGGAGCGCCTGCGGTGCCCACGACAGATGAAAGGAGCTCCCGATGAGTGAACCTGCCTTGCACGCCGAGGCCATCACGGTAGGCTACGGCGGCCCGGATGTCTTGCGAGACGTTTCTCTCCAGGTTCCGGAGGGGAAGATTACCGCCCTCATAGGCCCGAATGGCTGCGGAAAATCTACGCTGCTGCGAGCGTTGGGGCGTCAACAACCAATCTCGAAGGGACAGGTCTACCTAGGCGATCGCTCCATCCGCAGGATGAGCGCGCGTGAGTTTGCCCGGCACGTTGCGTTCTTGCCGCAACAGCCCGTTACTCCCGAAGGGGTGAGCGTGCGGGAAGTTATCGCGTACGGTCGGTACCCGTATACCGGGGCGTTTGCGTCGTTGGGAGCGGAGGACCACCGCGCGGTGGAGGAGGCGGCGGAACGCGCCGGGGTTACTGCCCTGCTCGACGTTCCAGCGACGGATCTGTCCGGCGGTCAGCGCCAGCGAGTGTGGGTAGCAATGACCGTGGCTCAGCAGACTCCCGTGCTGCTCCTTGACGAACCAACGACGTACCTGGATCCCGCCCATCAGATCGCGATTCTGGATTTGGTGCGGGATCTCAACACTGCTGGCCGGACTGTCGTGATGGTCGTGCACGACATGACGCACGCGGCCCGTTTCGCCGACTCCATCGTCGCTATGCGTGACGGTCAGGTGCTAGCGGCGGGGGAGACGGAAGACGTTATGTCTGCGAAGCTCGTTGAGGATCTTTTCGGAATTTCCTGCCTGGAGGTTAAGGATCCGGAAACGGGGAGAGTCTTGCCGATTCCGTATCGCTAAAGACGTTAAAGACGCTAAAAGTGCTAAAGATAGGGCCGTTAGAGGTATTTCGAAGTGCACTCCCAGCGTCACTAATGAAAACAGGTTGCAATAGCGTGTAGGGTTGCGGTCTATGAGACACGCACATAGTCATTCATCCGCCCGCACGCCCTCTGAAGCCACGCCCACTGCCGATGCTCCACGGCGGGGGAGTGCGCCCGCGCCCGTCGCCAGCGCCGCGCCTGCCTCCTCCGTGGCGCCTGCGCCCGCCGCGAGCGCCACGCCCGTGACGGTGCTCTCCGGCTTCCTCGGATCGGGCAAGACAACACTGCTGAACGACTTGCTCGCCAACCGAGGCGGCCGCCGCATCGCGGTGATCGTCAACGACTTCTCGGAAATCAACATCGACGCCGCCCTCATCGCCGGCGAAGGCCACCTCACGCGCGGCGAAGACCGCTTCGTCGAACTCACTAACGGCTGCATCTGCTGCACACTGCGTGAAGACCCGGTGGAATCCGTCGGCACGCTCGCGCGCAGCGGCAGCTTCGACCACATCGTCATCGAATCCACGGGAATCTCCGAGCCCATGCCCGTCGCCGCAACTTTCGAATGGCGTTGGGAGGACGGCACTCGCCTCGCCGACGTTGCGCCGATCGACACTATGGTTACTCTTGTTGACGCCGCCCAGTTCCTGTCGCAAATAGGGCAGAAGAAGCTGCTTACAGAAGCGGACCTGCAGGCGACTGCGGACGACGAACGCACCATCGCTGATCTGCTAGTCGATCAGGTTGAGTTCGCGGACGTCATCTACGTCACCAAAGCGGACCTCGTCAGCGAGCAGCGCTACCGCGCGACGGTAGCGCTGCTGCGCCGAATGAACCCGCGGGCGCGCACCGAAAAACTCATTCACGGCCGCATAGTCACCGACCAGTCCGGAAGTTCGGCAAGCGGAGTGGCAAGCGGAGTGGCAAGCGGTGCGGCGAGTAATGCAGCGCGCAACGCAGCGACTAACGCATGTGAGCCTGGCAATGTTGAAGCTCCTGGTGTTGCGAGCGCAGGTCGGCCGGCGGTCGACGACATTCTCGGCGCACACCTCTACGACGAAGCGACGGCGCGCGCCTACGAGGGCTACCTCGACGAGTTGGAGAACCCGCACACTCCAGAGACGGAAGAGTACGGCATCAGCTCCGTTGTTTTCCGCGGGGACCGTCCCTTCGATAGGGAGCGCCTGATTAAGGCTTTGCGCTCCACAACCGGGCTGGTGCGCTCCAAGGGATACTGCTGGATCGCCGACCGCCCGGAGCTTGCTCACGTCTGGCACCAAGCTGGTCCCGACCTGCGGATACAGCCGGCGGGCGGGTGGAGCCAGGTGGGGCTAACCCCCTCCAGTGAGGTGGTACTGATTGGCGTCAATTTCGATGCAGACAGAGCGGTACAACAATTCCTTAAGGCAATGCTGAGTGACGCAGAGGTAAGAGTTATGCTGTAAGGGTCGCACGTCACATTTGGATGGCGTGGTCCCTTCCCGCGTCGGCGCGGTCGTTTCGGCGTGGGCGAGGCAATGTCGCACTTTAGGGAGAAACATTCGTGAGTAACACCCGTCCGGTAGTCCTCATCGCCGACAAACTGTCCCAGTCCACCGTCGATGCCCTCGGCGATTCCGTCGAGGTTCGCTGGGTCGACGGCCCCAACCGCCCCGAGCTGCTGAAGGCAGTCGCAGACGCAGACGCGCTGCTGGTCCGCTCTGCAACCACAGTCGACGCCGAGGTGCTCGAGGCAGCACCGAAGCTGCAGATCGTCGGCCGCGCAGGCGTGGGCCTGGACAACGTTGACATCGACACCGCCACCTCCCGCGGTGTGATGGTCGCCAACGCTCCGACCTCCAACATCCACTCTGCCTGCGAGCACGCAATCAGCCTGCTGCTGTCCACCGCCCGCCAGATCCCCGCCGCCGATAAGACCCTGCGCGACGGCGAGTGGAAGCGCTCCTCCTTCAAGGGCGTGGAGATCCTGGGCAAGACCGTCGGCATCGTCGGCTTCGGCCACATCGGTCAGCTGTTCGCACAGCGCCTGGCCGCTTTCGAGACGGACATCATCGCTTACGACCCGTACGCCAACCCTGCCCGTGCCGCACAGCTGGGCGTGGAGCTGGTGGAACTGGAAGAGCTGATGAGCCGCTCCGACTTCGTGACCATCCACTTGCCGAAGACTAAGGAAACCGCGGGCATGTTCGACGCGGATCTGCTGGCAAAGTCCAAGAAGGGGCAGATCATCATCAACGCCGCCCGCGGCGGCCTGGTGGACGAGGCCGCCCTGGCGGAGGCCATCAAGTCCGGCCACATCCGCGGCGCCGGCTTCGACGTGTACGCCTCCGAGCCGTGCACCGACTCCCCGCTGTTTGAGCTGGAAGAGGTCGTCGTTACCCCGCACCTGGGCGCTTCCACCGTGGAGGCACAGGACCGCGCGGGCACCGACGTTGCCGCATCCGTGCTGAAGGCTCTGGCCGGCGACTTCGTACCGGACGCCGTAAACGTCTCCGGCGGCAAGGTTTCCGAGGAAGTTGCCCTGTGGCTGAACCTGGCCACCAACCTGGGCCGCGTTGCCTCCGAGCTGCTGAACAGCGCTCCGAACACCGTGACCGTCACCGCCCGCGGCGAGCTGTCCACCGAGTCCGTCGACGCGCTGGGTCTAGCTGGCCTGCGTGGCGTGTTCTCCGGCGTGATTGATGAGCAGGTCACCTTCGTCAACGCCCCGCAGATCGCTGAAGAGCGCGGCGTGGAGCTGGACGTACAGACCCAGGACGAGTCCGTCAGCCACCGCTCCATCCTGGAGGTTCAGGTTGTCGCAGCCGATGGCACCACCGCCACCGTCGCTGGCGCGCTGACCGGCCTGGAGCACGTGGAGAAGATCGTCCGCATCAACCACCGCGGCCTGGACCTGCGCGCCACCGGCACGAACCTGTTCCTGGCATACCCGGATCAGCCGGGCGCGCTGGGCAAGGTCGGTACGCTGCTGGGCAATAAGGGCATCAACATCGACGCCGCTGCACTGTCCCCGACGGACGATGAGCAGACGGCAACTCTGGTTCTGCGCGTGAGTGAGGAACTGGACCAGCAGCTAGTCGAAGAGGTCAAGGCAGAGCTGAACGCCTCCAACGCGTTCGTTCTGAACCTCTAAACCGCGAGGCTGGGCTTCACGCCCAGTACGTGTGAGGCCGGGCAGTCGTTGCCCGGCCTTTTTCTTGCGTTCTTTTATGGATTGATCTTTTATGGACGCCCCCCGGCCGCGCGGTTAGAGGTACTGCTGCACCTTCTGCGCGATGTCCGGCCATTCGAGGTCGAGCCGGCGGGAGGCGCGGCGGTTCATGATCCAGGCGGCGCCGACGACGATCACCCAGTGCAGTAGCACGCCCACCCAGCTGAGCAGGGGAATGTCTGCAATGCTGTTGTTTGCTCCGTCCGCCATGGCCAGCGGGATCAGCGCGAGCAGCCCGCCCGGCAGGAAAGAGACGGTGAGAATCAGCATCGTCACCAGCGCGGAGACTATTGCGTTGCTGCCGCCGTTGCGCTGCTTGAAGGAGTTGGTGCCCGGCGCGGTGGTTTGAGCGGGGAAGCGGGTGGCGCTGAAGTTCGCCATCGCGGAGGCGAGGAGGATGCAACCCAGGGTCAAAAGGCTAACCAGCAGCCAGGTGGCGCTAAAGCCGTCGATGGCTCCGGCGGCGATGCAGACGATCAGCCAGATCGGTACCAGTACCGTCACGGTGGAGAGGCTGCGGCTGGCGACGATCTGCTTGCCGCGCACTCCGGCGACCATGTGCACCCAGTTGGATGGGCCGTCCATGCCCAGGGAGTTGCCCGCGACCTGCTGTGGACCAAGGGATACGAAAAACAGTGCGAACCACAGCATCCAGCGGTTGGCCGCGTCGAGCATTCCCATCAGTAGGTACAGTCCGCAGAGGACGACCACGACCATCAGGCTCATCATGAAGCGATTGTCGCGGCGCCAGAAGCGGATCTCGCGGGAGTAGAGGGCGCCGATGGGGGAGCCGGGAACGCGCGGCAGCAGTAGGCTGTCGCCCTTCGCGGCGCGGGCGGCGTGCTGAGTCGGCAGTGGATTGTTGAGATCGTGCTTGACGGCCACGCGCATCACATAAGCCACGGCGAGTATCGCCGCGAGGCAGATCGCGCCCTTGGCGAGGCCGGTACCGAGGTCGGTGCCGCCGCCACCATTATTGACGCCGTCGCCTCCGATGTTGGCCATGTCAGCAGCCGCTCCGGCCGCAGCGGCGAAGGGCGTCCAGGACAGGATGTCGGCGCTGGTTTTGATGGCCGCGGTGGGGTCGGTTCCGTCGGTGAGCAACTGCGGCAAGAGGTACAGTGCCAGGAAGCCGAAGGTGACGATGATCCCGGCGACGTTGCCCCACAGTTCGCTGAACTTGGTGGCAATGCTGCTGAGCGCGGCGGCTAACGCCTCACCCGCCAGCAGGGTGATCACCAGCTGCAGTACGCACGCCAGCACCCACAGGGCACCCGCGCCCGCGGAGGCTACCTCCGCGAACGCGAGGTATCCGAGGGCGGCCATGATGATGGTGTTCACCAGCGAGATCGCCGCCCGCGAGTTGATGAACATCGCCGTGACCATGCCCGGCAGAATATCGCGGTCGGTCAGCGGCAGGGAGCTGAACATGCGCGGGTCCAGCATCCGTTCCTCGCTGGGGAAGATGGCCGATAGTGCCAGGTAGAGCACGCTGCCGAGCCCCATCGTCAGCACGAACATCGATGGGTCCCCATCGTTGACAAGCACCCCGTAGCTGCTGAAGCCTAGCCCGATACAGCCCATCACTGCAGTGATGGTTACTGCCACCGAAGCGATGATCATCTGCAGGTTGCCCAAGAAGGCGTGCGCCCACAGCTTGCAGTGGAGTTTGAGGAGGGTTTTAGTCTTCGACACCGGCCTGCCCCTCGTGTCGCGCGCTCGGCTGCTCGCCGCCGCGGAGCCAGCCGAAGGATTCCGTATCCAGCTGCTTGCCACCCACGGCCTCGACGAAGCGCTCGGATAGCGACTTGCCCGCACGTACCTGCTCGGTGGTTCCAGCGGCGACGACGGTGCCCTGATTGATGATCGCCACGTGGTCGCACAGCCCCTCGACCAGCTCCATCACGTGGGAGCTGAGGATTACGGTGCCGCCGGCTTCCACGTAGCGTCGCAGGATCGTACGGATCACTTCGCCGGATACCGGATCCACGGCCTCGAAGGGTTCGTCCAGGATCAGAACCTCCGGGCTGTGCAGCAGGGCACCGGCCAGCAGAATCTTCTTCTTCATGCCCGCGGAGTAGTCGGCGATGTACTTCTTGCCGGCATCCGCCAGGTCGAGTGCCTGCAGCAGGTCTGCGATGCGCTGCTGTAATTCCTCGCCGGGGATGTCGCGCAGGTAGCCCAGGTACTCCAGATACTCCTTGCCGCTGAGGCGTTCGAAGACGGGGAGGCCGTCGACCAGCAGCCCGTAGCTGCGCTTGGCTGCCAGAACTTCCTCTTCCACCCGGGTGCCTTCGGCGGGGTTTGCCCACAGTGGGTGGCCGGCGACCCAGGAGTTGCCACTATCGGGGCGAATGATGCCCGTTGCTGCGAGGATGGCGGTGGTCTTGCCCGCTCCGTTGGGGCCGACGATGCCGTAGAAGCTGCCCTTCGGGACGGTCAGGTTCAGGTTGTTCACCGCGACTTTGTCGGCGAATGTCTTCACTAGGTTGCGGATGACCAGCGCTGCGTCGCCGACCTCCGCGTTGGGGGATGAGTGTGAGGGATATGGCTGAAAAGTCATGCGCGCCATTTTATGTTGGTTCGTGAGCGGTGTCCGGGCGACATGCTATTGTTCTAGGTGACCAACTAGTGAGACAAAGGAGTTCATACAGTGAAACTCGCAGTGATTGCCGGTGATGGCATCGGCACCGAAGTATCCGCCGAGGCCCTGAAGGTTCTGTACGCTCTGCGTGACGACGTGGAGACCACCGATTACGACCTCGGCGCCCGCCGCTACCTGCGCAATGGTGAACTCCTGACCGACGAGGACCTGGACTCCCTGCGCGAGCACGACGCTATCCTGCTGGGCGCCATCGGCGACCCCCGCACCGTGCCTGCCGGAGTGCTGGAGCGCGGCCTGCTGCTGCCGCTGCGCTTCAAGCTGGACCACGCGGTGAACCTCCGCCCGTCGAAGTTGTACCCGGGCTCCTCCAGCCCGCTGGCCAACCCGGGCGACATTGACTTCGTCGTCGTGCGAGAGGGGACCGAAGGCCTCTACTGCGGCAACGGCGGCACACTGCGCGCGGGCACTGACCACGAGGTGGCGTCCGAAGTATCCCAAAACACCTACTACGGCGTGGAGCGCGTGGTGCGCGATGCGTTCGAGCGTGCGCAAAGCAGGCGTAAGAAGCTGACCTGGGTGCACAAGACGAACGTGTTGGTGAACGCCGGCTCCCTGTGGCAGCGTGCCATCGAGACGGTGGGGCAGGAGTACCCCGAGGTGCAGGTGGACTACAACCACATCGACGCAGCGACGATCTACATGGTCACCAAGCCGCAGGAATACGACGTGATCGTCACGGACAACCTGTTCGGCGACATCCTGACCGACCTGGCGGGTGCTGTCACCGGCGGCATTGGCCTGGCGGCTTCCGGCAACATTGATCCTTCGCGGAAGAACCCCTCCATGTTCGAGCCGGTGCACGGCTCCGCGCCGGACATCGCGGGTCAGGGAATTGCCGACCCGTGCGCGGCGATCCTGTCGGTGGCGCTGATGCTGCGCCACCTGGGTGACGATGCCAACGCTGAGCGCATCGAGGCCGCCGTGCTGGCCGAGGCCGGCTCGCGCGACGGCGGCCCGGTGAAGACCGCGGAGGTCGGCGACCGCGTGGTCGCAAACCTTAAGTAGGCCGACAACTAGCTGGTGGCAGCCCGCGCCCGCTCGCGGTGCGCCCTGCTGCCACGCCTGTAGCTTGTGACTACTGCGCGCGCAGCGTCTTCGACCACAGCTCCTTGCCGCGGGTGGTGAACAGCCGGACGGTGAGGTCCTTCGACCCGCCGTCGATGTCCACCTCTCCGAAGTGCTGGAAATCATCCAGCGGCGAGGAGTTTTGCTTATCCTTCGCCGGGGCGTGCACGTACACGACCTCCGGGCCGAAGGTGCCGTCCATGTCGTTCGGGCCGAAGCCACCGGCGTTCAGCGGCCCGGTGACGAACTCCCAGAACGGCGCGAAATCCTGGAAGTCCGCACGATCCGGCGAGTAGTGGTGGGCGGCGGTGTAGTGCACGTCGGCGGTCAGCCACACCACGTTGCGCACGTCCTTGATTCCGCTAAGCACGCGCCCAATCTCCGCCTCGCGGCCGACGGCCTTGCCGCCCGCTCCGTTGGACACACCTTCCTGGTCGTCCCCATCCGGAACCACGATGCCCAGCGGCAGGTCGTTGGCAATGATCTTCCACGTGGCGGTGGAGTTCTTCACGGCCTCGATGAGCCACTTTTCCTGCTTGGCGCCCAGGATGTGCCCCGGCTTGGTGGCGGAAGCTCCGCTATCCGGGTTGCGATCCTTGTAGCTGCGCATATCCAGCACAAAGATATCTAGCAGGGAGCCGTAGGAAATCTTGCGGTACACGCGGCCATCCACGGCCATCTTCCGGTCTAGCGGCTGCCACTCGTGGAACGCCTGGAAGCCGCGCTGGGCCAGCAGGTTCACGTCCTTGACCTGGTACTTGTCGTCCTCCAGGATCTCGCCCGGGTACCAGTTGTTCGTCGTCTCGTGGTCGTCCCACTGCACCACCTGCGCGACCTGAGAGTTGAAGCGCTTGTAGTTTTCGTCCAGCAGGTTGTAGGCGTGCTGTCCGCGGAACTCCTCCAGGGTTTCGGCCACCTTGTTCTTGTACGGGCTGGGGAGGTTCTTGAATACCCGTCCGTCGTCCATCTTGTGGTTTTCCTCGATCGGCCCGTCGGCGTAGACCGTGTCGCCGGAGTGGATAAACAGGTCCGGGTTGCGGTCTGCCATCGTCTTCCAGCAGTACATGCCGCCGATGTCCGGGTTGATGCCGTAGCCCTGGCCCGCCACGTCGCCGGACCAGTGCAGTCGGATGTTCTTCGGCGCCTGGCTGGTGGAAGGCGCGGTGGTGAAGCTACCGATCACCGGCACGGAGCGCGCGGCGGTGTGCTGGTCCTCCATGGTCACTCGGTAGTGGATCTTCTGGCCGGGCTCCATGCCAACCAGGCGCAGCCGCCCGGTGCCGTCGCTATCCGGAGTGAGGGTGGCGCCGCGGAAGGTCTTGGTTTTGTGTCGCGGGAATGCCGGGTCCGTCGATGCCTCTACGACCATGCGAGCCGGTCGATCGACGCGTGCCCACACCAGGCCACCGTCGGGTCGCACATCGCCGGTAGCGACGCCATGAGTGATCACCGGCCGGGCGCGCTGCAAATCAATCGAGCCGATCGCCCCGCTGGAACCAACTGAGGATCCGGCGGCGGAGCCAGCCACGCTGCCGGCCTGCGAGCCGAGAGCGTGCGCCACGCCCGTGCCCAGTAGGGCGGCGCCGGTGGCGCTGGCGCCGGCCAGGAAGGTGCGGCGGGTGGTGCTGCGGATGGTGGTGTGGGAGTTGGAAGGAGCTGCGGAATTCGAAGGAGTTGAGGGATTGGGGAGTTGTGGATTAACGCTGCGATTCGTCATAGCGGCCAAGCTAACGGCCAAACCTGTCGGAGCCGTGGCAAGCGCGTTAATCGCGGATTACGTGAAACTAAATTCATGGTTAATGGTCGGGGAGAAGGGGGCGTCATAAAGAAATACAAGGACAAGACCGCAAAGAAGGGGCATAGCAAGAGGTAGAAGGGGCAGTGGAGTAGGGTATGGAAACATGCGTATTGCTCGAATTGCACACCCCGAGGGCATGGCCTTCGCGATCGTGGAGGGCGGCCAGCCGGACGGCACCGGCGCTACCCTCCGCGAGATCGCAGGCCACCCGTTCGGACAGCCCGAATTCACCGGAAAATCCTGGCCTATCGAAGACGTTCGACTGCTGGCCCCGATCCTGCCGTCGAAGGTTATTGCCGTCGGGCGCAACTACGCTGACCACGTCGAGGAGGTGTTCAACAAGAGCGCCGAGCACCTGCCGCCGACGATCTTCCTGAAGCCCCCGACAGCCGTCGTAGGCCCCGAGGCGCCTATCCGTATCCCCGAGTGGGCCACGCGCGTGGAGTTCGAAGGCGAGATGGCGATCGTTATTGGCCGTCCGTGCAAGGACGTCAACCGGAACAACTGGAAGGACGTGGTGCTGGGGTTCACCGTCGTCAACGACGTTTCTTCTCGCGACCTGCAGTTCCAGGACGGTCAGTGGTCCCGTGCGAAGGGCCTGGATTCCTTCTGCCCGTTGGGCCCGTGGATCGAAACGGCTGTGGATAGCATCGACATCGACAACCAGCCGATCCTGGCGCACCTCACCCACGAGGGGAAGACGGAAACCAAGCAGGATTCCAACTCCAACCAGATGATCAAGTCCATCCCGGAGATTGTGGAGTGGGTTTCCTCCGCATTCACGCTGCTGCCGGGCGACGTGATCTGCACGGGCTCGCCCGCAGGCACCGCAGAGATGGTTCCGGGCGACCGCATTGAGGTGGAGATCCCGGGCTTGGGTAAGCTGGCCAACCCGGTGCAGGCCTACGGCAAGTAGGCGGAGCTCGCCAGCCGCGTGTTCAGCACCGGCCGGCTATGGCTGGCCCCGGGCGCTACACTTCCCGCAGCGCTGCAGGCACGTTAAGTGCCCGCAGCGCTGTTTGCAGCTTTGCGGACGTTTCCTCCGCCTCCATGGCGGGAATCGAGTCCACGACAATGCCGCCGCCGGCCCAGGCGCGGGCGGTGTTGTCCTCCACGATGGCGCAGCGGATAGAGAGCATAAACTCCCCGTCGCCGCTGGAATCGCACCATCCCACGGCGCCGGAGTAAAACTCCCGCGGAGACTTCTCCTGCGCAATAACCCCCAGCGCATCGTCCGTCGGGGTGCCGCCGATAGCCGGGGTGGGGTGCAGCATCAAGGCCAGATCTAGCGCGGAATACTCGTCGTCCTTTAGTGTGCCCGCGATCTGGGTCCCCAGGTGGATCATCTCGTTTGTCTCGTGGATCTCCGGGGTAGCCGGGATGTCCAGCGTCTCGCACAACGGCTCCAGCACACGGCGGTAGTGCTCCACCACAAAGCGGTGCTCGCGTAGATCCTTGTCGGAGCTTCCGAGTTCGCGAGCTGTGGCGTCATCAATAGAAAGGCTGCCGGTGCGCGGCGCGGAACCGGCCAGGGGGAAGGCCGAGATCTCGCGGCCATCGCGACGAATCAGCATCTCTGGCGAACTGCCGACGAACATCGCCCCCTGGTACTCAGAGCGGCCCGTGGCGGAGAGGTCCACGGCGAACCCGTCGCGGTAGGCGGACAGGTCGATCAGGCGTGCGGCAATCAACAGCGGGTCTACGGTTTCGGCGTAAGTAATGTCCACGGCGCGGGCCAGCACCACCTTTTCCAGGCGGGACTGCTGGATCGTGGCGACGGCGGCTGCGACCATCGCGGTGTGCTCCTCGACGGTGGTCTGCGCTTCGACGGACTCGACCGTCAGGGTGCGGGCGGCATCCTTGCCACGGAAGAAAGCCGGCGGCTCCAGCGGGCCTTCGGCGCGGACGACGGTCTCGGGCTCCATGAGAGCCGCGCGGAGGGATGTGTCGAAGGGGAAAGCGCCGACAATCAAGTCTGCTTCCTTGTTTCGAAGCGCAGTGGATGCTTCGAACGGGTCCGGGAAGGTCGCCTTGCGCCCCTGGGTGCGGATGCTGCGATCTGGGCGGGAAAGCAGGAAATCCGGGGCGGTGGCCGGTCGCTGCTCGTGGGTCATGGGTGCCATTTTACTTCCCGGCAAGACCGCGGGCTGCCTCGCCCTGGGTTGCGCGCGGGTTGTGCGCGGCAAGAAGCCCTGGGCTGTGCACGGCAAGAAACTGACTTCAATTCTGGATTAGTGCCTCTACGTGGAATGATGATGCCTATGAATACAGAATCAGGTGCACATCAGGTGAGTTTCGCCACCGCGAAAAACCATTCCCTCGGCGCGCCGACCGGCGCGGATGCCCTTGAGGCCGTTGCGAATTCTCCCTACGACAAGGTGGAGCTGTGGTGGCCGTGGGATACGCCCCACCCCTCCGAGCAGCAGATGCGCCAGCTGGTGGATGCGCTGGCCAAGGGGCGCCAGGAGAACCCGCGCCAGCTCGTGGCACTGAACCTGTGGGCCGGTGACCTGGCGGCTGGTGATCGGGGAGTGCTGCACCTGGTCGGCCCAGAAGGCGGTGCTGAGAATGCTGGTAGCACTAAGAACGCTGGTAACGCTGGCGTCGGGAACGCTGAGGATGCCGGGAGTGCGGTCGACGACGTATTTGTCGACGGCGATCCAGCGATCACCGAGGAGCTAATTGAACACCTCAACGCCGTCGAATACCTGCACCGGCTGACGGGCGTGCGTCGCTTCAACGTGCTGGTCGGCCGCGGTGGTCGCGCGCTGCAGCGACGTCAGGTGCGCGCGTTCGCCGCAGTGGCTAAGCGCCTGGCGCGCTTCGGTGGCGTGGCCCTGATCGAGCCGCTGAGCGGCATTGAAAACTACCCTGTGACCAGCATTAAGGAGGCTGCGCCCCTGGTCGCTGCCGGTGGTCGCCTTCTTCTTGACGCCTACCACCTCGCCGCTAACGGTGAAGACTGGACCTGGCTCGCCGACCGGGGACCGGGGAATGAGCTGTGGCCGGAGCACGTGCAGATCGCGGACTTTCCAGGCCGCGGGGCGCCGGGGACTGGAGAAGCGCCGCTGGAGGAGTGGATTAACCAGCTGCGCGCGTCTGGCTATGAGGGGGAAGTAGTCCTCGAGCACATCTAGTGCGTGAGGTCAGCTGAGTAAAAGCTGAAGAATTTGCGCACATTCCGGCGTGTTACAGCACATGCGCAGCGAAACTTGTGTCTAATGTTACGTTTGTGACTCATGTGACTGCTGTTAAGAATGTTAAAGCCGTTAGTTCTGTAATTGCCGGAAACGCTGCGGGTGCCGGGCGCCACCTTGGCAACCGTGCTCTGAGCTTTGCCCTGCTCATGGCGGTATCCGTTGCTATGACGCTGGCAATGCTTGCCACCGTGCTCGTCGGCGGAGCTGGCGTGGCCAGCGCGCAGGAGGCGCCTGCCCCTGCGCCCGCGCCTGCACCGGCTCCCGCGCCCAAGCCTGCACCGAAACCGGCACCGGCGCCGAAGCCGGCGTCAACAATAGATAGGGCGCACCCCGGACAACCGGAGAACATCGAGTTCACCCGACCCGACGGCAGCACCCGCAGCGCAATCGTCAGCGTGACCTCCAACTACGACCCGCACAAGCCCACGCCCGTGCTGTTTGGGTTCGGCGGGCGCGACGATACGCCCGAGAATTACCGCAGTTACTCCCGCTTCTCGAACACCGGCGCGGCCAGCGAAGCGATCGTGGTCTACCCGCGTGGCATTGATAACGCCTGGGAGGGCGCACCGTACGCCACCAGCAAGCGCGGCCAGGACGTCGACTTCGTGCGACAGATCGTCAATGAGCTGGACAGGAAGTTCAACGTCGACCGCAACCGCATCTACGCCGTCGGCATGTCCAACGGCGGCGGGTTTGTGATGAACCTAGCGTGTCAGGCTCCTGACCTGATCGCTGGCGTGGTGAGCGTCTCCGGCGCCTTCTACAACCCGGTCAACGAGGGCTGCGCGCCGGAGTCCGTGCCGACGTTCGTGATCCACGGCCAGCAGGACGAGCTCACCCACTACAACGGCGGCACGCTGCACAACGCGCCTTACCTTCCGGCGCCCCGCCTGATCCACTCGCGTGCGCTGCGCAACGGCTGCGCGCCACAGCCTGTGGTGGAGCAGAAGCCCAACAACGTCACCCAGTTCGGCTACCCTGGCTGCCGCGACGAGGCTGTCTTTTGGCGGATCAACGACCAGGGACACAACTGGCACTTTGCGCCCGACGTAGCCAACGAGGCCTGGAACTTCCTGGCCCGCCAGAACAAGACGCTGCCGGGCGCGGCCAGCTAGGGCTAGCTAGATCTAGCTAAAACCGGCCAGAGCTAGCTAGAGCCACCACTGTGGCGGCTTTTAGGATTTTGTAAGAAAAAGTACCTAAATTTTACTGCCCGGTGTATGTTAAAGCGGTGCAAAAGTTTTCGTCACGTTTTACTCACACGAAGGCCGCGAACACTCACTCTCTTTCCGCGGCTGATCACACTGATTCCGTAGGTTCCGTAGTCTCTGCAGCCTCCGGCGCTTCCCGCTCGGCTCGCCGCGGCGGCCGCTTCCGCAAGCTCACGCTCTCCCTGGCTGTAGCCCTCGGTATCGGCGCAAGTACCCTGGCTGGCCCGGCTCTGGATACTGCTGCCGGCAACGAGTCCGCGACTCCGCAGGCCAGCGCCGCCCCAAGCAACCTGGTGGGCAGCCTCTCCGGTAGTCTGACCGGCCTCGCTGGCTCTCTGAGCCCGCGCCCGGGGAACAACTACCAGACCTTCAACGTCAAGGGGAAGACCCGCACGGCTATCGTCGATGTTCCGGTGAACTCCGGTAGCCGCAAGAAGCCGATCCTCTTTGTGTTCGGCGGTCGCGGCCAATCTGCGGCGGACATGAAGAACACGTCCCGCCTCAATGCGGTGGCCGGCCGCGATGCCGTCGTAGTCCACGCGGAGGGCATCGGCCGCTCCTGGGAAGGCGCCCCGTATTCCAAGACCCGCCGCGGCGAGGACGTAGCTTTCGTCCGCGAGATGGTCCGCTCCCTGTCTAAGCGCTACAACGTCGACACCCGCCGCGTGTACGCAGCCGGGCTGTCGAACGGTGGCGGCATGGCGATGAACCTGGCCTGCCAGGCTCCGGATCTGGTCGCCGCTGTCGTGTCTGTTTCTGGTGCTTACTATGACGCCACCATGAACAACTGCCGTGGGCGCAACGTACCGACCATGCTGATCCACGGTGTGCACGACACCTTGATGCACTACGGTGGCGGCGAGCGCCACGGCATGCGTTACTACGGCGCCCGCGCTGCTTTCGACAACGCAGCACGCCGTAATTCCTGCGACATGCGTACCCTGCATGGAGTTCGCGCCCACGCCCTTACCAGCGGATTCACCTATAACGGTTGCCGCGCTTCCACCGTCCTGTGGCGTGCGGACTTCGGCGGCCACAACTGGCACGCCTTCGCCCCGGACGCTCCGAAGGCTGCGTGGCACTTCCTGTCGCGCCACCGTCATGCCTAAACGGTGACCTAACGGCACCCAAACCCCCCGCGCCACCGCGCGGGGGGGTTGCTCTGCCCGCACAGAGCCGGCACAGAGCAAACGCGAAGGCCAGCACGCGGGAAGGTACAGTTAAATACCATGAGTGAAGTAAGCGAAGTTCGCGTTCGATTCTGCCCGTCGCCCACCGGCACCCCGCACGTCGGCATGGTGCGCACGGCCCTGTTCAACTGGGCTTATGCCCGCCACACTGGCGGCAAGCTCGTCTTCCGTATCGAGGACACCGATGCGAAGCGAGACTCCGAAGAGTCCTACCAGGCCATCATCGATTCCCTGAAGTGGCTGAACCTCGGCTGGGACGAAGGCATCGAGGTCGGCGGCCCGCACGAGCCTTACCGCCAGTCCCAGCGCATGGACATCTACGCAGACGTCCTGGAGAAGCTGAAGGAATCCGGCGACGTCTACCCGGCGTATTCCACCAACGAGGAGGTTCAGGCTCGCCACAAGGCTGCAGGCCGCGACCCGCAGTTGGGGTACGACAACTACGACCGCGACCTCACTGAAGAGCAGATCGCGCAGTTCAAGGCCGAAGGCCGCGAGCCGGTCTGGCGCCTGCACATGCCCGACGATCGAATCTACGAGTGGCACGACCTCGTCCGCGGCGACATGAGCGTGGACGGCAAGACCGTGCCGGACTTCGTGGTCGCTCGCTCGAACGGCCAGCCGCTGTACACCCTCGTTAACCCAGTGGATGATGCTCTGATGGAGATCACGCACGTCCTGCGAGGCGAAGACCTGCTGCCGTCCACACCGCGACAGATCGCACTCTACGAGGCGCTGGTACGGGTGGGCGTCGCTAAACAGGTACCTACATTCGGCCACCTACCGTTCGTGATGGGCGAGGGCAACAAGAAGCTCTCCAAGCGCGACCCGGAATCGAACCTGTTCAACCACCGCGACAACGGCATCATCCCCGAGGGCATGCTGAATTACCTGTCGCTGCTTGGCTGGTCGCTGTCCGCCGATGAGGACATCTTCACGATGCAGCAGCTCATCGACAACTTCGATGTGGCGGACGTGAAGCCCAACCCGGCACGCTTCGACCAGAAGAAGTTGGAGGCCATCAACGCCGACCACATCCGCATGCTGGAGCTGGGCGACTTCACCGAGCGCCTGCGCGCCTACCTGGAGGAGCACAAGGGCTTCCCGGCGGATTACCCCGCGGATAAGTTCGCTTTCGCTGCGGAGCTGGTGCAGACGCGCATCAAGACGCTCTCGGACGCTGATGGTCTGCTGCGCTTCCTGATTACTTCTGACGCCGACTTGTCCCTGGATGAGAAGGCCGCGAGGAAGAACTTGAAGGAGGACGCGGTGGAGGTTCTCGAGGTTGCCATCGCTCAGCTGGAGGCAATCGCGGACGGGGAGTTCAAGACCGACGTCATTGAGAAGGCGCTGCAGTCGAAGCTGATCGAGGAGATGGAGCTGAAACCGCGCAAGGCCTACGGCGCTCTGCGTGTGGCCATCAGTGGTGCGGCTGTGTCCCCGCCGCTGTTTGAGTCCATGGAGCTGCTGGGCAAGGAGTCCACGCTGGCACGCCTGCGGGCCGCCCGCGAGCAGACGCCGTTCGCGCCTACACAGCAGTAGAGGCAGCGGTGGGCGCGGCGGTAGAAGCAGCGGGGGGAGGTGCGCTTGCGCGTGCCCTCCTGCGAGAGAGGGGCGGCGAAGTGAGCATACTATGGCCGGAAAAATGCGCGTTTACCAGCTGATTTGCTTGTAATTCACTGTTCTGGTTATAGTATTCCTCGTTGCGAGCGAGGTTCGCAGTGTTCAACGACCTAGGTATCTAGGGAGTGTCACTTGCGGGTTTTGTTCGACGAACGATGGCCTATGGTGTAATTGGCAACACTACGGTTTCTGGTACCGTCATTCTAGGTTCGAGTCCTGGTAGGCCAGCGCCCCGTTCGTCTAGCGGCCTAGGACGCCGGCCTCTCACGCCGGTAACACGGGTTCAAATCCCGTACGGGGTACAAATACTGAATACGGTGACCTCCGGTCAGCTTCACTTTTCAGAAGCGGGCCGGAGGTTTTCGCTTTCGCGCTGGATATGTGCCGGAAGAAGATGCGCGAGCGCTAAGGGCGGGTGCCCGCGTTGCCGTCGGACATGAGAGGCGCGCCGTCAGCATTGCGCTTCACGGGGAAGCTTTCTGGCAGGAAGAGGGATACGCCATCCTTGGCGGTGAGAACATCCCAGTGGTTATCGTGCACCCAGAACGTCAGGGGAGAGATGTTCACCGGGTGCTGCCGCAGCTCGTGGCGGGTCTGGGCCATCTGCTGCATGATGTTGTCCGCTGGCTGATCCGGAACCACTGGGTGAACCAGAACCGTGCTGCCACCGGGCATGGAGACCACGTGTCCGTGGCCATGGTCAGGAATCTTGGTGATCTGCAGGAAGAGATCGAACGTGATGGCGAGCGTCGCCCCGAATGGGAAGTCGGACTTAACCTGGAAGAAGACATCGCCAGCGCTTGCAACCTTCAACGTTTCGAGAGACTTACGCGTGGTGGCCATAGAAGCCGCTGACCAAAATGTGTGGTTGCTCCCGGGCATGTCCAGGCCCGGGAAGGTTGCGTCGCCCAGAACTTGCAGGTCAAGGTCAAAGCCCTGCGGAAGATCAGCGTCGGAGAGTGGCTTGAAACCGGAATCTACGGTGGCGAGGAAGCGGTAG
Organism: Corynebacterium evansiae; assembly: GCF_027570065.1. Lineage (NCBI taxonomy): Bacteria > Bacillati > Actinomycetota > Actinomycetes > Mycobacteriales > Corynebacteriaceae > Corynebacterium > Corynebacterium evansiae. The sequence continues at coordinate 3,715 of NZ_JAKMUT010000003.1, read as the reverse complement.
ACGCCCGGCAGGATCTCCTTTGCGTATGAGTAGTTGCTGGCATCCTTCGGGGCAGGGGAGATGATGCCGTAGACAAGCTCTCCATTCGGAGTGGTTAAGGTCGCGTCACCGTCGCTGCTGTGCTGAAACTTCAAGTGGCCGTGCTGAGCTGCTGGCTGCTGCGCTGTTTGCTGCTGACCAGCAGCTTCCTGCGCTGCTGATTGTTGTGGGGTGGTGTCGTTGTTCTTCTTCTTGCCGAATAGTCCAAACATGGCTGTGAGAGTACGCACGTTTTGGAGGCTTCGCATGGCTTTGCCTCGGAAACTCTGAATGGCTTTAATTGTCGCCACCTCCCCAGCGCCGAGGCTGAGGGCGTCAACTCCCAAATTATGAGAGGTACGGGGGTATTTCTCTCAAATCGTGATATGAGCCCAAATAATCACCTATGGTTTTAGAACTACCCAAACGTAGTTAATGAGCTCGTAACCACCGTCCTAACCAGGACTTCACCAGGCATAACAGCCTTAAGAAACGCGAGCAGAAGTAAGTATGCAAGAGACACACCAGTGAGGAGCCTCCCTTGCTAATCGGTATCCCCAGAGAACCAGAAGCCCTGGTCTCAGCCACACCGGACACCGTGGGCAAGCTCATCAAGCTTGGCTACGAGGTCGCGGTCCAGTCCGGCGCAGGCGACCAGTCCAATTACCCTGACAACCTGTATGAAGAGGCCGGCGCCCGCATCGTCGGAGACGATGTTTGGCACGCGGACATCATCACCGCCCTCGACGCGCCAACTGACGAGCAGCGCGCACAGCTTAAGCCCGGCGCCACCCTTATCGCTCGCCTGGCACCGGGTCGTAACGAACAGCTCATCCAAGAGCTTGCGAACCAAAACGTGACCTCCGTGGCCATGGACACCGTTCCGCGCATCTCCCGCGCACAGTCCATGGACGTGCTTAGCTCCCAGGCCAATATCGCCGGCTATCGCGCGGTCATCGAGGCGGCCAATACCTTCGGTCGCCTGTTCACTGGCCAGGTCACTGCCGCCGGCAAGGTTCCGCCTGCCGTCGTCTACGTCATCGGCGCGGGCGTGGCCGGTCTGGCCGCGATCGGCACCGCGAACTCCATGGGCGCGATCGTCAAGGCCACGGACCTGCGCCCCGAGACCGCCGAGCAAGTCGAGTCCATGGGCGCCGAGTTCGTCGCCATCCAGGCGGAGACCGAGAAGTCTGAAGACGGCTACGCCAAAGAGATGACCGCCGACCAGGCACAGGCCGCCGCGAAGCTCTACGCAGAGCAGTCCGCCGCCGCCGACATCGTCATCACCACCGCGAACATCCCGGGCCGCAAGTCCCCGGTGCTGCTCACCGCCGCCGACGTGGCTGCGATGAAGCCCGGCTCCGTCATCGTCGACATGGCCGCTGCCAACGGCGGCAACTGCGAGCTCACCGTCCCCGGCGAGATCACTGTCACCGACAACGGTGTGAGCATCATCGGCTACACGGATCTCGCCGGCCGCCTGCCCGCCCAGGCCTCGCAGCTCTACGGCCAGAACGTGGTCAACCTGCTCAAGCTCATGACTCCGGGAAAGGACGGCCAGCTGACCTTCGACCTGGAAGACGAGATCGTTCGCGGCATCACCGTCACGCACTCCACCGCCGCTGCGCCGTCTGCTGTCGCTTCTTCCGGCGCTCCTTCTAATGACGCCACGTCCCAGCCCGCCGGGGAGGTCGCTGAGATCCTCTGGCCGCCTCCACCCGTGAAGGTCTCTGCAGCCCCCGCCGCGCAAGGTGCGGGTTCTAAGGCCGATACGGATGCGGTTGCTGCGGAGCAGTCGGCGTCAAACCAAGAAGGCGAGGCAAAGAACAAGGGTGCGGGATGGAAGATCCTTGCTGCGCTGCTCGGCATCGCGCTGATTCTCGCCAGCCCGATGCAGGTCGCCGGCGAATACATGCTGCTCATGCTGGCCATCGTCGTGGGCTTCTACGTGATCACCGCGGTGACGCACAAACTGCACACGCCGCTGATGAGTGAGACGAACGCGATCTCCGGCATCATCCTGGTCGGCGCAATCCTGCAAGTGGGCAGCTCCAACCTGGTTGTCGCGGGTCTGAGCTTTGTGGCGATTGTCGTGGCCTCTATCAATATCTTCGGCGGATTCTTCGTGACCCGTCGCATGCTGACCATGTTCGACGGAGGTAACTAAGCCATGAAACAACAACTTCTCAGCGCTGCCGAGACGGGCGCGCAGAACCTCGTCAACCCGACCGTCCTCGAGTGGACGGACAAGATCACCAACCTGGCCTACCTGGTCGCCGCACTTCTGTTCATCCTGGCGCTGGCAGGTCTGGCGAAGCAGCAGACCGCATCGCGCGGCAACCGCTTCGGCATCGCCGGCATGACCATCGCGCTCATCGCAACCATCGTCAAGGCCGTAGTCAACTCCATCAACGGGGGAGATGCCTCCACAGGCCCGCTCGTGACCGTGCTGTTGATCGCCGTGGCGATGCTGCTCGGTGCCGCGATTGGCATCCCGCGCGCCAAGAAGGTCGAAATGACCGAAATGCCGGAGCTCATTGCGATGCTGCACAGCTTCGTGGGCTTGGCCGCCGTGCTTATCGGCGTGAACTCCTTTATCCAGCCGGACGAGCGCACGAAGTCCATCGAGGCTTTCCACCTGGGCGAGGTTTACCTGGGCGTGTTCATCGGTGCAGTGACGCTCACGGGCTCCATCGTGGCGTACCTCAAGCTGTCCGGAAAGATGGACGGCAAGCCGCTGATGCTGCCGGGCCGCCATCTGCTGAACCTGGCTGTCATTGTGGTGTCCCTCGTGGGCATGGTGCTGTTCATCTCCGCCGGCCACGAGAACCTGACCCTGGCGTGGATTGCGCTGGGCGTAATGCTTGCGCTGGCGCTGTTCCTGGGCTACCACCTGGTGGCGGCGATCGGCGGTGGCGATATGCCGGTGGTTGTGTCCATGCTGAACTCCTACTCCGGCTGGGCGGCCGCAGCGGCGGGCTTCATGCTGGCCAACCCGCTGCTCATTATCGTGGGCGCGCTGGTCGGCTCCTCCGGTGCCTACCTGTCCTATGTGATGTGCCAGGCAATGAACCGTAGCTTCGTCTCCGTTATCCTCGGCGGTTTCGGCGGCGAGGCTGCAGCTTCCGACGACCGAGAATACGGCGAGCACACCGAGGTCACCGCGGCTGAGACTGCGGAGCTGCTCAAGGGCGTGAAGAAGGTCATGATCACCCCGGGCTACGGCATGGCCGTGGCGCAGGCGCAGTACCCGGTGGCCACGCTGGTCGAGCGTCTGAAGGAACAAGGCGTGGACGTCACCTTCGGCATCCACCCTGTGGCAGGCCGCCTGCCAGGACACATGAACGTGCTGCTGGCTGAGGCCAAGGTGCCGTATGAGATTGTCCTCGAACTCGACGAGGTCAACGATGACTTCGAGGGCATCGACGTGGTGCTGGTCATCGGTGCAAACGATACCGTCAACCCGATCGCCGAGGAGCCAGGTTCCCCGATCGCGGGCATGCCCGTGCTGAAGGTCTGGGAGGCGGAGAAGGTCATCGTCTTCAAGCGCTCCATGGGCTCCGGCTACGCGGGCGTGCAGAACCCGCTGTTCTTCAACGAGAACACGGACATGCTGCTGGGGGACGCGAAGAAGACCGTCGAGGACATCATCGCGAACCTGTAGGGGTTTCCTTGCAGGAGTTAGGGGCCTGAGCTA
>NZ_JAKMUT010000028.1:0-396 GCF_027570065.1 Corynebacterium evansiae | reverse complement strand
CATTTGTGCTAACCGCACACCGGTTGGATTAAAGGATGACCACCAACCGCCCCAGCTGCCCACTATGCGGCAACAACACAAAGAAAAACGGCACCACCAGCAAATCAACCACCCGTTGGCGCTGCACCCACTGCGGACACTCCTTTACCCGCAACACCCAAACCCACAACAAAAATACCGCCACCATGGCTTTGTTCATCCAATGGGCCACCGGCACCCAATCTCTAACCACCTTCGCCGCACACCATGGCGTAACCAGGCAAACCATGCACCACCGATTCCGATGGTGCTGGTGGATCATCCCCACACCCACCATCGACTCATTCCGCATCCATGACCAAATCTTCCTCGACGCGACCTATCTAAAGTCCGGATGCCTCCTGATCGCAGCCAGTA
>NZ_JAKMUT010000027.1:0-411 GCF_027570065.1 Corynebacterium evansiae | reverse complement strand
CTCGGACGCGTTGGTGGGTGTAGACCTTGGTGTAGGCGCCGGTAGCAGGGTCTTTGATGGTGGTTTTCTCGTTCATCCATTCCCGGTAGGTGTGGTCGAATTCGTGCAGGTGGGCGACCCATGTGGATGCTTGGTCAAGGTCGGTGATGCGAGTGAGTTTCAGGGCTAGGCGGTAGAGGGTTTTGCCGGCATCGGTGCGGGGGTTGCTGGTGGTGTGGCGGCGGACTGTTCGTTGGGCGTGGACGAGGCAGCGTTGGATGCGTGTTGTTGGCCAGCAGTGGTGGATGGCTGATTGGGCACCTTGTCCGCCGTCTGTGACTGCGATTAGTGGTGCGGCAATGGGGCGTAGGAGTTCGGTGTAGGCGGCGGTGGTTTCGTGTCTGGCCCAGGTCCAGTTGATGACGTGGGTTT
>NZ_JAKMUT010000026.1:0-456 GCF_027570065.1 Corynebacterium evansiae | reverse complement strand
CGGCCTATCAATCATTGCTATCTCTGCACCGCAGAGACCTGCTGTTTACCTACCTGCAACCCCCACCAACAACCATCGACCCCGACAACCTTGCAGCAACAACAAACAGCCTCGAAGGTGGCATCAACGCCCCCATAAAAGAACTAGCCCGCAGACACCGCGGACTATCACTACCGCATCAACGCACAGTGATGGATTGGTGGCTGTATCTACATACAGAAGTCCCTGACGATCCGGTCAAGATCGCCAGGGACCAACGATGGGGTCAAGACGCACTTTCCACAGCAACAGACCTGATCACCCACAACACCACAGCCACTACCAATGACATCGGTGCACCAGCAGAATACGACACCGCCATCGACACCAGCTACCAACACAACCTCGGCATCCAAAAAGGCTGGATCAAATAACCGCAACACGCCCGGAAAAGACACACTTTTCTTTACTTAACCC
>NZ_JAKMUT010000025.1:0-589 GCF_027570065.1 Corynebacterium evansiae | reverse complement strand
TAGAACGTCGTGAGACAGTTCGGTCTCTATCCGCCGTGCGCGTTGAAACTTGAAGAAGGCTGTCCCTAGTACGAGAGGACCGGGACGGACATACCTCTGGTGGGCCAGTTGTCACGCCCGTGGCATGGCTGGTTGGCTACGTATGGGAGGGATAACCGCTGAAAGCATCTAAGCGGGAAGCCTGTTCTGAGATGAGGTTTCTTTTGAGGTTCCCTATAGATTATGGGGTTGATAGGCCGGATCTGGAAGTCATGTGAGTGATGGAGGTGACCGGTACTAATTAGCCGATGTTCAACACAAAAAGCCACTTTTGTTGTGTGGTTGTTGCTGAGACGATTTCGGATTGTCGCAAAGTTGTGTGCTCGCGTCTGTTATGCAGTGTCTGGAACGGCACGACACACCAGCTGAATCCTGGATTTGGTTTGGGTTTGGTTGGGTGTGTGTTTTGTTCTGTATTGGTTTGTCGGTGGTTGTTAGCGGTGGGGTCACGCCCGGTCCCTTTCCGAACCCGGAAGCTAAGCCTACCTGCGCTGATGGTACTGCACCTGGGAGGGTGTGGGAGAGTAAGTCACCGCCGGCACTAAAACTA
>NZ_JAKMUT010000024.1:0-973 GCF_027570065.1 Corynebacterium evansiae | reverse complement strand
CTAGGGCGTGTCTCTTATATGCGTAACCAGACCAGAATCGCCGCAAGCACCACTCCCGCGCGATACGTGACCGCGAGCTTGTCATAACGCGTCGCAAGCCCGCGCCACTGCTTCATCAACCCAAAGGCCCGCTCGACCACGTTGCGGTCTTTGTACAGCTCCGCATCAAACCCGGGCGGTCGCCCGCCAGCACGACCCTTACGCTTCCTGGCAGCGATCTCATTAGACTTCTCCGGAATCACCGCGGCGATGCCGCGCTCACGCAGATACGCGCGGTTCACCCGTGACGTGTACCCGCGATCAGCAAGCAACGCATCAGGGCGCGTCCGCGCCTGCCCGCACCCAATTCTCGGGACCCGAATATCGCCGAGGACTTCCTGCAACATCGCGCCATCATGGCGTTGCCCGCCCGTCACCACAATCGACAGCGGCCGGCCATGCCCCTCGACAGCAAAATGTACCTTCGTGCTCAACCCTCCGCGTGATCTCCCGATCCCGTGACCTGCCGGTTCAATCTCGCATAACGGCAGATTCTTGTAATTCGATAGAGCCCCCTGTGTCCTGATCAGGGCGCGGCAGGTTCGTACCGTGCTGATGAGCACGGTTGATCGTCGCGTCGATTGACACGTTCCAGTCAATGTCGCCCACTGCATCGGCCTCGGCGAGGATGTGCGCGAATACGCGGTCCCAGGTGCCGTCGGTTGCGTAGCGGCGATGCCGCTTCCACACCGTCTGCCAGGGACCATACCGGTCGGGGAGATCTCGCCACGGGATTCCGGTGCGGTACCGGTAGATGATGCCCTCTACAACGCGGCGGCTATCACCAAACGGGCGGCCTTTACGGCCCTCATTCGTTGGCAGAAGTGGTTCAACTCGCTCCCACTGTGCATTCGTGAACTGCGTAAATCTAGACCGTTGTGACACACCTCAATCATGCTCGAGCACAGGCCCACAATTAGGAGACACGCCCTAG
>NZ_JAKMUT010000023.1:0-1207 GCF_027570065.1 Corynebacterium evansiae | reverse complement strand
GCCGCTGCCAATGCTCTTGGTGTCTCCAAATACGTCGTCCGTACGCTCTATCGTCGATTTCAGCTGCATGGCAGGCTATGTCTTGTGGAGAAACCGACAAAGCAGCAGTACTCGTTCGACATCAAGAAGGAAGTTGTCCAACGTCACCTTGCCGGCGAGACAATGATGGATCTTGCCCGTGAGTTTGGCCTGTCGTCAGACCAACTCGTCAAAGATTGGTCCTGGAAATGGCGCAAAGGCGGCGATGAGGCGTTGAAACCGAAGCCGAAGGGCAGACCCAAAGGCTCGGCTGCACCGAAGCGGCTTACAGAAGAAGACAAGCTGCGCCGTCAGATCGCACGGTTGGAAGCGGAAAACGCGTACTTAAAAAAATTGCGGGACTTGAGGAACCAGGGACACGCCTGAAAGTCCAGGCGATTGTCATCCTCAAGTCGCACCACCGCCTGGAGCACCTCCTAGAGGCCACTGGTATCCCACGGTCGACGTTCTTCTACCACCAGAAACGACTCAACGAACCGGATAAGTACGCAGTGCTCAAAGACGCGATCCGGGAGTGCTTCGAACGTAACAAGCATCGCTATGGCTACCGGCGGGTGCTGCTGGACCTGCGTAACCAGGGCTGGGTGGTCAACCACAAACTCGTCTACAAACTCATGTGCCAGATGGGTCTTCGAGCCAAGATCCGCCAACGCAGGCCCTATGTTTCCTACAGCGGGGCGATCAGCCACATCGCTGACAACACACTCGACCGCAAGTTCACTCCGGATCAGCCAAATACCGTTTTTGTCAGCGACGTCACCGAGTTCAGGGTTGCAGGCCGCAAGGTGTATTTGTCACCGGTGATGGACTTGTTCGACCGCTCCATCGTCGCTCACAGCGTGGCTACATCGCCGTCGACAGCGTTTACCGCCGATTCTTTGTCCAAGGCGATCGCGGCGTGTGCACCTGAACCCGGGTGGATGATGCACACAGATCAAGGTTTCCAGTACCAGCATGCCTCCTGGCGTGACCTGATCGGTGACAACGGTGGTGTTCAGTCGATGTCGCGTAAAGCCAACTGTTACGACAACGCGGTCATGGAAAACTTCTTTGGACACTTGAAGACAGAGATGTACCACGGTGAAGTCTTCGACACGGTCGCAGAGTTCAATCAAGCGATCGACGAGTACATCAGGTGGTACAACACCGAACGCATCCAACAACGACT
>NZ_JAKMUT010000022.1:0-1256 GCF_027570065.1 Corynebacterium evansiae | reverse complement strand
GGAATCGTAAATAAAACCCCCACACCTAGCGCCCACCGTTTACGGCATGGACTACCAGGGTATCTAATCCTGTTCGCTACCCATGCTTTCGCTCCTCAGCGTCAGTAACTGCCCAGAGACCTGCCTTCGCCATCGGTGTTCCTCCTGATATCTGCGCATTTCACCGCTACACCAGGAATTCCAGTCTCCCCTACAGCACTCTAGTTATGCCCGTATCGCCTGCACGCCCGAAGTTAAGCCCCGGGATTTCACAGACGACGCGACAAACCACCTACGAGCTCTTTACGCCCAGTAATTCCGGACAACGCTCGCACCCTACGTATTACCGCGGCTGCTGGCACGTAGTTAGCCGGTGCTTCTTATCCAGGTACCGTCACCACAAAGTGGCTTCTTCCCTAGCGAAAGGAGTTTACAACCCGAAGGCCGTCATCCCCCACGCGGCGTCGCTGCATCAGGCTTGCGCCCATTGTGCAATATTCCCCACTGCTGCCTCCCGTAGGAGTCTGGGCCGTGTCTCAGTCCCAATGTGGCCGTACACCCTCTCAGGCCGGCTACCCGTCGTCGCCTTGGTAGGCCATTACCCCACCAACAAGCTGATAGGCCGCGGGCTCATCTTGCACCGAAAAAACTTTCCACCACACACACTAAAGCATGGTCCTATCCGGTATTAGACCCAGTTTCCCAGGCTTATCCCGAAGTGCAAGGCAGATCACCCACGTGTTACTCACCCGTTCGCCACTCGAGTACCCCTTGCAAGCAAGGAGCCTTTCCGTTCGACTTGCATGTGTTAAGCACGCCGCCAGCGTTCGTCCTGAGCCAGGATCAAACTCTCCATAAAAATGCCATCAGACACATGGTGAGCCTGAAAACCAGGCAAAAATAAACAAAATTACTGACAAAAGAATTGAAAAAAGGATAAATAAATCACATCAACCAACACCAACAACACAAAACGCTGCTGGTTATTGATCAGACACAACATACATCCCAAACTTTCCAAAACCTCTATCAGCCCAACAAGCACCCATAAAAAGGCGACTCTTGCTGGGATACGCACATTACATATCGTGGAAGCGTTAACCCCACGCTGGCGTAACCACCACCAACCCACAATCCATGCGAGCTAGTGGAGCACTGAAACAAGTCACAAAAGTGATAAAGACATACAATGCATCAGAATCAACACAAAGGTTGGTCAACAAAGTATCTAAACTTGGTTCATCACGCTATTGAGTTCTCAAACAACCTACGCACAC
>NZ_JAKMUT010000021.1:0-1321 GCF_027570065.1 Corynebacterium evansiae | reverse complement strand
GGGTTGCCCGCAAATCGTGGACACGTAGTGGAGCTACCCAGTGGTCAGGCAGCTATTTCTTTTCTGCTAGTGGTTGAACCGGTGTGGTTCTCAAAGTCGACAGGGCTGACCATCCCGAGTGCGGAGTGTCGGCGTCGACGGTTGTAGACGACTTCAATCCAGTAGGCAACGGCCTTGCGTGCTGCATCACGGGTTGGCCAGCGCTTACGGTCGTAAAATTCGGTCTTAAGCGTCGACCAGAACGACTCAGCCATCGCATTATCGAAGCACACACCGGTACGCCCCACGGACTGAGCAATGCCCAGGTTGCGGCAAACCTCCCAGAGTTTCTCGCTGGTGAATTGGGTTCCGCGGTCAGCATGAAACACCAGCCCATCAGGGACGTCACCACGCAGCGTGTGCGCCATCCGCAAGGCCCGTTCGACCAGGGAAGTATCTTGAACGCTATCCATAGCCCAGCCCAGTACCCTGCGGGAATGGCCATCGCGGACGGCACACAGGTACAACCATCCTTCACCGGTGCGCAGGTAGGTAATATCTGACATCCACACCCGGTTGAGCTCACCTGTATCAAACATGCGCTTGACCAGGTCAGGAAGCGTGGACTTACGCTTAGCTTGAATGGTTGTCACCGGGACAAACGCCCGCGGTGAAATCCCTTCAATGCCCATCATGCGCATCCGCTTCGCCACAGTCTTGCGATTCAATGTGATCTGGTAGCGCTCAGCGAGCTCTGCGGTGATCCGCGGAGCACCATAAACCTCATCGGAGTCTTTCCAAATCTGATGAATCTTTTGGTCAACGCCATCGTAAAATGCAGCACGATCATTTTCGCCGGATAGTCGTTTCTGCTGCGCATGGGCCCATTTGTAGTATCCAGACCGAGACACTTTTAAAAGCCGTGCCATGCGCTTGATGCTGTAGTTCGCCTTCTCCTGCCGCATCAATTCGAACTTTTCTGCTCGCGTTGCTTCGCGGCGAAGAAGGCTGTCGCTTTTGACAAAAACTCATTATCCATCTTGGCTTCCGCCAGCTCACGGCGCAGGCGCGCATTCTCGGCCCGAAGATCAGCCTCGCTCATCCCATCTGATGCTCCTCGGCGCTCACGCTCGAGTTTGACCCAGCGGCCTAAAAGTCCGGCGGAAACACCGATCTCCTTAGCCACATGAGCGATCGGCCGCTCCGACTCGATTACCAGGTTCGCGGCTTCACGCCGGTACTCCGGCGTGTACTTCTTGCGCTGTTGACTCACAATGAACATCCTCTCCCACGGACACAAGATCCGTACAAATAGGGTGTCCACTAAACGAGGGTAACCTCA
>NZ_JAKMUT010000020.1:0-1423 GCF_027570065.1 Corynebacterium evansiae | reverse complement strand
GGTTGCGTCCCTTAGTGTGGTGTAACGCTTGCTGATGGTGGGTCCCGGAAAGTAGTGGGCGGCCACCGCCAGTTAGCCTTTCGACTCAACTACCACATCTCACCGAAAGGCCTATGACGATGACCGCTGCACCGTATTCTATCGACCCGACAACCTATCTGGATGATTTGCTGGCCCAAGCGTCTCCGGATTTGATGCGCCAGATGCTGCAAGGGTTTATCAACCAGATCCTCTCCGCCCAGGCTGACACCGTCTGCGGCGCCGAATACGGAGTTGTATCCACCGAGCGGGTCAACCACCGCAACGGGTATCGCCACCGCGACCTTGACACCCGTGTCGGCACGATCGACGTGGCGGTGCCGAAACTGCGCCACGGCGCGTTCTTCCCAGACTGGCTGTTAGAGCGCCGCTCACGAGCAGAACGAGCCTTATCGACTGTGATCGCCACGTGCTACCTTAAAGGGGTTTCCACCCGCAGGATGAATGATCTGGTGGCTACGCTTGGGATTTCCAGCATGTCGAAATCGCAAGTCTCACGCATGTCAGAAGAACTCGACGACATGGTCGCAGACTTCAAAAACCGCCCACTAGACCCCGGCGGGTACGCCTTTTTATCGTGCGATGCGCTCACGATCAAAGTCCGTGAAGGCGGCCGGGTGGTCAAATGCTCAGTGCTGCTTGCCACCGGAGTCAACGCCGACGGGTATCGCGAAATGCTCGGCATGCACGTCGCCACCGCGGAATCCAACGCGTCGTGGAAAGGCTTCTTCCAGGACTTAAAAGCCCGCGGACTTACTGGGGTATTCCTTATCACAAGTGATGCCCACGAAGGCATCCAGCACGCCATTTCCGAAGTGCTGCCCAATGCGTCGTGGCAGCGGTGCCGCACCCATTTCGCGAAGAACCTCTACGAAAAGGTCCCGAAAACACAATGGCCGATGGTCTCTGCGATGTTCCAGACAATCTTCCAGCAACCTGACGCCACATCCACTTGGGCTCAAGCCCGCGAAGTTGTCGACCTACTGGAGCCGAAATTCCCTCACGTCGCGGCGTATTTGGAGGAATCACTCGATGAAGTACTGGCGTTTACCGCAGCGCCGAAACCAGTCTGGACGAAGGTGTGGTCAAACAACCCCACAGAACGGTTAAACCGTGAGATCCGCCGGCGCACCGACGTCGTCGGCATTTTCCCAAACCGTGAATCCATCATCCGGCTTGTCGGTGCGGTCCTAGCCGAGCAACACGACGACTGGATCCAACAAAAACGCTACATGTCACTGACCGCACTCGAACACACCAAGCACCTCATGCACCACCCAGGAGAACATCGTGACGACCACCACCAGCTAACCGCCTAACCAAGCCCCGAACTTCATATCGAGCCGAAAGCACAAACGGCTACACCACTACACCGGACTTGACC